>DATLQA010000259.1:0-9346 GCA_035535495.1 Actinomycetota bacterium | reverse complement strand
CCTGGGTCGAAGCCGGCCGCGTCCAGCACCGCGGCCGACACCCGGAGCGGCGCGCCGGTGCCGAGCGCGAGCGCCACCGCGTCGCCAGCACGAGCCTCCACATCGCGCCGTCCGCCGTCGCGGTCCAGGGTGACCTCGGCGTACAGCGCCTCGCCGACCAGGCGGCGGATGGCGACCTGCTCGACCCGGCCGCCGAGCGCCTCGACCAGCCGCCCGAGCAGGTCGTGGGTGGTCGGCGCGAGCGGCTGCTGGCCGCCGAGGAGGCGCTCGACCACCTCGCCGGTGGCGGCGTCGACCCCTTCGAGCGGCAGCCGCCGCGGCCCGTCCCGCTCCTGCAGCATGATCATGCGGTCGCTGGAGAACGCCATGCGGCCGACGAAGGCGACCACGGCGTCGATCAACCTGTCCTCCTCCACGGTCTGCTCCTCTCGCCTGGTTCGCGCCGGTGTCAGGACGGCGTCGGCGACCGGTCGCAGGGCCCGCCGGAGCTGGCGCCGGCCGTGGTAGAGCCGGCCCCGCACCGCGCTCTTCGGCGCCCCGAGCAGCTCGGCCAGCTCGGCGTAGCTGTAGCCCTGCAGGTAGAAGCCGATGACCGCGTCGCGGGTCGCCGGTGGCAGCGCTCGCAGGGCGGCCATGATCGCCTCGTGGGCCTCCCGGCTCGCCCAGGCGTCCTCCGGGGTCGGGGCGGCGCCGCCCAGGCGCAGCACCACGGGTGTGTCGGGCGGGAGCGCCTCCAGCGCCACCAGGCGGCGCCGGCGCAGCGCCATGCGGGCCAGGTTCGCCGCGATCGCGTGGAGCCACGCCCCGAAGCGGGCCGGGTCCCCGAGCCGCGGCAGGCCGATGAAGGCCTGCACCGCGGCCTCTTGGGCGACGTCCTCGGCTTCGGACCCCGGGCCGAGCAGCCGCCGGCACAGCCGCAGCACGCTCGCCTGCCAGCGCAGCAGGAGCGGGCCGAACGCCTCCTTCTCGCCGGCCACCACCGCCGCCACCAGCTCGGCGTCGTCGCGTCCATCCGTGGTTGCGCCCATCACACCCCTGTAGTTGCGCGAGCAGGCCCGAAGATCACAGCCTCGCCCAACCACCGCCGGGATGCGAAGGCGCCGCGCTCGCCATCGGGCCGGCACCGCGTCGCGGTTGTTTGCGGGCTCGCGATCACGGGGAACCTCCTGTAGGCGAACGTTCGCCTAGTTGGTCTGACGAGAGTTTCCCGCCTTTGGAGGCGCGCGTGTACGTGTCGCTGAAAGACGTGGGGGCCCACGCCGGGGTCAGCTTCCAGACCGCCGGCAAGGTGCTCAACGGCCGGGCGGTGGCGGTCTCCAGCGACACCCGCGAGCGCATCCACAGCGCCGCGGCCGAGCTCGGCTACGTGCCCAACGTGCTGGCGCGCAGCCTGATCACACAATCGACCTGCACCATCGGGATCGTCGCCGACGACCTCAACGACTGGGCGCTGGCCCGGTTCGTGGTCGGCGCCGAGCGCGAGGCGCGCCGCCGCGGCCACGCCGTGCTGATCGCCACCGTCCCCGACGCCGATCCCGACGCCGAGGGGCCGGTCCGCGCGCTGATCGAGCGGCGCGTGGACGGGATCATCGCGGCGGCGCCAAAGCTCGAGCACGACACCCGCGTGGCCAAGCTGCTCACCGGCCGGGTGCCGGCGGTCAGCCTCCACCACGTGCCGGGGGGCGGGGTCCCGGTGGTCGGGTCCAACCACCGCCGCACCGGCAGGCTCGCCACCGCGCACCTGGCACGGCTCGGCCACCGCAGGATCGCGACGGTGACCGGGCCGGCACACCGGCGGGTGGTGGCCAGCCGCCTGCGCGGCTACCAGGACGCGCTCGCCGCGGCGGGCCTGGAGGCCGACCCCGCCCTGGTCGAGGAGTCTGACTGGAGCTCGGCGAGCGGCCACGCGGCGACCATGCGGCTGCTCGACCGCGACCCGGAGATCACCGCCATCTTCGCGCAGAGCGACCTGATCGCGGTCGGCGTGCTCAGCGCCCTGCACCAGCGCGGCCTGGCGGTCCCCGACGACTGCGCCGTGGTCGGCTGCGACGACCTGCCGCTGGTGGCCCACACGATCCCGCCGCTCACCACCGTGCACCTCCCCTTCTACGAGACCGGGGAGCGGGCCATCGCCCTGCTGCTCGACCGGATCGCCCAGCGCGAGGCCGTGCCCGAGCGGGTCCTGCTCCCGGTCGAGCTGGTGGTGCGCGCCTCCTGCGGCGCCGGCGGTGTCCCCGCGGACCCCGGCAGCTAGCCCACCTCCGAAAGGAGCCTCATGGCCCAGATCAAGCTGGATCTCGACCGAACCGTCGGGACGGTGGACCCGCGCATCTTCGGCGGGTTCATCGAGCACCTGGGCCGCTGCATCTACGGCGGGATCTTCGAGCCCGGCTCCCCGCTGGCCGACGCCCAGGGGTTCCGGCGCGACGTCCTCGACGCGGTCCGGCCGCTCCGGGTGCCCGTGCTGCGCTGGCCAGGCGGCAACTTCGTCAGCGGCTACCACTGGACCGACGGCATCGGCCCGCCGGAGGACCGTCCGCGGCGCATGGAGCTCGCCTGGCACACCGAGGAGTCCAACCAGTTCGGCACCGACGAGTACATCGCCTACTGCCGCGAGCTCGGCACCGAGCCCTACATCTGCCTGAACATGGGCACCGGCACCCTCGACGAGGCACAGGCCTGGGTCGAGTACTGCAACGGCACCGGCGACACCTACTGGGCCAACCGGCGGCGGTCGGGCGGCCATCCAGCGCCCTACCGGGTGCGCTACTGGGCGCTCGGCAACGAGATGTACGGCTCCTGGCAGATCGGCGCGCTGTCGCCCGAGGCGTACGTCACCAAGGCCCGCGAGTGGGCCAAGGTCCTGCGCTGGACGGACCCGGAGATCCAGCTGGTGAGCTGCGGGGAGAACGGCTGGAGCGAGTGGGACCGCATCGTGATCGACGGGCTGGTCTCCCAGGTCGACTTCCACAGCGTCCACATCTATACCGGCTCCGACGACTACTGGTCCGACGTGCTCGCCCCGCACCAGGCCGAGCGGGCGCTGCGGACCTGCCAGGCGCTGATCGACCGCGCCCGCTACCTGCAACGGGTCGACCACCCCGTCCACGTCGCCTACGACGAATGGAACGTCTGGTTCAGGGAGCGGGCCCCGCAAAGCGGCCTGGAGGAGCGCTACACCCTGGCCGACGCGCTCGCGGTCGCGACCTACCTCAACGTCTTCGTGCGCCACTGCCGCACCGTGCGGATGGCCAACCTCGCCCAGCTCGTCAACGTCATCGCCCCGGTCGTGACCCGCCCCGACGGCCTCTTCCTGCAGGCCATCTACCACCCGCTGCGGCTGTACGCGGAGCACACCAGGGAGCTCGCGCTCGACGCGCTGGTCGACTGCGACACCGTCACCCACGTCGACCCGCCGGTGCCAGACCCGTGGCCGCACCGGGTCGCCGACCTCGGCCCCTTCAAGCTCCTCGACGTGGCCGCGACCCGCGATCCGGACGCGCGCCGGCTGGTGCTGGCGGTGGTCAACCGCGCGCCCGACCGCCCTGTCAGCGCCGCCATCACCCTCGGTGGCGCGGTCGCCAGCGGCCAGGTCACCAGCTGGCGCGTTGACGGCGCCAGCCCCACCGCCACCAACGACTTCGACCGGCCCGACGCGGTCACCGTGACCGCTGACCACCGCACCGCCAAGACCGACCAACTCGAGGAGGAGTTCCCCCCGCACTCGCTCACGCTGCTCGACGTCGAGCTCGGCTGACCGCGACCCGCACCAGCGGCCAGGCCGGCACCGCGGCAAGAAAGGCGGACGCCATGCGCGACCGACCCCCTCCGACCACCTCCGGACCCGGCCTCTCGCGACGCGCCTTCCTGGGACGCGCCGCCGTCCTCGCCGCCTCCGGGCTCGCCGCCGGCGCCTGCTCCTACGTCGGGCCCGGCTTCAGCGGCACCACCCACTCGTCGCGGACGCTCACCTACTGGAACCTGCTGGGCGGCGGCGACGGCGTGCGGATGCAGACCATGCAGGCGGCCTACGCCAAGGCCAACCCGACCGTCGACCTGCGGCCGGTCACCCTCACCTGGGGCAACCCGTACTACACCAAGCTGTCCATGGCCACCATCGGCGGCCAGCCGCCCGACGTCGCCATCGCCCACCTGACCCGCCTGCAGGCGCTCGTCCCCGGCGACCTCCTGCAGACGATCGAGGACGCCGACCTGGACCGCCACGACATGCACCCCGACGACTTCGTGGGGACCGCATGGCGGCAGGCCCACTTCGACGGCAAGCTCTACGCCATCCCGATCGACACCCACCCGTTCGTCCTCTACTACAACACCGACGTCGCCAAGAAGGCCGGGCTGCTCGGCGACGACGGCGCGCTCGCGCCGATCGACGACCCCGACGCCCTGGTCGACGCGCTGGAGCGCGCCAAGCGCGTCACCGGTGGGTGGGGAGCGGCGTTCTCCTCCACCAACGACTTCGCCACCGTGTGGCGGCTCTTCTACACGCTCTACAGCCAGCTCGGCGGCAAGGTGCTCGAGGCAGGCCGGGTGGTGCTCGACGACGCCAAGGCCGAGCAGGTCACCACCCTGATGCGCAGGCTCACGGTGGACTCGCAGGTGGCCCCCGCCGCGATGGACTACGGCGGCGCGGTCGCGCTGTTCGCCAGCGGCAAGGCCGGCTTCTTCCTGCAGGGCGACTGGGAGCTGCCAACCTTCAAGGACGCCAAGCTCCCGTTCGACATGCGGCCGTTCCCGACCGTCTTCGGCCAGGCCGCCACCCAGGCCGACTCCCACGCCCTGGTGCTGCCCCGCCTCGACCGGCCCGACCCGGACCGCACCGACCTCGCCCTCGGCTTCGCCAAGAGCCTGCTCGACCAGAGCCTCACCTGGGCGGAGGGCGGCCACATCCCAACCTGGCTGCCGGCCCAGCGCAGCGCCGACTACCGCCGTCTCAAGCCGCAGTCCAACTACGTCAGCGTCGCCGAGCAGGTCGTCTACGACCCGCCAGCCTGGTACAGCGGATCCGGGTCGAGCCTCGAGATCGAGGCGGGCGGCGCCTTCGGGTCCGTGATGGGCGGCCGCAGGTCGCCCGCTGAGGGCGTGGCGCGGTTCCGGACCGGGCTGGACCGGCTCAGCTCGGCGCCGTCGCCCGTCTGACCCGCGACCTCGAGCCCCGGCGTCCCGGAGGAAGGTTGACCATGGCTACCACCCAGCAGGCGAGCGGGGTCGCGATCCCACGCGTGGCGACGCACCGGCCCCGCGTCTCGCCGTTGCGCAGGGACCTCCCCGGCATCGCCCTCGCGATGCCGTTCCTGGTGCTGTACGTCCTGTTCCTGATCGTGCCGATCCTCTACGGCGCGCTGATGAGCCTGTTCGACACCAGCCTGGTACGTCCGGGACTGTCGAGCTTCGTCGGGCTCGCCAACTACCGCGAGCTGTTCAACACCCCCGGCTTCTGGTCGTCGCTCTGGCACACGGTGCTGTTCACGCTGCTGTCGACCCCGCCGCTGGTGATCCTGGCGCTCGCCCTCGCCCTGTTCGCCAGCCGGGTCGCCAGGGGGCGCTGGTTCTTCCGGCTGGCCTACTTCGCCCCCTACGTGCTGCCGGTCTCCACCGTGGTGCTGATCTGGAACTGGATGTACCAGCCGGAGACCGGCCTGGTCGACACCTACCTTGGCAAGCTCGGCATCGGGCCGGCCGGCTGGCTCTCCGACCCCAAGGTGGCGATGGTCTCCATCGTGATCCTGACGGTGTGGTGGACGCTCGGCTTCAATTTCATCCTCTACCTCGCCGGCATCCAGGAGATCCCGCGGCAGCTCTACGAGGCGGCCGCGCTCGACGGCGCCGGGCCGTGGGCGCAGATGCGCCGCATCACCATCCCCCTGCTCGGCCGCACCACCACCCTGGTGGCGGTGTTGCAGGTGATCGCGTCGCTGAAGGTCTTCGACCAGATCTACCTGCTGACCGAGGGCGGTCCGGATTTCTCCACCCAGCCGGCCGTCCAGTTCATCTACGAGTCCGGCTTCACCAGCTACCGCGTCGGCTACGCGTCGGCGGCGTCCATGGTCCTGTTCGTGGTGATCCTGTCGGTGTCGCTCATCTGGTTCGGCCTGGTGCGGCGGCAGGAAAAGGGGGTGTGACCGATGGCGGTGACAGCTCCGACGACCAGCGTCCGGCCGGCACCATCCCTTGACCGGGGCGACTGGCGGACGACCCTCTTCAACCGGGTGGCCGTGGGCGTGCTGATCGCCCTCGCGCTGCTGTGGCTGGTGCCGCTCGCCTGGGCGGTCGACACCGCCATCAAGCCCGAGGCGGAGACGACCGTGGTGCCGCTCACCTGGGTGCCGAAGGCTCCGACGCTGGACGCGTTCCGGCAGGTGATCAACGCCGGCGACCTGCTGCACTGGTACGTCAACAGCGCGGTCACGGCGATCCTGATCACCGCGACCACCGTGCTGGTGGCGAGCATGGCGGCGTTCGCCCTGTCACGTCGTTCCTTCCGCGGCCACAACCTGCTGTTCTGGTTCATCCTGGCGGGCATCATGGTCCCCATCCAGGCCCTGATCGTGCCGCTGTTCCGCGAATTCAATTCGGTCGGGCTGGTGAACACCTACTGGGCGGTGATCCTGCCGCAGATCCCCACGCCGATCGCGGTGTTCGTGTTCAAGCAGTTCTTCGACGGCATCCCGCACGAGCTCGAGGACGCCGCCGTGGTCGACGGGGCCAGCCGGTTCCGCATCTACTGGCGCATCTGGATGCCGCTGTCCAGGCCCGCCATCTCGGCGGTGGCGATCTTCACCTTCGTCTGGGCGTGGAATTTCTTCCTGTGGCCGTTCATCGTCCTCACCGGCACCCGGGTGATGACGATCCCGGTCGGCCTGGCCACGGTGCAGAGCGCCTACGGCATCCACTACGCCCAGATCATGGCCTCCGCCATCCTCGGCGGCCTCCCGCTCCTGGTGGTGTTCCTGCTCTTCCAACGCCGCATCGTCGAAGGGATCGCCGGCACCGGCCTGAAATACTGAGGACGCCCCGAAGACGACGTCGCGATTGCCGCCATCACGACGTCGAGGTGCTGGACGAGGCTGCCCAGTCCCGTGCTCAGCTGAGGCGCCGCGGGTCTTCGAGGCCGGCCCAGGGGTCGTAGTCGACCTCGAGGGGCTCCTGAGGTGGGCGCTCGGGCTCGGGGACGTTGCGGAGGTTCAGCCGGATCCGGTACCAGACGGTCGAGCGGCCGCGCATCGAGTCCACCAGCACGTCGGGCGGGTCGAGGCGGGCCCAGACGTCGGGGTGGCGGGCCTTCCAGCGCTCCAGGCCCTCCATCGCCTCGGCCTGGGTGGCGGCGCGGGCGATCTCGATCAGCGGCATCTTCGAGCGGCGCCGGCCGGTCGGCCCGGCGGACTTGCCCGGCGCCGGCGGCGGGACGATACCCGCAGGCCTGGGGGTGCCGGCGCGCCGCTTGGAGGGCTGGACCCGGTCCGGCTCGCCGGCCTGCTTGTCGTAGTGGGGCGGCCACGGGGCGTCGGCGAACCCGGCGGCCTCGTGCTGCTCGGCCAGCTCCAGCAGGGGTTCGAGTGACCCGGCGGTCTGGTCCATCCCCTCCCAGGGGTCGCCCAGCCGCGCGAAGCGTTCGGGGACGGTGTCGATGGTGAATGCAGCGGGCTCGCAGTCGGCCACCTCCTCCCAGCGCAACGGGGTCGACACCCGCGCGTCGGCGGTGGGGCGGATCGAATAGGCCGAGGCGACCGTGCGGTCCTTGGCGTTCTGGTTGTAGTCGAGGAAGACGCCGTGACGCTCCTCCTTCCACCACTTGCTGGTGGCCAGGTCGGGCGCGCGCCGTTCGACCTCGCGGGCCAGGGCGACGGCGGCCCTGCGGACCTCCCCGAAGGTCCAGCGCGGCTCGATCCGGCTGTAGACATGGAAGCCGCGGGAACCGGAGGTCTTCGGCCACGCCTCCAGGCCGAAGTCGGTGAGCACCTCCCTGGCGACCAGGGCCACGTCGCGGATCTGCGGCCAGCCGACGCCGGGCACCGGGTCGAGGTCGACCCGCAGCTCGTCGGGGTGGTCGAGGTCGTCGGCGCGTATTGGGTGGGGGTTCAGGTCGATGCAGCCCAGGTTGACGATCCAGGCGAGCTGCGCGGCGTCGCTGACCACCACCTCGTGGGCGCTGCGCCCCGACGGGAAGTGCAGCTCCACGACCTGGATCCACTCCGGCCGCGAGGTGGGCGCCCGCTTCTGGAAGAAGAACTCGCCCTCGGCCCCGTTCACGAAGCGCTTCAGGGCCATCGGCCGCCGCTCCACCCCGCGGACCGCGCCGTCGCCCACCGCCAGGTAGAACCGCACCAGGTCGAGCTTGGTGTGGCCAGTGCGGGGGAAGAAGACCTTGTCCGGGTTGGTGATCTTCACCTCCCGGCCGGCAACCTCCAGGAGCTGCTCGCGGGCTGGCATGGGACCACAATACTGCCCCGCAGGTAGGGCGGCGCGGACGGCCGGAGCGATGCGGGAATTCTGTTGGTTTGCGGTTGGACGCCTGCCCTGGGACGGCGCAACGCGGGAAGGTGGGTCCCCCTCGACTGGCGATGGGGGTGGGCGCTGGTCCACGCTGTCCCGACGATCGAGCGGGAGGTGGTGAGGGATGCAGCTCGGATTCGGGGTGCCCGTCGCCGGTTCGTGGGCCACGCCCAGCAACCAGGTCCGGCTGGTACGGCGGGCCGAGGAGCTCGGCTACCGGTCGGTCTGGACCTTCCAGCGCCTGCTGGCCCCCGAGCACCCCGACGCCCGCGCGGGCGCGCCGTTCTACCGCAGCGTCCACGACCCGATCGTCTCCCTCGCCTACCTCGCCGGGCAGACCAGCCGGATCCGGCTCGGCCTCGCGGTGGTGAACGTGCCGTTCTTCTCACCCGCCCTGCTCGCCAAGCAGCTCGCCACCCTGGACACGGTCTCCGCAGGCCGCCTCGACGTCGGTCTCGGCCTCGGCTGGATGCGCGAGGAGCTTCAGGCGGTCGGGGTGCCGCCGGAGCGGCTCGGCGCGCGTGCCGAGGAGTTCATCGGCGCGCTGCGGGCGCTCTGGACCGACCAGGTGGTGACGTTCACCGGCCGCTTCTACGAGATCCCGCCGGCACGGTTCGACCCGAAGCCGGTGCAGCGCCCCAACCCACCGCTGCTGCTCGGCGGCAACGTCCCGGCGGCGTGGCGCCGGGCCGGCCGGCTGGGCGACGGCTGGCTGGGTGGGAGCATGGCCGACCTCACCCGCCTGGACGCGGTGATCGCCACCGTGAAGCAGGCGGCCGGCGAGGCCGGCCGCGACCCTGACAGCCTGCGCTTCGTCTGCCGTGGCGTGGTCCGG
>DATLQA010000258.1:0-20241 GCA_035535495.1 Actinomycetota bacterium | reverse complement strand
CATCGGCATCATGATCGGCGCGGCCGGAGCCTTCTACCTGATCATCAAGCGCTACGGCAGCGGCTGAGCCGAGGAGCGAAGGTGGTGAGCCTGACCAGATGACTCCCACGTCCGTGGCCGCCGCCGCGAGGGAGGGGTTCCACGCTCCCGGCATCGGGGAGTTCGAGTGGCCGTCCCTGTTCCACCTCGAGCTGTTCGGCATCGACCTCAGCATCAACCGCGTGGTGCTGCAGATGTTCCTGGTCGCCGGCGTGGTGATCCTGCTGTTCTGGTTCGCGTTCCGGCGCCCCTCGCTGGTGCCCCGCGGCCTGCAGAACGTGATGGAGTCGGCGGTCGACTTCGTCCGCGACCAGATCGTGCTGGAGGTGATCGGGCGCGACGGGCTGCGCTACGTGCCCTACCTCACCACCTTGTTCCTGTTCGTCTTCCTGGCCAACCTCTCCGGCATCATCCCGGTGATCAGCTTCCCGGTCACCGCCCGCATGGCCCTGCCGGCCGTCATGGCCCTGACCAGCACCGCCCTGTTCATCGGGATCGGCATGCGCCGGCAGGGAGTCTGGCACTACCTGCGCAACACGCTGTTCCCGCCGGAGGTACCCCCGTTCCTGTACCCGCTGCTCACCCCGATCGAGTTCATCTCCACGTTCGTGGTCCGGCCCGTCACCCTGGCGGTCCGGCTGCTCGCCAACATGATCGCCGGCCACCTCATCCTCGGCGTCTTCTTCGCGGCCACCGCCTACCTGCTCACCTCGTACGACGTGAGCGTGCTGTTCGGGGTCGGCGCGCTGGTCTTCGCGATCGCCCTGGTCGCCTTCGAGCTGTTCGTGGCCGCCCTGCAGGCGTACGTGTTCACCATCCTGTCCGCCGTCTACATCGCCGGTGCCCTCGAGCCGGAGCACTGAACCTCCAGCCGGGCCAGCAGGTACGCTGGCCCGCCCCCCGCCCATCCGGCCCGGCCCGCAGCAGGGCCGGCGACGCGCCGGTATAGTCCCGGCACCGTTGAGTCCGCTGTCTCGAGCGAGCACTAGCAGCAAAGGAGCGCAGCACGACATGAGCGTCAACCTGGTCAACAGCGTCCTGGCCGCCAAGGACTCGGTCAGCGGGAGCGTCTCGATCATCGGCTACGGCCTCGGCACGCTCGGCCCGGGCATCGGCATCGGCTTCCTGGTCGGCAAGACGGTGGAGGGCATCTCACGCCAGCCCGAGGCCGCCGGCGCGGTGCGGCCGCTGATGTTCATCGGCCTGGCCCTGGTCGAGGCGCTGGCGCTGTTCGGCTTCGTGCTCGCCTTCGTGGTCTCGTAGGGGGGCGAGGTGCAGTTCGCCAGCCTGATCCTGGCCGCCGAGGAGGAGGCCGCCCCCAACCCGATCTTCCCGGCCACCGCCGAACTGATCTGGGGCGCGATCGCCTTCTTCGCGCTGCTGTTCGTGGTCACCAAGTTGATCTGGCCGAGCATCGACGAGGCGTACCGCAACCGTGCCGAGAACATCGAGGGCAAGCTGGACGAGGCCGAGCGGCAGCGCGCCGAGGCCGAGGAACTGCTGGAGGAGTACCGCGGCAAGCTGGCCGCCGCCGAAGAGGAGACCCAGCGCATCCTGGAGGAGGCGCGCACCAACGCCGAGCGGATCCGCCGGGAGCTCAGGGGCAAGGCCGAGGCAGAGGCGGAACGCGAGCTCGAACGCGCCCGCCAGGCCATCCGCAGCGAGCGCGACCAGGCCGTGCGGGACCTGCGGCGCGAGGTCGGCACGCTCGCGGTCGACCTGGCCGCCAGGGTGGTGAGCGACTCCCTCGACCGCGACCGGCAGCTCCAGCTGATCGACGGGTACATCGAGGAGCTCGGCGACCACGCCCAGGCCGGCGCCATGACCAGCCGCCCGGAAGGCTCTGGCCGTGGCGGCGGTTGACGCCGCGCTCGCCAGGCACGCCCAGCGGCTGCTGGGCGAGGCCGACGAGCGGGACGCGCTCGAGCAGGTCGAAGCCGAGCTGCTGGCGTTCGCCCGGCTGCTCGTCACCGAGGTGCGGCTGCGCAAGGCGCTCAGCGACCCCGACCTGCCGGCCGACAACAAGCGGGCGCTCCTGCGCGACCTGGCCCCCGGACTGGACGCCGCCACGGTGGAGCTGCTGGCCACCGCGGCCAAGCAGCAGCGGGTGCCGATGCGGAAGTTCCCGGAGCTGATCGCCGGGCTGGCCGCCCAGGCCGCCCTCACCGACGCGGAGGCCGACGGGGAGCTCGACCAGCTGGAGGACGAGCTCTTCCAGCTGGGCACGCTGGTCGACGGCGAGCCGCGGCTGCGCTCCGCGCTGACCGACCCCGGCCTGCCGGTGGAGCGCAAGCGGGCGCTGCTGGCCGACCTGCTCAAGGGTCGGGCGAGCGACCGCACGATCGCCCTGGCCGACCTGTGGGTGCTGCTGCGCGACGGTCGCGACCTCGGCGAGTCCGCCCGTGAGCTGGCCGAGCTCGCCGCCAGGCGGCGGCAGCGGCTGGTGGCCGAGGTGCGGACCGCCGTGGAGCTGGACGACCAGCGTCGCGCCAAGCTGGCCGAGGCGCTCACCCGGGTCACTGGCAGGCCGGTCGACCTGCAATGTACGGTCGACGAGTCAGTCCTGGGCTCGGTGGTGGTCCGCATCGGCGACGAGGTCTTCGACGGCAGCATCCGCAGCCGCCTCGCCGCGGCGCGCGAGCGGCTGAGCGCCTGACCCTGGCGGCCGTGGGTCAACGACACGAGCGGCGGTAGCGCTAGAGCGAGAGAGGAAGCACTACGGTGACCGAGCTGTCCATCAGGCCCGACGACATCGCCAAGGCCCTCCGCAAGCACGTGGAGTCGTTCCGACCGTCGGTCACCCGCGAAGAGGTCGGGCGGGTCACCGCCGCCGGCGACGGCATCGCCTTCGTCGAGGGCATGCCCGCGACCATGGCCAACGAGCTGCTGGAGTTCCCCGGCGGCCTGGTCGGGATGGCCCTCAACCTGGACATCCGCGAGATCGGCTGCATCGTCTTCGGCGACGCCTCCGGCATCGAGGAGGGCGACGAGGTCAAGCACAGCGGCCGGGTGCTGTCCGTCCCGGTCGGCGACGGCTTCCTCGGCCGCGTGGTCGACCCGCTCGGCCGCCCCCAGGACGGCGGCGCCGAGATCGAGCCCGAGACCACCAGGGCCCTGGAGCTGCAGGCCCCGTCGGTGGTGCAACGCCAGCAGGTCAAGGAGCCGCTCGAGACCGGCATCAAGGCGATCGACTCGATGACCAACATCGGCCGCGGCCAGCGCGAGCTGATCATCGGCGACCAGAAGACCGGCAAGAGCGCGGTCTGCCTCGACACGATCATCAACCAGCGCCAGCACTGGGGCACCGAGCGCCAGGTCAAGTGCATCTACGTGGCGATCGGCCAGAAGGCGTCCACCGTCCGGGAGTTCGTCGGCGCGCTCGACGAGCACGACGCCCTCGACTACACGGTGGTGATCAACGCCCCCGCCGACATGCCGTCGCCGTTCAAGTACATCGCCCCCTACGCCGGCTCGGCCATGGGGCAGCACTGGATGTACCAGGGCCAGCACGTGCTGATCGTCTTCGACGACCTCTCCAAGCAGGCCGAGGCCTACCGGCAGATCTCGCTGCTGCTGCGCCGCCCCGCCGGCCGCGAGGCCTACCCCGGCGACGTCTTCTACCTGCACTCGCGGCTGCTGGAGCGCTGCGCCAAGCTCTCCGAGGAGCTGGGCGGCGGGTCGATGACCGGCCTGCCGATCATCGAGACCAAGGGCAACGACATCTCCGCCTACATCCCGACCAACGTGATCTCGATCACCGACGGCCAGATCTACCTCGAACCCGACCTGTTCAACGCGGGCGTGCGGCCGGCCGTCAACGTCGGCACCTCGGTGTCGAGGGTCGGCGGCAGCGCGCAGATCAGGGCGATGCGCCAGGTCGCCGGGACGCTCAGGATCGATCTGGCCCAGTTCCGCGCCCTCGAAGCGTTCGCGCTGTTCTCCTCTGACCTGGACAAGGCGTCGAGGGACCAGCTCGACCGGGGCGCCCGCATGGTCGAGCTGCTCAAGCAGGACCAGTTCGAGCCGGTCCCGATCGAGCGCCAGGTCGTCTCGATCTGGGCGGGGACCAACGGGTACCTCGACGACGTGCAGGTCGAGGACGTGCGCCGCTTCGAGGCGGAGTTCCTGGACCACGTCGAGGCCAACCATCAGGGGATCTTCGAGCACATCCGCGAGCAGGGCACCCTGCCCGACGAGATCGCCGAGCAGCTCACCAACGCGGTCAAGGAGTTCCGCGGCCGCTTCCGGCCGTCGGAGGGCGCCCCGCCGTTGCGCGAGGCCAAGGCCGAGGCGATGGACGAGGAAGAGATCGAGCAGGAGGGCGTCAAGCGTTACAAGCGCCCGCGCCCGGCTCGGGAGTCGTAGGGCCTCATGCCAGCGCAGCTACGCGTCGTCCGCCGCCGGATCCGGTCGGTGCAGTCGACCATGAAGATCACCAGGGCCATGGAGCTGATCTCCGCCTCCCGGCTCACCCGGGCGCAGGAGCGGGTGGCGCAGGCCCGCCCGTACACCGAGGAGATCACCGCCGCGCTGGAGAGCATCGTGAGCACCGAGGGGACCATCTCCCACCCGCTGCTCGAGCACCGGTCCGAGGCGGATGCGGCCGCGGTGCTGGTGGTCACGTCCGACCGCGGGCTGGCGGGCCCGTACAACGCCAACGTGCTCCGCACCGCCGAGGAGCTGATGGCGAAGCTCCGCGAGGACGGCATGGAGCCGAAGCTCTACGTCACCGGCCGCAAGGGGGTGGCCTACTACCGGTTCCGGCAGCGACCGGTCGAGCAGTCGTGGACCGGGTTCTCCGACGCTCCCTCCTACGCCGAAGCGGACGCGATCGTAGAGCAGCTGGTGGAGGAGTTCGTCTCCCTGCGGGTGGACCAGATCCACGCGGTCTACACCGACTTCATCTCGGCCGGGTCGCAGCGGGCGGTCGCCCGCCGGTTCGTGCCGCTGGTGATCGAGGAGGTGGAGGAGGCGCCGCCGGAGCCGATCCCGCAGTACATCTACGAGCCGAGCCCGGAGCGGCTCCTCGACGCCCTGCTGCCCCGCTATGTCGGGGCCAGGGTGTTCACCGCCATGCTGGAGTCCGCCGCCTCCGAGCACGCCGCCAGGCGCCGGGCGATGAAGGCCGCCACCGACAACGCCCACGAGCTGATCGACGCCCTTACCCGACAGTACAACCAGGCCAGGCAGGCGCAGATCACCCAGGAGATCATGGAGATCGTCGGGGGCGCCGAGGCCCTCCAGAAGAGCGGGAGCTGAGACCACATGGCGACGGTCGCAACCGAGCAGGATCAACGAGGCGGTGGCCAGGGTGGCACCGGACGGATCGTCCGGGTGATCGGGCCGGTGGTGGACGTCGAGTTCGCCCCCGACGACCTGCCCCAGATCCACCACGCCCTCACCGTCGACCGCACCCTCGACGACGAGACCACCACCATCACCTGCGAGGTGGCGCAGCACCTCGGCGACTCGCTGGTGCGGGCGATCGCCATGCAGCCCACCGACGGGCTGATCCGGGGGGCGCCGGTCACCGACACCGGCTCGCCGCTGATGATGCCGGTGGGCGAGAAGACCCTCGGCCACGTCTTCAACGTGCTCGGCAAGGCCCTCGACGACCCCGACTTCGAGCCTGAGGAGCGCTGGCCGATCCACCGCCACGCTCCCGCCTTCGACCAGCTCGAGCCGAGGACCGAGATGTTCGAGACCGGCATCAAGGTCATCGACCTGCTCGAGCCGTACGTGCGCGGCGGCAAGATCGGCATGTTCGGCGGTGCCGGCGTCGGCAAGACGGTGGTCATCCAGGAGATGATCTACCGGGTCGCCGAGGAGCACGCCGGCGTGTCGGTGTTCGCCGGGGTGGGGGAGCGGACCCGCGAGGGCAACGACCTGTTCCTGGACATGAACGAGACCGGGGTCATCAACAAGACCGCGCTGGTGTTCGGCCAGATGGACGAACCGCCCGGGGTCCGGCTCCGGGTCGGCCTGGCCGCCCTCACCATCGCGGAGTACTTCCGCGACGAGATGAACCAGGACGTGCTGCTGTTCATCGACAACATCTTCCGCTTCGTGCAGGCCGGTTCGGAAGTGTCCACCCTGCTCGGCCGCATGCCGAGCGCGGTCGGCTACCAGCCGACCCTGGCCGACGAGATGGGCGAGCTGCAGGAGCGGATCACCTCGACCCGCGGGCACTCGATCACCTCCCTGCAGGCGATCTACGTGCCCGCCGACGACATCACCGACCCGGCCCCGCACACCACCTTCACCCACCTGGACGCGACCACGGTGCTCAGCCGCGACATCGTCTCGCTCGGCATCTACCCGGCGGTGGACCCGCTGACCTCGACCTCGCGGATCCTCGACCCCCGCTACATCGGCGACGAGCACTACCGGGTCGCCCGCCGGGTGCAGGAGATCCTGCAGCGCTTCAACGAGCTGCAGGACATCATCGCGATCCTCGGCGTCGACGAGCTCAGCGAGGACGACAAGGTGATCGTCGCCAGGGCCAGGCGCATCCAGCGCTTCCTGTCCCAGCCGTTCTACGTGGCGGAGCAGTTCACCGGGGTCAAGGGCAAGTCCGTCCCGCTGGACGAGACCATCGCCTCGTTCAAGGCGGTCGCCGAGGGCGAGTACGACCACCTGCCCGAGCAGGCGTTCTTCAACGTCGGCGGCATCGAGGAGGCCGAGGAGAAGGCGCGCACGCTCGGCGGCGAGGAGTAGGCGTGGCCGGGCTCGACGTCCACCTGGTCACCCCCGAGCGCGAGGTCTGGGCGGGGGAGGCGAGCTTCGTGGTCGTCCGCGGGGTCGACGGCGACATCGGCGTCCTTCCCGGCCACACCCCGCTGCTCGCCGCACTGGCGGTCGGACCGGTGTTCATCGACGCCGACGGTGGCCGCACCGCGGCGGTGGTCGACGGCGGCTTCCTCCACGTCGCCCACGACGGCGACACCACCCGGGTCGACATCCTGGCCGAGTACGCCGTCCTCGCCGACGAGCTGGGCGGGGAGGACCTGTCCGAGCTGGAGCGCCACGCCGAGGAGCTGCGCGACGAGGGCCAGTTCGACGAGGCGAGGACCGAGGAGGCCAAGGTCCGCGCCCGCCGCCGCGTGGGCGAGTCGTAGGGCGAGCGCCTACAGCCAGCCGTTCTCGCGGAAGGCGCGCCAGAGGAAGAAGCAGGCGACCGCGATCGCCGCGAGCACCAGCGGGTAGCCGACCACCCAGCGCAGCTCCGGCATGTGGTCGAAGTTCATCCCGTAGATCCCGGCGACCGCGGTCGGGACCGCGGCGATCGCCACCCAGGCCGAGATCTTGCGCATGTCCTCGTTCTGCCGCACGGCGATCTGCGCCAGGTTGGCGTCGAGCACACTGGTCAGCAGGTCGCGGAACCCGCCGACCTCGTCGACCACCCGGAGGAGGTGGTCCTCGACGTCCCGGAAGTACTCGGTCAGCTCCGGGTCGATCTCGGGGAACCGCCGCCTGACCAGCCGGTCGAGCGGCTCGACCAGGGGCGCGGTGCTCTGGTGGAGTTCGATCACCTCGCGCTTGAGCTTGTAGATGCGCTCCGCGGGGTTGGCGGCGTGGCGGCGCAGGCGGCGGACCGCGGCCGGGTTGCCCGCCTCCTCCTTGAACACCTCCTTCTCGGCATCCTTGATGTCGTCGTCCAGCCCGCTCAGGACCGGGAAGTAGTCGTCGACCACCCGGTCGACGATCGCGTGCAGGACCGCGCCTGGCCCGTAGCGGAGGAGGTCATGCCGGCGCTCGATCGCCTGGCGGACGCCGCCGAGCGCGCTGGCCGGCTTGTGGCGCACGGTGACCACGAAGCCGTCGCCGATGAACAGCATGATCTCGCCGAACTCGACCGCCTCCTCGTCGTCGAGGTAGCGGGCGGTCTTGAGGACCACGAACAGGGTGTCGTCGTAGACCTCCAGCTTGGGCCGCTGGTGGGCCTGGATGGCGTCCTCGACGGCCAGCTCGTGGAGGTTGAACTCGCGCGCGACCGCGTCGAACTCCTCCGCGCTCGGCTCGTACAGGCCGATCCAGACGAACGTATCGGGCTCGCGACCGGCCTCGAAGGCCTTGTCGAGGGGGACCTCGCCGGGACGCCGTTTGCCGTCCTGGTACACCGCGCAGTCGACGATCATGACAGCATTGTGCCGCGACCTCGGCCCGGAGGCCTAACCGGGCCGCGGTGGCCCCGGCGGGCCGAAGGAGGGGGTCGGAGTGATCCGGGTCCTGCTGGCCGACGACAACGACACCCTGCGCGAGGCCCTCGCCGAGGCGCTCTCCGACCACCCCGACATCGAGGTCGTCGGCCACGCCCGCAACGGCTGGTCGACCTGCGAGGTGGCGGTCGCGCTCCAGCCCGACGTGGTGGTCATGGACATCCGCATGCCGGTCATGCCGGGCCCGGAGGCGACCGCCCGGCTGGCCGAGGCCTACCCCGCGGCGCGGGTGGTCGGGCTCACCGCCCACGACGACCAGGACCTCCACCTGGCAATGCTCCGCGCCGGGGCCGTGGCCGTGCTGGTCAAGGGCGCCTCCATCGACCGGATCGTGAGCACCATCCTGCACGCGGCCGAGAGGGGTGATTGATTCGGGGGTGCTTTGCCGGATCCCGTCAGCTACCCGGCTGCGCGGCCACCTGGCAGAAGGCGTCGAGGAGGCGGCGCGCCCTCGGGGTGGCCGCCGGCAGCCCGGCCAGCGCCTCCGCCCGTGGGTAGGGGGGCGGCGTGGGGTCGCCGGCGGCGATGGCGTACCAGGCGGCGATGGTGGGCGCGTCGACCTCGGGGTGGAACTGAATGCCGACCACGCTGCCGAGCCGGAAGGCCTGCTGGCGGTAGCGGTCGCCGCTGGCCAGCAGGCTGGCGCCTGGCGGCGGGTCGTAGGTGTCCTTGTGCCACTGGAACACCACCGCCGGCGCTCCCGGATCGCCGTCAAGGAGCGCGCCGACCACCGGGTCGTCGCGGCCCTCAGGGGTGAGCGCCACCTCGACCCAGCCCACCTCGAGGCCGGAAGGGCCGGGGTAGGCCCGCCCGCCGAGCGCCTCGGCGGCGAGCTGCGCGCCGAGGCAGACACCGAGCACCGGCGCTGCCCGCTCGGCGGCGTGGCGGATCAGCGCCATGGTGGTGCGCAGGTGAGGCCAGCTGGCCGCGTCGCCGACGCCCATCTCCCCGCCGAGCACCACCAGCCCGGCCGCGCCGTCGAGGTCATCGGGGAGCGGGTCGCCGGCATACGGGCGCGCCACCCGCAGCTCGACCCCGGCCGCGGCGGCCACCTCGGCCAGGAGGGCCGGCGGGGCGTCCTCCTCGTGCTCGACCACCAGCAGCACCGGCCGCCCGTTCATGCGGCCGCCCGCGGGACGGCCGCCGTGAAGGCGGCTCCGGCAATCCTGGTCCCGTCCACCCCGCCAGGATAGCGATGCTCCTTGCCGCCGGCCGGCCGGCGGCCGGGCTCACCAGTAGAATCCGCCAGATGAGCTACCACCCGCGCGGCGGCCGGAGCCGGCGCGCGCGAGGAGGCCGGGCCCTCACGGTCCTGGCCGTGGCCGCGGTCACCGCGGCGCTGGCGGCCGCGGTGGCACCGGCGGCCGCCGTACCTCCGGCGGCCGGCGGGGCGACGGGCCAGCCGGTCCGGACCCTGCCCACCCGGCCCGCACCCCTGCCCGCGCCGGCCGTGCTCGTGCTGGTGAACCGGCTCACCTGGGACGAGGCGGCGGATTCCGCCCGCCGCCCCGGGGTGCCGGTGACCGCCGGGCTGCTCGCCACCCTGCCGGGGGAGGCGCCGCTCGCCGACCGCGTGCTCACCATGGCCGCCGCGCACCGGGTGCGGGGCGCCGACGCCGACCCGGCCCGGCTCGAGCGCTTCAGGGCGGCCACCCCCGAGGGCTGCTACCGCCGGCTGCGGCCGGTCGAGGTGGTGGCGGCGCCCGGCCTCGACGCCGCCGGCCTGCTCGCCGTCCGGGACCGCGGCACGCCGCCACCCGCCCGGCGGCTGCCGGCTTCCGGCCCGCTGGCGCCAGCCCCCGGCCGGCTCCTGGTGGTCGCCGTGCCGGACGCCGCCGGCCTCGACGGCGTGCTCGGACGCCTCCCGGCCGGCACCACTGCCCTGGTCGCCGGGCTCGCACCGGTGCCAGGTCGCGCCCGGACCACCCCGCTGCTCGTCCTTGGCGGGCCGGTGGGCCAGGCGACCTCGGCATCGACCAGGCGGGTCGGGCTGGTCGCCCTGGTCGACCTCTGTCCCACCCTGGTGGGCGCCGGCGCGCTGGCGGACGGCGCGCCCATCCGCGCGGAGGCCGCCGCCGACCCGCTGGCCGAGGTCGGCCGCCTCGACCGCCGCGTGGCCGCGCTGGTGACCGCCCGGACCTGGGCGATCCCGCTGCTCGTGCTCGCCGCCGTGCTCGCCGCCGGCGCCGTGGCGCTGTGGCGCCTCCGGGGTAGGCCGGAGGCTGCGCGCGCCGCGCGGGCGCTGCTCCTGCTCACCATGGCACTGCCCTCCGGCTACCTGCTGGCGAGCCGGCTCGCGCCACCGTCGGCGCCTGCCTGGCTGGCCATCGGGGTGGCCGCCGGCGGGGTGCTGGCGGCCGGGGCCGCCGCCACCCGCCTGCCCTCAGAGCCCGGGTCATCGGCCCCGGTGGTGCTCGGGGTGGTGCTGCTGGCGCTGGTCGTGGCCGACCTCGCCACCGGCGGGCATGGGCTGGAACGCCCCCTGCTCGGCGGCAGCGCCTACGACGGCGAGCGCTTCTACGGGCTCGGCAACGGCTACTTCGCCATGGCCCTTGCCGCGATCATGCTGGTGGCCGCGTTCACCCGGCTACCGGCGGCGGCGGTGGCGGCGATGCTCGGCGGCCTCGCCCTGGTCGACGGGCTGCCGATGCTCGGAGCTGACGTCGGCGGCGCGCTCACCGCCAGCCTCACCGCCGCGCTGGCGCTGGTCCTCCTCGGCCGCCGCCGCGGCCTCGCCGGCACGCTGGTCCTGCTCGGCCTGGCCGCCGCCGCCGGGCTGGCGGTGGTCGCCGCGGCCGCGCTGCTGGCCGACCCGGCCACCCACGGCAGCCGCTTCCTCGGCACCCTGCTCGACGAGGGGCCGGCCGCCGCCGGGCGGGTCGTCGCCCGCCAGCTCGGCCGCAACTTCGCCCTGTTGGCCGGCAGCCCGTTCGCCTGGGTCGGGCCGCTCGAGGTGCTGACGGCCGCCCTGGTCGCGCTCTGTCCACCAGCCGCCCTCGCCGCCGTGCCCGACCGTGTCCGCCGGGTCGTCCTGCTCGGCGCGCTCGGCTCGGTCCTGCTCGTCCTGCTGAACGACACCGGCGTGACCGCGACCGCCGCCAGCGGGCTGTTCCTGCTGGCCATCCTGGTCTGGAGCGCGCTCGCCGCCACCCCGGCCGGGCCGTCCCCCGGCGAGCCGGGCGCCGAGCCCGCACCCACCGACCCGGTCGCCCCCGCCCGCCCCGGCCGGGTCCGTCCCGGGGCGTAGCCGGGCAGCCGTCTCCCGGCCGCCGCCTGGCCTGTCGATTTCGGCCCTCCCCGATCGTCGGTCTGATGAGACGGCGGGAAGCGCCGGCAGCCAAAGGAGCACGAGATGCGCTACGTCCTGCTCATCTATACCAACGAGGCCGACCGGCCGGCGTGGGGGACCCCCGACGGCGACGCCGAAGCCAAGGGGTACGACGCCTTCCACGGCGAAGTGACCCAGCGCGGCGTGTTCCGCGGCGGGGATCCGCTCCTGCGGGTGGCGGACGCCAAGAGCGTCCGGGTCCGCGACGGGAGGACCGAGATCGTCGACGGCCCGGGCGTGCGGAGCTCCGAGCAGCTCGGCGGCTACTACCACCTGGAGTGCAAGGACATGGACGAGGCGCTGGAACTGGCCGCCATGATCCCCGGCGCCAGCTACGGGACGATCGAGGTGCGCCCGGTCCTGGAGCTCCCCGCGTAGCGGTGAGGACGGGCCGTCTCCGGCTGGACCGGCCGGGGACGGCCCGGCGCCGCGACGCGGGTCAGAACCCCGCTTCGGGGTCGAGGCCGATGGGCCCTTCGGCGAGCGCCCAGTTGACGAACTGCGTCTCGCCCTCGCCGATCCCGTCGTTCACGAAGGCGAAGGCCAGCTCGTCGATGCGCTCGTCGCTGAAGCCCTCGGGCCCGAGGACCGGACGCGCCTCCTCGGCGAGCTGGCGGGCGAGGTCATCCGAGCCGGAGCTGGGCATGGGCGATCCTTTCCTCGGTGCGGGGACCGGCGCTCAGTGGGCCGGGCCGGACTGCCAGTGGCGGCCGAAGCGGTCGGGCGCCTCGGCCATGACCTGGTCGGCGAGCGCATCGGGATCGCCGCCCTGCAACCGCTCCATCACCAGGCGCACGGCGTCGCCGACCAGGGCGCCGGGCGGCGCCACCGCCGCCGCCCAGCGGGCCAGCACGCGGACGGTCCGGGTCCGCGCCTGCAGGCGCTGCGACAGCTCGCGCGCGATCGCGTCCTCGAAGCGGTTCACGCCACCAGCGTACGGTGTCTGGCCACCCGCTCGCGCCGATCGGATCGCGAGGTGGAGCCGATCCGAGCCCGGTACACTCGCGCCGTGCGCGCCATCGACCTCCATGTCCACCTGCCGCTGCCCGAGTGGGTGGAGGGCAGCCTCGGGCCCTACCGCCAGGCGGCCGAGCGCTACTTCCGTGGCGAGATCGCCTTGCAGTCGGCCGAGGAGCTGGCCGCCACCTACGAGGCGATCGACTGCGTCGGGGTGCTGCTGGGCTGGGACGCCGAGACCGCCACCCGCCGGCCGCGGCTCTCCAACGACCTGGTCGCGGAGATCGTACGGCGGTTCCCAGGCCGCTTCGTCGGCTTCGCCGGCGTCGACCCGTGGAAGGGCACCAGCGCGCTCCGCGAGATGCGCCGGGCGCGCGAGGACCTGGGACTGTCCGGCTACAAGTTCCACCCGTCGATGCAGGCGTTCCGGCCCGACGACGGGCGCTGGTCGGACCTGCTGGAACGGGCCGCCGGCTACGGCGTGCCCTGCCTGTTCCACACCGGCACCAGCGGCCTGGGGGCCGGCACCCCTGGCGGGCAGGGGATCGAGCTGGCCTACGCCCGCCCGATCCACCTCGACGCGGTGGCCGCCCGCTACCCGGAGCTGCCGGTGATCATGGCCCACTTCGGCTGGCCGTGGCACCTGGAGGCGATCGCGATCGCCCTCCACAAGACCAACGTCTACCTGGAGGTGTCCGGCTGGCGGCCGCGCTACGTCCCCGACGAGGTGGTCAGGGAGGCCGAGAGCCGCCTCGGCGACCGGGTGCTGTTCGGCTCGGACAGCCCGTTCTTCGCCCCGGAGACGGTCCTCAAGGAGTGGGAGCAGCGCCTCTCGCCGGACGCCTTCCGCCGCGTCGCCCGCGACAACGCCGCCCGCCTGCTGGGGCTGGAGGGCTAGTGCCCTTCGGCGACGGGTCACCCTGGCGCTTCCGTGGCTCGCCGCTCGCCCTGGAATGGGTGGCCGACGGCTGGCACCTGCGCGTGGTCCAGCCCTACCGGGCCACCAAGCTGTACCGCTGCCCCGGCTGCGACCAGGAGATCTTCCCGCGCACCCTCCACGTGGTGGTATGGCCCGAAGGCAACCCCGAGCAGCGCCGCCACTGGCACCGCTCCTGCTGGGAACGCCGCTACGCCGAACTCGAACGCGCCCGCCGCCGCGACCGGCGCCGCTGACATCCCGGTTCGGGGCGCGACGCAGGGCCGGGCGTTCTCGTAGAGTTCGACACGACAGCGGCCGGCGCGACCAACAGGAGGAGCGGTGGCGATTGCGAGCGGCAAGGGGCCGGACAGGTGACGGCCGCGCCCGACTTCAGCCTGAAGGGGCGGACCGCGCTGATCACCGGGGCCAGCCGGGGGATCGGTGAGCAGGCGGCCCTGACCCTGGCGGCGGCGGGCGCGTCGGTGGTGCTGGCCTCGCGCTCCACCGACGAGCTCGAGCAGGTCGCCGCGGCGGCCCGGTCCGAGGGCGCGCCCGAGGCGGTGGTGGTCACCACCGACGTCACCGACGAGGCCGCCGTCGAGGCCGCCGTCGCCCGCGCGGTCGAGGCCACCGGCCGGCTGGACGTGCTGGTCAACGTGGCCGGCGGCTCGCGCTTCTCGGCGCCGGTGAGCGACATCAGGACCTCCGGCTGGGACAAGGTGATCGCCTTGAACCTGCGGGCGGTCTTCCTCGCCTGCCGGGCGGCCCTGCCGCACATGGGCAAGGGCGGCTCGATCGTCAACGTGGCCTCGATCGCCGCCTTCAAGGCGACGCCGACCCTGGCCGCCTACGGCGCCGCCAAGGCCGGGGTGGTGGCGCTCACCCGCACCCTGGCGGTGGAAGCCGCTCCCCTCGGGGTGCGGGTCAACTGCCTCGCCCCCGGCTGGGTGCGCACCGAGCTGACCCGCTTCCTCTGGTCGGACAACGACCTCGGCCGCCAGATCGTCGCCCAGGTGCCGCTGGGACGCTGGGCCGACCCGCCCGAGCTGGCCGGTGCCCTGCTCCTGCTGGCCACGGACGCCGGCAGCTACATGACGGGCAGCACCCTGGCGGTGGACGGCGGCCTGCTGGCCTGAGCCGGGACGGCGGCGCGACGGCGAGGCGGCCGTATGCTGGACCACGTGACCGCCGGATCCCTGCTCGACCGCGTCGCCCGGCTGCCCTACGAGGCGCCCGGCGACCCGACCGGGGTGCCCGCGGCGGTGCTGCTCGCCCTCTCGCCGGTGGACCGCGCCGACGACCTCGGCCTGGTCCTGGTGCAACGACCCGATCACATGCGCACCCACGCCGGCCAGGTCGGGCTGCCTGGCGGCGCGGTCGAGCTGGGCGACTCCGACGGCGCGGCCGCCGCCCTGCGCGAGGCCGAGGAGGAGGTCGGCCTGGACCGGCGCGCGGTGCGCGTCCTCGGCAGCCTCGGCCGGGCCTACCTCTGGGTCAGCAATTTCGACGTCGAGCCGGTGGTCGGCATCTGGGACGGGCAGGCCGCCCTCCGGCCCAACCCGGCCGAGGTCGCCGGCATCCTCCGGCCGACGCTCCGGCAGCTCGCCGACCCGGCCAACCACGACCTGATCTCGCTGACCCGCCTGCTGCCGCCGGGTTCCGCCCGTGCCCGCCAGGTGCCGGCAGGCGCCACCAGCCCGGTCTTCAACGTCGACGGCGTGGTGGTCTGGGGCTTCACGGCCGGACTGCTCTCCGGGTTCCTCCGCCTGCTCGGCCTGGCCGCCCCGCCACTGCCGAGCGGCTGGGGGGGTCGGGGATGATCGGGGGACATTGGGGGCCGCAACCGACCATACTTCCCGATGCCGGGCAGCTGCCGCGCCCGGCGGGCCGCGTCGTGGGGGTGCGTGATGAGCGAGGCAGGGACAGGGTCGCCGACCGGGCCGGAGCCGCGTGGTGCGGTCCGCCTGATCTTCCAGTACGAGGGCGACGAGGTCCGCCTGGTCTCCAGCCGGCACATCGACAAGGTGGTGCCGCCTGACGACGAGGCTGAGACCGACGAGGAGCGGCAGGGGTTCTACGCCGAGGTCCGCGGCGCCGACGACCGCGTCCTGCGGCGCCGGTTGCTGCATGCGCCCGTCCGGCGCGACGCCGAGGTGTTCACCGACGAGGGGGACCGCGCCCTCTCGCGCATCCCGGTGGAGCGTCCGTCCGGGGTGTTCTCGCTGGTCGTGCCCGACCTGGAGGAGGCCGACTACGTCGCGCTGGTCGAGCGGCGCGAGCCGGACCGGCCAGGGTTCGCGGCCCTGCCCAGCGAACTGATCAGGGTCCCGCTCCGCGGCACGGACCCGGGAGACGGGTCATGACCGCCGCCGACGGGCGCGTCCTCGGCACCACCAAGGTGGTCGACAACGGGTCGGCGGCCAGTCGCTGGAACGTGGTCGTCCTCGGCGACGGCTACCGGGAAGCGGAGATGGGCAAGTACGCGGCCGACACCCGGCGGGTGGTGGACGTCCTGCTGGCCACGTCGCCCTACGACGAGCTGCAGGCGGCGATCAACGTCCACCGCGTCGACGTCACCTCGACCGACAGCGGCGCCGACGACCCGGCCTCGTGCGGCGGCAGCGGCGCCGTGCGGCGGACCTACTTCGACGCCACCTTCTGCGGCGCGCCAGGCGTGCAGCGGCTCCTGGTGGTGGACGACCTCACCGCCCTGGTGGTGGCCGACGACCAGGTGCCCGAGTGGGACGTGATCCTGGTGATGGTCAACTCGCAGGTCTACGGCGGCTCGGGCGGGACCACCGCGGTCTTCTCGCTCGCGGCGGGCGCCGAGGAGATCGCCCTGCACGAGCTCGGGCACAGCGCCTTCGGCCTGGCCGACGAGTACGAGTACTACCTCGGCTGCGGTATCGACACCGACCGCAACCAGCACCCGCCGCTGGAGCCGGGCGAGCCCAACGTGACCGTGAACACCAACCGGGCGACCCTGAAATGGCGCCAGCTGGTCGAGCCGGCCACGCCGGTGCCGACCACCACGAACGCCGACTGCACCGAGTGCGACCCCCAGCCCGACCCGCAGCCGGCCGGCACGGTCGGGCTCTACGAGGGCGCGCACTACTACCACTGCCGCGCCTACCGGCCGCAGTTCGACTGCAGGATGCGGGCGCTCGGTTACCCGTACTGCGCGGTGTGCCAGCGCCGCATCCGCGAGGTCCTCACCCCGTTCCTGCCGCCGGTGCCGCCGGTGGCCGCCGTCTCCTGGGCGCCACGGCGGCTGGACCTGTTCACCAGGGGCAGCGACCGGGCCGAGTACCACAAGTGGTTCTCTGGCAGCGGCTGGGGCCCGTCGGTGGGCGGCGCCTGGGAGCGGCAGGGTGGCATCCTGCTCAACCCGCCGGCCGCGGTGTCGTGGGGACCGAGCCGCCTGGACGTGTTCGGGGTCGGAACCGACCAGGCCCTCTACCACAAGTGGTTCGCCAACGGTCGCTGGGGGCCGGGGCTGACCGCCTGGGAGCGGCAGGGCGGGACCGCCCGGAGCCGGCCGGAGGTGGTCTCGTGGGAGTCGGGCCGCCTCGACGTGTTCATCGTCGGCAACGACCGCGCGCTCTACCACCGCTGGTTCGGCGCGGGCCAGTGGGGACCGGCCAACGGCTTCGAGCGCCTCGGCGGCGTGGCCATGAGCCAGCCCCACGCCACCGCCTTCCAGCCGCGCCGGCTGGACGTGTTCGTGGTGGGCGGCGACGGCGCCCTGTACCGCAAGTGGTTCGACGGCAGCGGCTGGCAGCCATCCGGCGGGTTCGAACGGCTCGGCGGCGAGCTCACCGGCGAGCCGGCGGTGGTCTCCTGGGGACCGGACCGGCTGGACGCGTTCGCCGTCGGCCCGGGCCGGGAGGTGCTGCACAAGTTCTGGGATGGCGGCGCCTGGCAGCCGTCGGTGACCGGCTGGACATCGCTCGGCGGGGTCGCCATCGGGTCGCCGGCCGTGGCGGCCTGGGCGGCCGACCGGCTCGACGTCTTCCACGTCGGCACCGACCGGGCCGTCTATCACAAGTGGTGGAACGGGACCGGCTGGGGCCCGTCGGCCACGGGCTGGGAGCGGCTCGGCGGGATCGCCGTCGGCGCACCCACCGCGGTCGCCTGGGAGCCGAACCGGCTCGACCTCTTCCATGTCGGCCGCGACCGTGCCGTCTACCACAAGTGGTTCGGGAGCGGCGCCTGGGGCCCGTCCCTCACCGGCTGGGAGCGCCTCGGCGGCAGCGTGGAGGCGTGATGGCGTGATTGGGCGGTTCGCCGTGCCGATTGCTCCGTTCTGCCCTACCCTCGTCGAGGTCCGCCGACGGTGGGCGCGACGGACACGGGAGGGGAGATGACCGAGGTTGCGGCGCCGCCCGCCACCGTGGAGGGCGTCGGCACGCCGCCGATCGTCTTCCTCCACGCGTTCCCGCTCGACGGCCGCATGTGGGCGCCCCAGGTGGATGCGCTCTCCGGTCACTACCAGGTGGTCGTGCCCGACCTGCGCGGCTTCGGCGCCGCCAAGGAGCAGGTGGTCGAGGTTGCCGAGATGGACCTGCTCGCCGACGACCTGGCCCGGTTGCTCGACGAGCACGGCCTCGACCAGGTGGTGCTGTGCGGCCTGTCCCTCGGCGGCTACGTGTCGTTCGCGTTCGCCCGGCGGCATCCGTCCCGGCTGCGTGGGCTGGTCCTGGCCAGCACCAAGGCGACCGCCGACGACGAGGCGGCGGCCGCCGCCCGGCTGGAGATGGCCGAGCGGGTGGTCGCCGAGGGCGTCGGTTTCCTGCCCGAGGTCATGCTGCCGCGCCTGCTCGGCTCCACCAGCCGCCGTGACCGCCCTGACCTGGTCGAACGGGTGACCAAGCTGCTCGGAGACCAGGACCCGGCGGCGGTGGCGGCGGCCCAGCGCGGCATGGCCCGCCGCCCCGACGTGACCGAGGAGCTGGCCGCGGTGACCGTGCCGGCCCTGGTGCTCAGCGGAACCGAGGACGAACAGTTCGGTCCGGAGGTCGGCAGGGGCCTGGCCGCCGCCCTCCCGAACGCGAAGTTCGTCCTTTTCGAGAAGGCCGGCCACTTGCTGAACCTTGAGCAGCCGGACCAGGTCAACGAGGTCTTGCTGGACTTCGTTGCACCATTATGGATTTGAGATCAAAGAGGGGGTGACGATCCCCATCCCATCGGGTACGCTCGCCAGGTCGTGGCCCGGAGGCCCTATCCGGCGCCTGCAAGCGCGAAGGGGGCAGGGGAGGACCGGCCCCTGCCCCCTTCGCTGTTCCCGACCTCACCCCTGAGCAGGGCGTTCAGGCTTCCCGCGGTGGCCGCTGCCCTCCTCGACCAGCTCGACCAGGACGCCGCCGGTGCCCTTGGGGTGGACGAAGCCGATGGTGGTCCCGCCGGAGCCGATGCGGGGCGCCTCGTCCACCAGCTGCACGCCCTCGGCGCCGAGGTGGTCGAGGGCGTCCGCGACGCTGGGAACGGCGTACCCCACATGGTGGATGCCCTCGCCGCGGCGGGCGAGGAAGCGGCCGACCGGGGTGTCAGGCCCGAGCGGGGCGACCAGCTGCACCCAGGCGTCCCCGAGCGGGAACAGCAGCTCGTGCACGCCCTGGTCGGAGATCACCTCCTCGTGGGCCGCGCGCAGCCCGTAGGCACGCTCGTAGAAGGCGCGGGCGGCGGCCAGGTCGGTGACCGCGATGCCGATGTGGTCCAGGCGTTTGAGCTGCACTTATGGGTTTCCCTTCGTGTTGTGGACCCCGCTGGCGACGGGCGGGCCGTCCAGGTCGAGCAGCCAGTGGCCGGTGCGGTGCGCGGCCGTCCACCCGGCCGCCGCCGCGGCCCGCTGGCCGGCACCGGTCACGTCGGTTGCCAGCCACAGCGGCCGGCCCGCCGCCACCAGCCCGCCGGCCAACAGGAGCATGCGCCGGCCGACACCCCGGCCCTGGGCGCCGGCGGCGACCGCCCAGTGGATGAGCTGCGTGGTGGGCCCCGACTCGAACAGCGCGAACACGCCATCGCCTTCGGCCGTCCGGAACGCCCGCGCGCGGCCGTCGGCGAGCCGCGGGCCGAAGGCCTCCTCGGTCGCCGCCAGCGTCTCGCCCCACGCCAACCTCCAGATGGCCAGGTAGGCGGCGAGGTCGTCCGGTCCGAGCTGGACCAGGCCTGGCGCGCCCGCCCCGGTGCCGTCGGCGCGCCAGACGCCGTCCACCCATTCCAGGCGGAACCCGAGTCCGGCGAGCTGGTCGGGCAGCCCGGCCCGCGACGACGGCGAGGCCATCACGTGCACGTAGTCGCGCCCGGCGGCACGGAAGGCGTCGGCGACCGCCTCCATGGCGACCGGGCGGCGGATGCCGAAGGCGTAGTTGTACACCCAGAACGGGTCGACTGGTGAGGTCACCACCTTGCCGGAGGTGAGCTGCACCACCCGGCCACCGCCGACGATCGACAGGTTGAGGTGGTTCTGCTCGCAGGCGTGGACGAACCCGATGGTCATAGCGGGGAAGGGTAGCCGTTACCCGGATCATCAGCTCGTGCCTGTGATCCAGGCAGCCGGCGCTTGCGCGCCGACGGTGCCGGCCTTACCCGGGCGGCGCCCGGTGCCGGCTTCTCGGTTCCCCGCAGTCTGCCCGGTAGGCCGGGCCTTACGTCCGCTCCCCGAGCGTTTCGGGTCTCCGGGCCACTCCCGGCGACGACCTCCATCCCCGCGCCCGTGTGGAGGAGGGCGGCGAGGTTGCGGGCGGCGTTCTCGTCACGGTCAAGCACCAGCCCGCATT
>DATLQA010000257.1:0-17209 GCA_035535495.1 Actinomycetota bacterium | reverse complement strand
GATCGACGATGCGGCCGCGTTTGACCGGCTGCGGACTGCGGCCCGGTCCTCGCGACGGCCGCTGATCGAGGTGGTCGACGAGGTGCTCGGCGGCCAGCGGCTCTCCCGCCCGCGAAGGTGAAGCCGCCTAGGTGACCGGTCAATGATGGCGGCACCAGCAGACCAAGGCATGCCCAGCAAGGCGACCATTTCAGTCGGTGAGAAGTTTCTCTACGACTTCAAGGCCGGCCCTGCGGGCGGCCGCCTGCGGCGGCCGTCCTCGGCCGGCAGCACCCGCACGGCCACCCGGGGCACTGGCCTCACCGCTCGGTGGCCCGACCATGCCAGGCATCCTTGGTCACCGCGTACAGCGCGCAATCCTCCCGGCCGGAGCGCACCGCGATGAACCCGCGCATGACGCCCTCGCACGCGAACCCGAGCCGCTCGAACACCTTCCGCATGGCGGTATTGTCCACAGCCGTGCCGGCCTGCACGCGCACGACCGCCGCGTGCTCGAACAGCCACCCGGTCAGCAGCGCCGCTGCGGTCGACCCGGTGCCCCGGCCCCGATCGGCCGGATCGAAGATCGCAATGCCGAGCTGGGCGACCCCCGCCGGGAGGTTCCAGGCCCGGCCCTGGCCGCCTGGATCTCGCCCACCAGGCGGCCGTTGGCCTCGATGCCCAGGTCCAGCCGGCCCCTCCGCCACCGGCCGGAGCGCTCGATCAGCCGCTCGAACCGCTCTCGCGGCGGGGGGGCCGTGCGGCTGCGCCCGGTCGTCAAGGTGGCGGCTGCCCTGGCACAGCGCATCCAGGTCTTCGGCCCGGAGCGGACGCAGGGCAACGTGGTTAGCTTCCAGTCGCAGCATCGCTTCGACACTACCCTGGCCGCGCCTCCTCCGGAGACGCGCCAACGAGGCTAGTGGTCACCCGAGGCTGGCCTCACCCTGCACGCCAGGTGAGGCCGCAGCCGCGAGAACTGCTGGCCGTTCGTCCTCGCCCGCCGTGCCCTCGACGTGCCCCAAGCAGCGGTTCACAGCGGTGACCGGCGGTCAACGATGGTCAGCCGTTTGGGCCGGTGAACTGTGCCGGCGGCCGCTGACGGCCAGCCCGACAGTGCTTCCCAAGCTCGCGGTGAGGGTTCGATTCCCTTCGCCCGCTCCACCCGGCATCCCAGGTCACCGGTCTGCGCTCCACCATGGGCGTCGCGGAGGAAGTTCCGGACCGCCCGGTTCAATGCGTCAGGGGCTTCGACGCTGCAGAGATGACCGGCGCCGGGCAGGACCTGCCGCCAGCTTGACAAGCCTGGTACTACGCTGAGGACGGGCGTACGCCGTGGACCTGGGCTGCGGGAGGACGCGAGCATGGCCGAGGCGGCACCTGGCGAGCCGGTGGCGAGCCGGCCGAGCATGCCCGGCTACGGCGTCCTGCCCGCGGACGCCGGTGCCGGGCTGCTGCCCTGGGAATGGGCGGTCGAGCGCCTGCGGCGGGCGCACAACTACTGGCTGGCGACCACCAGGCCGGACGGGTCTCCCCATCTCGCCGCGGTGTGGGGCGTCTGGCTGGACGGCGCCGTCTGCTTCTCCACCGGGGCGCGCTCGCGCAAGGCGCGCAACCTGGCCGCCGAGCCGCGCTGCGTGGTGACGCCGGAGGGCGCCCGCGAGTCGGTCGTGCTCGAAGGCACCGCTGAGCGGATCACCGACCCCGCACGGATCGCGGAGGGGACCGCCGTCTACCTCGACAAGTACGGCAGCGGGTTCCCGGACGCTGACGAGAACCCGCTGTTCGCCGTCCACCCTCGGGTGGTCATCGGCCTGGTCGAGCTGGACCCGGGCCTGGGGGCCAGCGCCACCCGCTGGACCTTCTCCTCCTGAGCCACCCGGTCGCGCCGGACCCGTAGGTCAGCCCGCGGCGGGTCGTGGCCGGCGCGCCAGCCGGACCACCAGGAGGACGAGCGCCCCGAGCGCGGCCAGGGGCACCAGCCAGACCACCAGCACCAGCGCGGCCGCGGACATCCTGACCAGGCCGGCCAGGGCGAACTCCCAGGCCCTGACCAGGGTGCCCCTGGGCTGCCCGCCGGCGGCGCCCGGCTCGGTCAGCGCCAGCACGATGGTCGAGAACGACGACTGGTCCTCCAGGTAGTCGACCTGGCCCTGGAGGCGCTCGATGTTCGACTGGACCTGCTGGAGCTGGTTCTGGACCGCGATCACGTCAGCGATCGACCTGGCCCGGTCGAGCAGCCGCAGGTAGACGCGCTCCTGCGCCCGCCACGCGGTGAGCTGGCCCTTCAGGTCGATGTAGTTGCTGGTCACGTCCTCGGTGCTCGACTTCTCGCCGCGGTAGGTGCCGAGTGCCTTGAGGTCGCGCAGCACGGCCTCGAACGCCTCCACCGGCACCCGGAAGGTGACCTGGCCGCGGGCCTCGCCGTCGGACGGCAGCGAGGTGGTGGCGGCCACGTAGATCCCCTTGTGCCTGGCGGCCACCTCGGTCGCCTGGGAGATGGCGTCGCCGATGCCGCCCTCGCGCACCTCCAGGTTGACGGTGGCGGTGCGCACGATGCGGTTGCCCAGGTCGACCAGCCGGACGCCGCCGGCCCCACCGGCCGCCTTGCCCGCGTCCGCCGCCGGCGCCGAGGCCGGCGCTGCCTCCGACCGGGACCCGCCCGCCCCGCCTCCACCGTCGCCCTGGCCGCCCGAGCAGCCAGCCAGCATCACTCCCACCACCGTGGCCAGTACCAGCCCGGCCCACCAGCGCCCCGCTCGCATCCTCGTCTCCTCGCCTCCGACGGCCGCTGCCGGATGTGACGCCGAGGGAGGAGGAAAGGTTCCTAGGGGCCGCCTGGCGCCGCCGTGCCCCGGCTCATCTGGCGGGCGCAGGCCAGGTCCCAGGTGACGTCGGTCTGGCCGGAGTCCAGGCCCCAGAGCGCGTCCTCCACCGAGCGGACCAGCGCCCAGGCGCGGATCCTGGTGGCGTCCAGGTCCAGCTCGCCGGCGAGCTGCTCGACCAGACGGTCGAGGCGTGCCTGGTCGGGGCGCTCCCGCAGGGTGCTGCGGACCAGGTGCCCGGTGTCGAAGGCGCGCTCGCCCGCGAGCGGCTTGGGATCGATCGCGAGCCAGGGCTCGCGCTCGGCCGCGAGCACGTTGCCGAGGTGGAAGTCACGGTTGACGAGCACCAGCTCGTCCGCTCCGGCGAGCTGGGCACACCAGGCCACGGCCTGCTCCAGCAGGGACCGCTCGAACGGCCGGCCGAGCCGCTCCCAGGTCGCTGGCAGCTCCGCCGCCCAGTTCATCGCCAGGTCGCGCACGAGCATGAACGGGTGCCCGGCGGGCAGCGGCCGCCACAGCCGCCGCAGCACGCCGCACCCGATCGAGACCGCCTCGCCCAGGTCCGGGTGGTCGATGAGTGGCGTTCCCGGCTCGAGCCGCTCCAGCAGCATGGCGCCGCGTTCGGGCTCTGTGTCCAGCAGGCGCGCCGCGCCCCGACCGTCCCAGAGAGCGAGCGCGTCCGCCTCGTACCGGGTCTCCACGTCCACGAAGCTGACCTTCAGGACCACCCTGCTGCCGTCGGCCCGCTCGGCCGGCGCGACCCAGGCGACGCAGCCACCCTCGAACGGCGGACCCAGGCTGAGATCCCAGCGCGCCGCGACGTCGGCCACGATCCCAGGGACGGCCTCGAGCCACGCCCGGCCGGCCGCGCCGCCGGCGGTGCGCACCATCTGGACGACGTCGTCGGGGATCACGAAGCCGGTCATCGCACCCGACTGTAGACCACCGCCCCGACCACGGGCGGTGACCGTCGCGCCGGTCGCGAGGGCGGAGGTTCGCTTCGTTGTGCGCGCTTGACCGGGACGCGACCGCGGTGCGGGAGGCTGCCGGAGCCGGTGGCGGCACCGGTCCGGGTCGTGGGAGGCTCTGACCGCCGCCGGCGCGCCCGGCCACCGACCATGGAGTCCGCCGTGTCTGGTCCGCACCACCCCGGTCGCCGACGTCGCCTGCTCGCGCTCGCCGCGCTGGTCGCGTTCGCCCTGCTCGCCGGGTGCTCGGGCGACTCCAGGCCGAGCGCGGCCACCAGCCCCGCCACCCAGGCGACCGCGGCGGCGGCCGCGACCACGCCGCCGACCACCCGGACGACGGCGGTGGCCGGGCCACGCCAGCCGACGGGGTCGCCCGTGACCCTGGCGTTCGGCGGCGACGTCCACTTCGAGGGCGTGATCGAGAGCCGCCTGGCGCGCGACCCGGCCACCGCCGTCGGGCCGATCGCGCCCGTGCTCCGCCAGGCCGACCTGGCCATGGTCAACCTGGAGACCGCCGTCACCACCCGCGGCACCCCGGCGGTCAAGGACTTCATCTTCCGGGCGCCGCCGAGCGCCTTCACCGCCCTCTCGGCGGCCGGGATCGACCTGGCCACCATGGCCAACAACCACGGCGAGGACTTCGGCGTGGTGGGCGTGCGGGACTCCCTGGCCGCGGCCGCGGCGGCCAAGTTCAAGGTGGTCGGCATCGGCCTGGACGCCGACCAGGCCTACCGGCCGCACGTGGTCACCGTCAAGGGCCAGCGCATCGCGGTGATCGGCGCCACCCAGGTGCTGGACGCGAGCCTCGCCGCGGCCTGGACCGCCGGGCCAGGGAAGCCGGGCCTGGCCTCCGCCTACCAGGAGAGCCGCCTGCTGGCCGCGGTCAGGGCCGCCCGGCGGGCGGCAACCACGGTGGTCGTGTTCCTCCACTGGGGCAAGGAGCGCAGCACCTGCCCGATCTCGCGCCAGCGCGCGCTGGCGCCGCGCCTGGTCGCCGCCGGCGCCGACGTGGTGGTCGGGTCCCACGCCCACGTCCTGGTCGGGTCGGGGTTCCTGGATGGCGCCTTCGTCAACTACGGGCTCGGCAACTTCGTCTTCTACGCCCGCGGCGGGCTCGGCGCGCAGACGGGCGTGCTCACCCTCACGGTGCGCGGCCGGGCCGTGACCGGGGTCCGCTGGACCCCGGCGGTCATCTCGGGCGGGGTCCCGGTCCCGCTCACCGGTTCCGGAGCCGAGCGGGCGGCGGCGGCGTGGCGCGCCCTGCGGGGCTGCACCGGTCTCGCCGCGAACCCCTGAGCGCGGGCCCGGTCGTGCCTGCCCGTCAGGCCAGGAGGCAGCGCCCCGAAGGGTGATCCCGAGCTGATGGTGGGCGCGTAGACTGCCTGGTGAGCGTGCCGTCCGCCCGCCGGCCACTGCGCGTCGAGCACGCCGGCGACGGGCCGGGCACCTCGCCCGTTGCCGCCCGGGGAGGATCGCCCATGGATCGGACCGTGCTCCTCAAGGTGTGCTCCAACGGCACCCGCGAGCCTGGCTCGCACCCAGCCCTGCCCGTCACGCCCGACCAGCTCGGCCAGGACACGGCCGCGGCGGTGGCGGCCGGGGCCGCGGCCGCGCACGTCCACCCGCGCGGGCCGGACGGACGGCAGACGCTGGCGCCCGGCCCATGCGGGCACGCGGTGGCCAGCCTCCGGGCCGCCTGCCCGGGCATCCCGGTCGGGCTGACCACCGGCGCCTGGATCGAGCCCGACCCGGCCAGGCGCCTCGCCATGATCGAGCAGTGGCTGATCCCGCCCGACTTCGCCTCGGTGAACCTCGGCGAGCCAGGCGCGATCCGGATCGCGGGCGCGCTCAGCGAGCGCGGCATCGGCCTCGAACTGGGGCTCTGGAACCCGGACGACGCCCAGCTCCTGGTGCGGAGCGGGCTCGCCGCCCGCAGCCTCCGGGTCATGCTGGAGCCGCAGGAGGACGATCCCGCCGCCGCCCTCGCCAACGCGGACGCCACCGAGCGGGTCCTCAACGACGCCGGCGTCCGCGCCCGGCTCCTCCTCCACGGGATGGAGGGTGCCACCTGGCCGGTGCTGGAGGCGGCGCTCGACCGCCGCCTCGACGTCCGCATCGGCCTGGAGGACACCCTGCGCCTGCCCGACGGCACCGTCGCGCCCGACAACGCCGCCCTGGTCGCCGAGGCCAGGCGCCTCGCCGCGGAGCAGGGGATCACCCTGGCCCGCGCGCCGGTCGCCTGAGCCCGCCGGGCGGCGCGACCGCTGCCCGGCCGTGGCCGGACTGCCGGGGTGGGGTGAGAGACTCCCGCCATGTGCTGCGAGACGACCGCGACGCTGGACCTGCCCGCCGACGTGATCGAGATGCTGGCGCACTACCGCCGGCTGCTCGACGAGCGCGGATGGGACTGGGGCGACGACCGCATCGACCTCTTCCGGTGGCTGCGCTTCTCGGAGTTCGGGCCGGTACTCGACGCGTTCACCGCCACCGGCGACTGGCCGAAGGCGGTCCGGTCGGTGATCGGCGACCACCCTCCGGCCGGCGTCGTCCTGGTCAGGATCGATCAGGACGGCAAGCCGCGCGCTGGCGTCGGGCCCGCCCGCACCGCGATCGCGGGCCGCACGGTCGACGTCGACGTGGTGGTCGACTCGGCTGCGGGTGCCGACCTCGTCCTGGTGGTCGCGGATCGCGAGGTCCGCGTGGCGCCGCTGGGGGTCACCGTCGAGACGGTCGCGGTGGACGGCGGCGATCCGGTGCTCACCGTCACGTGCGGCGACGAGACGCTCCTGGTCAAGGGTGCGATCCGTACCGTCCCGGCGGCGGAGCTGCGGCTCTCCTCCCCGCGCTGCACGCGGTGGTCGGTGACCGACGCCAGCGGCGGGGCCTGGTTCCCCGAGGGCGTGCTGGCCAAGTGGGACGTCCATCACCGTCCGTTCTTCCACGGCCACGACCTGACCGTGGCGGTGCCGGCCGAGCCGCTGCACGTCGTCTGCACCCGTGGCATCGAGTTCGACCGGACCGAGCTCGACGTGCACCCGCCAGCGGGCGGGACGGCAGCGGCCGAGTGCGATCCGCCACGGCTGTTCGACCCCGCCGCTGACGGCTGGTACGGCGGCGACTTGCACGTCCACATGAACTACAGCGGCGACCTGGTCTGCACCCCGGCCGACGCGGCGCGGATGCAGCTCGGCGAGGGACTCCACCTGCTCAACCTGGTGGCGGCGAACTGCCAGACCTCGCTCATCTACGACCGGGAGCTGCTCGAACAGTTCGCCGGCACCGACCTGCCCTGGTCGGCTGGTGACACGGTGGCCGCGGCGGGCGTGGAGTACCGCAACGACCTCCTCGGCCACGTGCACGCGCTGGGCCCGAGCGGGCCTCCGGCCCGCTACCAGACGGGCCACGAGCGCGCCGACCACCCGGAGGACTGGCCGCCGAACCAGGTCGGCTGCGAGGAGCTCCGGGCGCTGGACGCCACGGTCGGCTACTGCCACCCGGCGTTCACCGACTTCCCCGACTGGTCGACCGACGCCTTCTTCCAGAACCCGCGCTCGGTCGAGGCGCGCGAGCTGGTCGCCGACGCCGCGCTCGGCGTGGTCGACTCGGTCGATCTCATCTCCCCGTTCAACGACGAGGGCGCGGTGTTCCTCTACCACCGCCTGCTGTCCTGCGGGCTCCGGCTGGCCGCCACCGCCGGCACCGACACCTTCCTGTCGTACTCGCACGGGCCCGGCGTGGCGTCCAACCCGCCGGGCTGGGGCCGCGTCTACGCGCGTCTCGGCGCGGAGCCGCTGTCCGTCGGCGCGTTCAAGCAGGCCATCCGCGCCGGGCGCACGATGGTCACCAACGGGCCCTGGCTCTCGCTGGAGGTGAACGGGCACGGCCCCGGGGCCGTGCTCGACGTCGTCGCCGGCGGGCGGCTCGACCTGCGGGCCCGCGTGCAAGGCCGGGGTGCCGAGCGGCTGGCGCTGGTCGGGCCCGACGGGGTCATGGCCGAGGGCGACGCGGCCTCCGAACTCCGGTTCCAGCTGGCGGGCGAGCCGACCTGGGTCGCGGCCGTGGCCCGCGGCCCCGGCCATCCCAACACCCTGGACGCCTCGGCACTGGCGCACACCTCGCCGGTCTACGTCGAGGTCGCCGGCCGGCGGGTCGCCCGCCGGGCCGACGCGCGCTGGTGCCTGGGGCTGCTCGAGAAGCTCGAGCGGTTCGTGGGCGAGCACGGCCACTTCGACCCGGCGACCCGCTCCGCCCACCTCGGCGACCTCGCCGCGGTCCTCGACCAGGCCCGCTCCTTCTACCGCCGGGTGGCCGAGACCGCCGACCGGTAGCGGCCCGAAGAGCAGCGTCCGGCCAGGCGTCGGACGCCCGCGCTGCCGCCAGCCCTGCCCGATCAGACCCCGACCGGCTCGTGGTCCTTGCTGGCCGGTGGGGCCTCGTCCGGCGCCTCGAGCGTGATCGCCGGCAGCCAGCGGTCGAGCGTCCGCGGCATCCACCAGTTGTGCCTCCCGACCAGGCGCATCACCGCCGGCACCAGGATCGTGCGGACCAGCGTGGCGTCGATCAGGACGGCGGCGGCCAGGCCGAGGCCCATCTCCTTGAAGGGCACCAGCCGGCCGGCCGCGAACGCCGCGAACACGGTGACCATCACCAGCGCCGCCGAGGTGATCGTGCGCCCGGTGTTCTCCAGGCCGCGGGCCACCGCCAGCTGGTTGTCGCCGGAGCGCAGGTACTCCTCGCGGATCCGGCTGAGCAGGAACACCTCGTAGTCCATGGAGAGCCCGAACAGGATCGAGAATAGGAACAGCGGCACGAAGACCGCGATGTGGCCCTCGGAGGTGAAGCCGAGCAGCCGCTCGCCCCAGCCCCACTGGAACACGGCCACGATCAGCCCGTAGGCGGCGCCGACCGAGAGCAGGTTCATCGCGATCGCCTGCAGCGGCAGCACCACCGAGCGGAACGCCATCGCCAGGAGCACGAACGACAGCGCCAGGACGGCCAGCACCACCACCGGCAGCTGGTTGGAGATCTCGCGGGCGAGGTCGAGGTTCAGCGCGGTGGTGCCGCCCACCAGGGCCTGCCCGGTGAGGCCGGCAGCGGGCACGTACCGGTCGCGGACCCGGTCGACCAGGGCTTCAGCCGCGTCGGATTGGGGGGCGTCCCTGGTCACCACGGTGATGCGGGCCAGGTCGGCGCCACGGTCCCAGTTGGCCAGCCCGGTGACCGCCGGGGCCAGCTTGGGGTCGAGCCCGTCCAGCCCGCGGGTATAGAGCTTGGCGTAGGTGTCCAGGTCGGCGCGGGGCAGGACGCTGGTGAGGCTCTGCACGCCGGCCACCGCCTGGTCCGCCTTGAGCGCCCTGGTGAGCCGGTCCACCCGGTCCAGGTTGGTCCTGATGCCCGCGCCGCCAGGGGTGTCCACCAGGATCTCCATCGGGCCGGTCACGCCGGCGCCGAACTCGGCCGCCAGCCGCTCGGTCGCGCGCCGCGGGCTCTCGTCCGCCGGCAGGATCGCGGCGCCGGGCTGGCCGAGCCGGATGGCGGCGAACGGCACCGCCAGGGTGACCAGCAGGACCAGGGCGGCGACGGTGAAGGCCCACGGCCGCCGCATGATGGTGACCGCCCAGCGGTGCCAGAAGCCCTCCTCCGCGCCGGCGCGCCGGCGCAGCAGCGGGACGCGCAGCCGGTCCACCCAGTTGCCCACCAGGCTGAGCACGGCGGGCAGCAGCGTGACCGCGGCCAGCACGGCCACCGCCACCACGCTCATCGAGCCGATGGCCATGGAGCGGAATGCTTGGATGTCGACGAGGAACATGCCAGCCAGCGCCACGATCACGGTGGCGCCGGACAGCGCGACCGCGCGGCCGGAGGTGGCCAGCGCGATCGGCACCGCCTCGGCGACCGGCCGGCCGCGGCGGAGCTCCTCGCGGAACCGGGTCACCACGAACAGCGCGTAGTCGATGCCGACGCCGATGCCGACGATGGAGGCGGTGTTGGTCACGTAGACGTTCATGTCGGTGACGCCGGCGAGGAAGTACAGGGCGCCCAGGGTCACCCCGAGGCTCACCAGGGCGAGCATCACCGGCAGGCCGGCGGCGACCAGGCTGGCGAAGGCGAGCAGCAGGACCAGCAGCGTGACCGGGAAGCTCACCCGCTCGGCCTGCTCGAGGTCGTGCCGCGAGATCTCGTTCAGCCGCGAGAAGAAGGCGGCACTGCCGCCGGTCTCCACCTCCACCCCGGCGGGGAGGTCGCCGCGGGCCGCCGCGGCGACGTCAGGGGCGGTTTCGAGCTGGGTGTTCTGGTCCCCGGAGAGTCCGGCGACCAGGTAGGTGGTGTGCCGGTCGGGCGAGACGAAGGCCGGGCTGCTGGTGGTCAGCCAGGACTCCACCCCACCAACGTTCGGGACTGCCTGGACGCGCGCGGCGAGGTCCTCGAGGACCGACCGGAAGGCGGGATCGTCGACGGTTCGCGCCGGGTCGTGGACGGTCACCAGCGCGGCGGTCGGGAACTGGTGGGCGAAGCGGCGCTCGAGGTCGCGCTGGACCGCCAGGGACTGCGAGCCCGGCACCTCGAACCCGCCCGACCCGAGACGGTCCTGCAGGCCGGAGGCGAACGTCCCCATGACGCCGAGCAGGACGACCCAGGCGCCGATCACGTACCACCGCCGCCGCACCGTGAAGCGGCCGAGCCGTCCGAACAGGCCCCGCTCCGCCGGAGCCCGGTGCTTCGTGCCGATCCGTTCCATGCTTCTCCCCCTGCGAGTCCCGGTATCTAAGAAACCGACCGGTTGGTACGTTCTGCGGACGCGGGTGTGGCCATTCGCTGGTGTCGAGCTGGGCTAGGAGGGGCGGCGGATGGCGTCGAGGAACAGGTTGCGGAAGTCCTGAGCGCGGCGGCGGAGATCCGCCCGTCCGGTGACCAGCTCGGAGACGGTCTCGATCCCGATGAAGGACTGGACCGCCACCTCGGCCACCACCGACGGCTCCACCTCTGGCCGGAAGTCGCCCTCGTCCTGGCCCCTGCGGACCAGCGATGCGACCAGGTCCACCCAGCCGGTGATCTGCGGGGCGAGCTGCGGTCGCAGCTCGGGGTGGGCGTCGACCAGCTCGGTGCAGAGCCGGCCGATGCACCGGCAGGCGGGGTCTTGCTCGTGCAGGTCACAAAGGGCATCGACCATGGCGTCGAGCTGGTCGACCGCGCGCGGGTGGCGCAGGACGGCCGCCATCACCGCGGCCGCCCACTGCTCCTGCTTGTGGCGGAGCGTAGCGAGCGCGAGCGCCTCCTTGGACGGGAAATGGAAGTAGAACCCACCCTTGGTGAGCCCGCTCGCCTTCAGGACGTCGCTCAGCGAGGTGCCGGCGTAGCCGCGCTCCGAGAAGGCCTCGGCGGCGACCTCGAGGATGCGGCGGCGGGTCTCCCCGCCCCGCTCCGTCACCGTCGGCGCGATCGCCATGCTGCCCCCTCCTCGCGGAAACCCTTGCGGCGGCAGTCTAGAAACCGACCGGTTGGTCTGTCAATCCCCCAGCGGTCGGGCGACCCGCGGCGTCAGCTCATCCGGGCGCGTACCTCGGGACGGCGCAGTGGTGGGAGGTTCTTGGGAGGCTGCCGCCGCGACGGCAGGTCACGCAGCAGCTCCGCGGTCACGCGGGCGACCGTGGTGACCGCCTGCTCGAACGCCTCGTCGGTCGTGGCGGTCGGGTGGGTGATACCGCTGACCTTGCGGACGTACTGGCGGGCGGCGGCCTCGATCTCTTCGGTGGTGGCGGGCGGCTCAAGGCCTCTGAGGGTGGTGATGTTGCGGCACATGCTCCCGATGGTCGACCACCACGCGACCAGCGGCAAGGCCGCTCCCGACCGATGAGTTCCCGCCTGTCCGCGGTCCATGCTACGAAGGGTCATCAGACCATCAAGGAGATCGCTGATCCGGGAGCGCGACACGCGAATGGAGGACAGATGGTCGTCAACGACCCAGTGACCGAGCTGCACCCCGGCTTCAGCCGCCCGCGACGGGATCGACCTGGTGGTCGAGGGCGACGCCGTCCCCGGCACCGGCCTTGGACGGTGCGCCGGGCCGGCCCCGGATGCCGTCGTCGGTCGAGGCGAGCGATACTGGCGAATGTCAGGAAGGCGAAGAACCGGTGGAGGAAGCATCATGGGATTGCTTGCCAACCTCCGTTCCGCGCTCCGGCGGGACCGCGGGCAGACCGACCAGCCATGCGGTCATCTCGACCAGATCCATGACGTCACCCCGTCCTCGGCGGGCTGCCAGCCGTGCATGGACCTGGGGGACAGCTGGGTCCACTTGCGCATGTGCATGACCGACGGGCAGGTGCTGTGCTGCGACTCGTCCAAGAACAAGCACGCCAGCCGCCATGCCCACGAGCACGCCCCCACCCACCAGGTCGCCCGGTCGATGCAGCCGGGCGAGGACTGGATGTGGTGCTACACCGACCAGATCATGATGCCGGCGCCCGCGGGCGGTCCGGCCGGGTAGCCGAGCGGTGTCGAGGCGGGGAGGTGCGATGGCCAAGCCGGCGCTGCTGGTGGTGAACGGCGATCGGGAGATGCTGTCGGCGCTGGAGCGTGACCTCGGCCGGCGGTTCGGCGCCGACTACCAGATCGTCGCGGCGGCTACCCCGGCGGGCGGCCTGGACACGCTCGGGCGGCTCCGCCAGGCCCGCGAGCAGGTCGCGTTGCTCCTCGCCGACCAGTGGCTGGCGGGCATGACCGGGGTCGAGTTCCTGTGCCAGGCTCATGAGCTGCACCCGACGGCCAAGCGGGTGCTGTTCATGACCTACGGGGATGCCGCCGCCGGCACCGCCGGGCTGCAGGCGATGGCGCTGGGGCAGCTCGACCACTACCTCAACGCGCCCTGGGGGCCGCCCGAACTGCAGCTCTACCCGACGGTCGGGAAGGCGCTCAGCCAGTGGGCCAGGTCCACCAGCACATTCGGACCCAGGCCCGAGCTGGTCCGCATCGTCGGTCCGCGCTGGTCGCCACGCTCCCACGAGCTCCGCGACCTCATGGCGCGCAACAGCATCTCCCACGGGTTCTACGACGCGGACGCAGACGACGGGCGCCGGCTGCTCGCCCAAGCCGGCCTGGAAGCGACCGGGGCGCCGGTGATGCTGCTGTTCGACGGGCAGGTCCTGGTCGACCCGCCCAACGACCGGCTCGCGCAGGCGCTGGGCGTCCAGACCCAGCCCGCCCTCGACCGCTACGACGTCGCCGTGGTCGGCGCTGGACCGGCCGGGCTGGCCGCCGCGACCTATGCGGCCTCCGAGGGGCTGCGAACCCTGCTGCTGGAGCGCGAGGCGGTCGGCGGACAGGCCGGCACCACCTCCCTGATCCGCAACTATCTCGGCTTCCCACGTGGCATCAGCGGTGCGGAGCTTGCCGCGCGGGCGACCGATCAGGCGGTGGTCTTCGGCGCCGAACTGGTCTACGCCCAGCCCGCGACCAGGCTGCAGCCGGTCAGCACCGGCCGGGCCCTGACCCTCGCCGACGGCAGCCGGGCGGTCAGCCGCACGGTCGTCATCGCCACCGGGGTCAGCTACCGCCGCCTGCCCGTCCCCGGCTTGGACGCGCTCCTGGGGGCTGGAGTGTTCTACGGCGCGGCCGTCACCGAGGCCAAGGCCATGCAGGGTCAGCGGGTCGCCGTGGTTGGCGGTGCCAACTCCGCCGGGCAGGCCGCCGTCCATCTGGCCCGATACGCCGAGCAGGTGACGCTGCTGGTCCGCGGCCGCTCCCTCGCCGACGGCATGTCGAGCTACCTGGTGGAGGAGCTCGGACGGGCCGGCAACATCACCGTGCGGCTCCACACCGAGGTCGACGCGGTGCACGGGGCGGGACGGCTGGAGGCACTCACCCTGCGCGATGGCACGACGGGTGCGACCGAGACGCTGCCGGCGGCGGCGCTGTTCATCCTGATCGGTGCCGAGCCTCATACCGACTGGCTGGCGGCCACGCTCGACCGGGACGAGCGTGGGTTCCTGCTGACCGGCCGCGACCTGTCCCGCGACGGCAAGCTCCCCGGAACCTGGCCGCTCGGACGGCCTCCGCTGCTCCTCGAGACCGGCCTGCCCGGAGTCTTCGCCGCGGGCGACGTCCGGCACGGCTCGGTCAAGCGGGTCGCCTCAGCCGTCGGCGAAGGCGCCATCGCCATCCAGCTCGTCCACGAATACCTTCGCGAGCAGGAGGCGCAGCCGGCGGCCACCCGGGCCGTTCAGCGCACGACGCGATAGCTGATGTGCGTCGCGAACGGCGACTGGCGCACGCGCAGGTGCTCGAGACGAACCGTCTCATCGAAGTGGTCGAAAAGCCGCTTGCCGGCGCCGAGCACGACCGGGGCGATCGAGATCGCCAGCTCCTCCACGTAGCCGCCACGCAGGGCCTGGCGGATGACGTCCGCCCCGCCCATGACGAACACGTCCTTGCCGTCCGCCGCGTCGCGCGCCTTGGCGATGGCCTCGTCCACTCCCTTCACGAACGTGAACCCGGTGTCGGCGGCGGGGGCGTCCTCCATCCGGTGCGTCACGATGAAGAACGGCACGCCGAACGGATTCTGGCCGCCCCACCCCTCGGTTGCGTCGTAGGTGTTGCGGCCGCCGACGACCGCGCCGACGCGGGCGAAGGCCTCGTCGAGGAGCTCCTTGTCCGCGCCCGTCGCCTCGCCTCTCGGGTCCTCGTCGTAGCTCCACGGGCCGCCGAAGACCCAGTAGTGCAGTCGCTCACCGCCGTCGCCCAGGCCGCGACCCGGCCCGTCATTCGGCCCGGTGATGTAACCGTCCAGCGAGATCGTGATCCCTGCGGCCACCTTGGTCATCGGTCGTCCTCCTTGGTCGTCGGTCGACGCCCTCCCGGTGTGCTGCGGGCGACGAGGACGACGGTCACCAGGAGGCGAAGATGCGGGCCTGGCCGCCGGAGCCCTCCTCATAAGGGATGAGCCCGACGACGATCGTGGCGCCGCGCTTCGGGATGCGGTCGAGGTTCGCGAGGTTCTCCAGCCCGTAGCGGTCTGCTCCCGTGAGGATCAGGTGCGTCTCGAACGTTGTGGAGTTCCCCGGGTCGATGCTGAGCGTGTCGACGCCGAGGCTGCGGATCCCTCGGCGGCGCAGAAGCCATTCGCAGGCATCGGGATCGAAGCCGGGAAAGTGCAGCGTGCCCGTCGCGTCGGTGCCGCGGTAGGCATCGGGGTCGCCGACCTTGGCACCCCAACCGGAGTACATGAGGACGGCGGCGTCGCGCGGGATACGGCCGTGCTTGCGCTCGAAGGAACGGAGGTCCTCGATGGTCACGACCGCATCCGGGTCGCGGGCCGCCCGGGCCGCGATGTCGATGACCACCGCTGGGACGATCAACTCCGAGAGTTGCAGCTCAGGCGCCAAGCGGCCGCCCAGGGTGAAGTGCCCTGGCGCGTCGACGTGCGTCCCGATGTGCTCGATGATGCGCCACTCCTGCAGGTAGTACCCGTTGTTCTCGATCGTCACGACGGTTCGCCGCGCCGCCTCCTCACCCGGCGTGAAGGCTGGAAACGACGTCGTCAACGGGTACGTGAGATCACGCAGGCCGTGCCGCTTGCCCGAAAAGGTCGGCGCCCGCTCGCCCGCCTGGGCCGTTCCCCCGAGGACCGCGGTGGTGGCGGCCGCCGCACTGCCGAACAGTGCCGCCCGGCGGGTGACGCTGGGACCTGCGCGCCGAGCAGTCGGCTCCGATGCCCGTCCGGCGGTCGTGGCCGCCACCTGCGTCAGCCCGAAGCACTTCTCAGTGCACATCGCCTGCTCCCTTCGAATGATGCGGACAACCGGTGATACTTCACCGACCAACGGGCAAGAACGCAAGGCGATGATCTCGGCGCGGCACCTCTCGCCTCTCGGTGTCGGGTCCGGGCGCCGGACCCACTCGCTCTCGGAGCGGGTCACGCCCTCCCGGACGACTTCAGGTTCTCCAGGTAGTGCGGGTTGTACATGATGCCCAGCACGTTCCGGAATGGGTCGACCACGGCGGCGGTCACGAACCCCTGGTCGCCGCGCGAAGTGATCGGCTGGTATTCCTTCGCGCCCATCGACAGTAGCTTCTCGAACGTCGCCGCGATGTCGTCGACGTGCCAGTACATGACCGCCCCGCCCGGCTCGGTCGCCGCGCCAGAGGGCGCCCAGCCGCGGTCGACCAGCCCCAGCTCGTGCTGGTAGTCACCGATGCGGAACTCGGCGTAGGCGAGCCGCCCGTCCGGTCCGGGACGCTCGAAGTACGGCTCGACGCCCAGCAGCTCCGCGTACCACCGCTTCGCCGCCTCCATGTCGTCGGCCCAGTAGTTGATCGTGGCGAATCCTCGCAACATCGCGGTGCTCCTTCGTCGGTTTCAGACAGGTTCCAGATTTCCCCGGCAGTTGATCGATACGAGCGGTCGGGTCCCCGTCGCGGACCTCCGCCACGGAGGCCAACGGGTAGTCGCTCGAGCCGCGTGGAATTGGCCGTCCTTCCGGACCAGACGACGGCTACATGCTGCGCTGGGCCATCGGGGCGAAGCGGGAGTACTGGCCCTGGAAGGTCACCGCTACCGTGTCGGTGGGGCCGTTGCGGTGCTTGGCGAGGATGAGGTCGGCCTCGCCCTTGCGGGGCGACTCCTGGTCGTACAGCTCCTCGCGGTAGATGAACAGCACGACGTCCGAGTCCTGCTCCAGGGCGCCGCTCTCGCGCAGGTCGGACAGCATGGGCCGCCGGTCCGAGCGCGACTCGGTCTGGCGCGACAGCTGGGAGATGGCCATCACCGGCACGTCCAGCTCCTTGGCCAGCAGCTTCAGCGACCTGGAGATCTCGCTGACCTCCTGCTGACGGTTCTCGAACCGCTTGCTGGGCTGCATCAGCTGCAGGTAGTCGACCACCACCAGCCCGAGCCCGTGCCGCTGCTTGAGCCGCCGGCACTTGGCCCTGATCTCCATCATGGTCGTCCCCGGCGAGTCGTCGATGAACAGCGGCGCATCCGCCAGCTTCCCCAGCGACCTCGTCAGCCGGGTCCAGTCCGACTCCTCCATCCGCCCAGTCCGCAGCCGCTGCATGTCCACCGTGCACTCGGCACACATCAGCCGCTGGACCAGCTCGGTCCGGCTCATCTCCAGCGAGAACACCACCGTCGGCACCCCCGCCCGCACCGCCGCATGCCGGGCCACGTCCAGCCCGAGGGTCGAGTTGTGGGTGGGCACCATCGACCGGCTGGCCAGGTAGAGGTGGTCGGCGCCGTCGACCTCGACGCAGCGGACGGGAACGCTCGTGACAGGCCGCACGGCGGTGACGAAGCGCTTGCCGGTGCGGCCCGGACCCCTCCGGTCCTTGTGCAGCAGCCGCTTGCGCTCCAGCCGGAAGACGTCGTCGCCGGTCGAGAACGTGATGGTGTAGGCCGTGGAGGAGGCCGCCGTCCGTCCCTTGACCGGTTTGGTCGTCAGCGAG
>DATLQA010000256.1:0-3231 GCA_035535495.1 Actinomycetota bacterium | reverse complement strand
ACCTTCCCGTAGGTCGAGGAGGCGGCGTCGGTGTCGATCACGGCCATGGCATCCTTGGCCTTGCCGGCCGGGTCGTAGGCGGCCACATAGGCGAGCCGCTCGGGCGGGGCCGCGATCGCCTCGGCCGGGGTACGGTAGAAGGTCGGATCGGTGCTCTTAGGCATGGCCATCTGCCTCCCGCAGGTGCGTCCGGCGACTCCAAGCCGGCTCAGTTCGCTCCGCCGGTACGCTCGGCGACCTTCGATGCCGGCCCGATCCGCTCCGGTCGGTTGACTCTGCGGTTGTACGGCGCGGCGGATCCGCGCGGATCCGTGGCGGCTACCGAGATCGGCGCCGGCGGCTACCGAGCCTCCGAGTCGAGGACACCGAGGTCGGCCGCCCGAGCGGCCGCGGCCCGCCGGGTCGCGACGCCGAGCTTGGCCAGGACGGCGGCGACGTGGCTGTCGACCGTCCGGGTGGACACGACCAGCCGGTCGGCGATCTCGGCGTTGGTGCATCCCTGGCTGAGCAGCCGAAGCACCTGGACCTGCCGATCGGTGAGCCCGGCCGGGTTCTGCCGGGTGGCGTCGGCCGGTCCGCGGGGAACGTGGGCGATGCCCAGTCGGCGCAGCCCGACCCGGACCAGCCGGGCCAGCGGCGCGGCCCCCAGGGCGTCCAGCTCGGCCAGGGCGGCCAGCCGGTCCTGGGGGTCGGGGCTCTCGGCCAGGGCCGCGGCGTGCTCGGAGGGGTACCCGGCCGCCTGCCAGGCCGCCGCCGCCTCCCGCCAGCGCCCGGCCGCCTGCAGAGTGTATGGATGCTCGGAGGCGAGCGGCGGCACGGCCTGTCCCGCCTTGGTCAGCCAGTAGCCCAGCTGGGCCTGGAGCGGGACGTGGCCCAGGCGGCGGGCCTCCTCGTAGACCGGGCCGGCGGCGGCCCGCACGGCGGCGTGGTCGCCGGCCAGCCAGGCCGCCTCCGCCCGGGCCGCGGCGGTCGGCCCGGTCCGCTGCAGCTCTCGCAGGTCGACGGCGAGCGCCCACGCCTCCCCCAGCAGCTCGTCGCCGCCCGGCTCGCCCCGGCGTACCCGTACCCGCCCCAGCACCGTCAGCGCCCCGTGACGCACCAGTGGGGCGTCGGCCAGCCCCCGCCGCGCCGCCCGAACGGCGTCGTCCCAGGCGGCCCTGGCCAGCTTGAGCATGCCGAGCTCCACGGTCAGGTAGCCGAGGAAGCCGAGGTGGTCGTGGCGCTCGGCGAGGCCGATGCCCTCCGCCAGGGTCCGCTCGGCGTCGTCGAGGTGGAGGTCATCGAGCTGGTGCCAGCCGAGCACGACACAGGAGCGGCAGGCGTGCTCGACCTCGCCGGCGGCCAGCGCGACCCCCAGGCTCTCCTCCATCAGCGACCATGCCACCGAGTCGCCGAGCTGCCACCGAGCGGAACCGACGTTGAGCAGGGCGTGGGACAGGATCGCGGCATCGCCCACGTCGCGGGCCAGGGCGACGGCGCGCTCGCCGACCGCGACACAGTCGGTGGCCCGGTAGGCCAGCATGTGGAGCTGCGCCTGGTTGCTGAGCGCCAGGGCGAGCAGCCGGCGGTCGCCAGCCGCCTCCACCACGGCGATCGCCTCCGCGCCGCTGCGCTCGGCGGCGGCGCGGTCGCCGGCCCAATACTGCATCCGGGACAGCCAGCGCAGGTCCGTCCCGAGCGCGCGCTGGTCGCCCTGTGACCGGCGCAGCTCGACCGCCTCGCGCTGGGCGGCGAGCATGGCCTCGGCGGTCCCGATCGTGTAGCACTCGACGGCGTACCCCTCCAGCAGCTCGGCCAGCTCAGCCGGGGCGAAGCGCTCCCGGTGACCGAGCACCAGCCGGTAATGGGCGACCGCCTCACGGTGGGCGCCGGCGCCGGCCGCGTCCCGGGCCGCTGCGGGTCCGTAGCCGACGATCGCGTCGGTGTCGCCGGCCTGGGCCGCGTGGTGGACGATGCGCGACAGGTCGGCATCCCCGCGCCCGACCAGCGCCTGGAGCACCCGCCGGTTCAGCTCCACCCGGCGCGCCACCGGCACCGAGTCCGCCACCGCCCGCCGGGCCAGCTCGTGCCGGAACGCCACCGAGGCCGGTGACACGGTGAGCAGGCCGCGCTCCTCGGCCGCCACCAGCGCGGCCAGCCCGCCCGCCACCAACGCGTCGACCAGCCATCGCTCCACCACGGACGGAACCGTGGCGAGCTGTTCGAGCGCATCCTGGGTAGCCGCGTCCAGGCGGCGCACCCGGGCCAGCACCGCATCGGCGACCGTGGACGGGACGCGGTCCCCGTCTCCTGCCGCGAGGACCTCGGTGACGAAGAACGGGTTGCCGGAGGTCATGGCGAACACCTCGTCGGCGTCGACCCGGCTGGGGGCGCTCAACCACCGGACCGCGTCCGGCGATAGGCGCCGCAGCGGCAGCCGGCGGACCCGACCCGCGGCGGATGCCTGGCCGAGCAGTTGCTGGAGGGGATGCTCGCGGGTCAGTTCGTCGTCGCGGTAGGTCAGGACCAGGACAGCCGGCAGCTCGATGGTTCGGCGTGTTAGGTAGCGCAGTACGTCCAGGGTGGCCTCGTCGGCCCAGTGCACATCCTCCACCACCAGAATGGTCGGATGCCCGGCCCAGTCCAGCTCGGCCCGCAACGCGGTCAGCACCGCGTCCCGCTCCCCGCCCTCGGCCAGCGCCCGGGTCAGCCCGGTGCCGACCTGGCCGACCAGGTCGCGGAATGGCCCTAGGGTCCGCGGGGTGCCGAGGTCGTCGCAGTGGCCGACCAGCAGGCGCCCGTTCGCCGGCAGCAACCCGCGCAGCCCCCGGACCAGGCTCGACTTACCGATGCCGGCCTCCCCGGAGACGAGCACCAGCCCGCCCTCGCCGGCTGCCGCCTCGTTGGCGGCCTGGGCGAGCTCGGCAAGCTCGCGCTCGCGTTCGAGAAGCACCGGCCCTGCCACATCGCGAGTATTGCAGGCGACTGGACGCGCGACCACGGGTCCGCGGACCTGATCATCACCAGACCGGACTGGATCCGACCAGATCCGTCTGGACCAGACCCAGATCCGCACGGGAATGCGCGAATGCAGCTTTCTGACTTAGGGCGTTGTGCGCGCCGCGAGGGATTCGAACCCCCAACCGCCAGATCCGTAGTCTGGTGCTCTATCCGTTGAGCTAGCGGCGCAGAGCGGAGGCAGTGCGATTCGAACGCACGATGGGGGATGAACCCCAAACCCGCTTAGCAGGC
>DATLQA010000255.1:0-3290 GCA_035535495.1 Actinomycetota bacterium | reverse complement strand
CGGCCGGTCGCCCTGGGGCGGCACCGGATCCCTGGCCGCTCCAGCAACACTCATCGCCTGTCTCCTGGCCTCGCGGGGACGCCCCCCACCTTGGTCGGCGAGCGCTGTCCGGGCATCATCCGCTTTGGATGAAGGCGGCGTCACGCGGACCGGATTGAAGCAGCACGAGCACCGCAGTAGAGTCTCTCTGACCAGGGAGATCGCGGAGGCGGTTGTCCGGATCCGGGAGCGGCGGATGTCGATGGTAGCCCAGCCGTTCCCGCAGATCCTTGAGTGGAAGCTCCGCCGTCCCTGGGTCCGCCCGGGGATCGTGTCCCGCCCGGCGCTGGTCGATCGGCTGCTCGCTTCGCAGCATGTTCCGGTGGTCTGCGTCGTGGCTCCGGCGGGCTACGGCAAGACGACGCTGCTGAGCCAGTGGGCCGAGCAGCGGGGACGAGCGGCGTGGGTCTCGCTGGACGAGCGGGACAACGATCCCGAGATCCTGCTGGCCTGCGCCGCGGCGGCGTTGAACCGGGTGGAGGGGATCGACCCTGAGCTGCTCCGGACGCGCTGGCTCGGCGGCGCCTCGATCGCGGCGACCGCCGTCACCCGCCTGGCGGGCGCGATGTCCGGAATGAAGGAACCGGTCGCGCTGGTCCTGGACCACGTCGAGCAGGTCTCCAACCAGGAGTGCCGCGACGCGGTGGCCGAGCTTGCGCTGCACCTGCCGGCCGGGTCACAGCTGGCGATCGCCACCCGCGACGCGCCGCCGCTGCCGATGGCGCGGCTGCGTGCCGCCCGAGAGGTCGTGGAGGTCGGCGTCGACGACCTCGCCATGGATGCGGCCGAAGCGCGCGTCCTGGTCGAAGCCGCAGGTGTCCAGCTCGGCGATGATGACCACGGCCAGCTGATCGAGCGGACCGAGGGCTGGCCGGTCGGCCTGTACCTCGCGGCCCTGGCCATCAAGGCCGGAGGCCCGGAAGCGACCGCGGGGCTCCGGTTCTCGGGGGACGACCGGCTGATGGCCGAGTACCTTGGGTCGGAGCTGCTGTCGCGGCTGTCCGCGGACGAGGTGTCGTTCCTGACCCGTACCGCGGTGCTCGAGCGGATGTGCGGGCCGCTGTGCGACGCGATGCTCGGCGCCACGGGGTCGGCCGCGATGCTGGAGTCCCTGGAGCGGTCCAACCTGCTGCTGGTCGCGCTGGACCGGCGGGCCGAGTGGTACCGCTATCACCACCTGCTCCAGGATCTGCTGGTCGCCGAGCTGCAGCGGCGTGAACCGGTGATCGTGCCTCGGCTCCACCTTGGGGCGGCCGCGTGGTACGAGGCCAACGGCCTTCCCGAGCTGGCCATCGACCACGCCCAGGCCGCCGGCGACACCGACCGGGTCGCGCGGCTGGTCCTGGAGGTGATGCAGCCGGTCTGGGCGAGCGGCCGGGCCGACACGGTCCTGCGCTGGATGGAGTGGTTCGAGGACCAGCGCCTGATCGAGCGGTACCCGGCCGTCACCGTCCACGGAGCGCTGATCTTCGCGCTGCTCGGGCGGCCGGCCAAGGCCGAACGCTGGGCGGCGGCGGCCGAGCAGGCACCGCCGGCCGGCCGGCTCCCCGACGGCAGCACCATGGAGAGCTACCTGGCCTACCTGCGCGCCCTGGTGTGCCGCGACGGCGTGGCCGAGATGCGCGGCGACGCGGCGCTGGCCTTCCGGGACCTCAGCCCGCTGAGCCCCTACCGGGCGACCATGCTCTACACCGAGGGCCTCTCCTACCTGCTGGAGGGCGAGCCTGACCGGGCCGACCCGATCCTCGCCCACGCCCTCGACACCGCGACCGATGTCGGTGCCCTGCCGCTGGCCGCCGTGGTCCTGGCCGAGCGCTGCATCGTCTCCGTCGGCCGTGACGACTGGCCGGCGGCGGTGGCCCTCGCCGAGCAGGCGCTGTCGATCCTGCATGACGGGGAGTTCGAGGACTACTGGACCAGCGCGCTGGTCTACGCCTGGGCCGCACGGGCCGCGATCCATCGCGGCGACGCCGCCGCGGCCCGCGAGCACGTCGTCCGAGCCGCCCGGCTCCGGCCGCTGCTCACCTACGCGCTCCCGGTCGTGTCGGTCCAGGCCCTGCTGGAGCTGGCGCGCGCCTACATCGCGCTCGCCGACCCCGATGGCGCGCGGGCCGTCCTCCGGCAGGCGGGCGACATCCTCCAGCAGCGGCCCGACCTCGGCGTGCTGCCAGAGGAGGCCGACGAGCTGCGGGCCAAGGTCGAGAGGATCGGACGGCAGGGCGTCGGCGGCTCTTCCCTCACCACCGCCGAGCTGCGGATCCTGCCGCTGCTGGCCACCCACCTCACGTTCCGTGAGATCGCCGAGCGCCTGTACCTGTCGCCGTACACGGTGAAGACCCAGGCCCTCTCGGTCTACCGCAAGTTCGGCGTGTCCTCGCGGAGCGCGGCCATCGAGCGCGCGCACGGCGTCGGTGTCCTTGGGCACCGGTCTTCGGCGGTCGCCACCCGAACGCGCAGCCAGGGCCAGCGAGGACCATGACCGGTCCCATCCGGGCTGCCAGCGCCGCCGGCCTGACGGAGCGTCGGACGTTGCACTAGGCTCCGCTCCGGCGGCCTGGGGCCCGCCGGAGCGGGAGGAGGCCGGAGACGGACACGCAGCGAGAGCACGCCGTCGCGTCAGCCGGTCCCGGCCGTGCGGCCCGGTCGGCGGCGGACGCGTGGCGCCGCGGCATCCGCCTGTTCTCCTCGGCCGCCGACGCCCCCCGGTCCCGGCGCCCGACCGATGTGGTGCTGCTGGTCCTCACCGTGCTCACGGTGGGGGTGCTGAGCTTCCCGGCGCCCGGGCCGACCTCGATCGACTCGCTGGTGGCGGGCCTGGTCAGGAGCCTCCCCGGGCTGTTCGGCTGGTTCTGGGAGATCTCCTACGACCTGCTGCTCATCTGGACGCTGGTGCTCGTCGCCCTGGCGCTCTTCGCCAGCGGGCGCAAACGCCTGCTCTTCGAGGAGGTGCTCGCGGGGGCGCTTGCGTTCGGGGTCGCGCTGCTCGCCGGACGGATCGCCGGGACCGACTGGTCGGAGAGCCTCAGGGCGATGGCCGCGTCGGGCTCGCCTCCCGTGTATGTGGCGGTGCGGGTGGCGGTGGCCGCCGCGGTGGTCGTCATGGCCTCGCCGTACATGACGCGGCCGCTGCGGTATGTGGGGCGGGCCGTGGTCGGGATCGGGGCGGTGGCCGCCATCGCGCTGGAGACCGCCCTCCCCATCGGGATGGTGGCGGCCTTCGCCGTCGGGATCGGGTCGGCCGCCATCGTGCA
>DATLQA010000254.1:0-27089 GCA_035535495.1 Actinomycetota bacterium | reverse complement strand
CGAGCTGCCCGAACTGACCGTCAGCCGGCCGACCCTGGAAGACGTCTACCTGCGCATGATCGCGGCCCACGGCTCGGCGGCGACCGAGCCGGTCCGGGGAGGAGTGGCATGAGCACCCAGCAGCAGTCCGCCGCCCTCGACCCTGCCGTGGCTCCCATCCGCACCGCCGGCACGGGCCGCCCGCCCGGCCTGCTCGCGATCGGGCTCGCCCGCGTCGGGCTGGAGCTCAAGACCTTCTCCCGCAACCGGGAGGCGGTGATCTTCACCTTCGCGTTCCCGGTGATGATCCTGGTGCTGTTCGGCTCCATCTTCAGCGGCGAGCTCGGCGACACCGGGGTGGACTTCCGCCAGTACATGGTCGCCGGCATCATGGCCTCGGGGGTGATGAGCGTCAGCTTCCAGACGCTCGCCATCTCGATCGCCATCGAACAGGACGACGGCACCCTCAAGCGGCTGGCCGGCACGCCGATGCCCAAGGCCGCCTACTTCATCGGCAAGCTGGGCATGGTGCTGGTGGTCGGCCTGGTCGAGGTCGCCGTCACCCTCGGCATCGGGACGCTCGCCTACGGCCTCGAGCTGCCAGGCACCACCACCCGCTGGCTCACCCTGGCGTGGGTGTTCGTGCTCGGCATCAGCGCCTGCTCGCTGATCGGCATCGCCTACAGCCGGGTGATCCGCAACGTCAAGGCGGCCGCCGCCGTGGTCACCCCGCCGTTCATCTTCCTGCAGTTCGTCTCCGGGGTGTACGTGGTGTACACGGACATCCCCGAGTGGCTGCAGCGGATCGGCGCGGTGTTCCCGCTGAAGTGGATGGCGCAGGGCCTGCGCTCGGTGTTCCTACCCGACAGCTTCAGGTTGGCCGAGCCCGCCCAGAGCTGGGAGCATGGCATGACCGCGCTGGTCCTGGCCGCCTGGCTGGTGGCCGCGTTCGCGGCCTCGGCGCTGGTGTTCCGCTGGCGCGGCCGTGGCGACGCGTGATGACCCGGCCGCGGGCGGCCCGCCTGGCCGGTACCTGGGACCGCCAGGCGGCGAGGAAGTGAGGCGATTGGCCGGACGGGACCAGACCGGGGGCCGCGGGCCGGGTGCCACCGCCGGCCCTGGCGGGCCCAGGGACGCGTGGGAGCGGGGCCGGTGGATCTGGGACGCCGGCTTCTACCTCGTGCTCGCCCTGGCGACCGTGGTCGGCGTCGCGGGCGAGCGCCAGCCGCCACGAGAGCGGCTGCTGACCGTCGCCCTGGCGGTCGCGCTCGCCGGCTGGCACGCCGGCTTCACCCGGCTGCGGGTCTCCGAGCAGCAGTCGATCGCCGGGCCGCTCATCTACGTCGTCGGCCTCTACGCGCTCTGGTTCGCGCTGCTCAGCACCAACCTCGCCTTCTTCTTCATGCTCTGGGTGCTGTACCCGTGGACCTTCCGGCTGCTGCCGCTGCGGGTCGCGATCGGTGCCGCGCTGGTGCTCACCGCGCTCACCATCGCGCGCCAGTTCACCATCACGGAGATGTCCGTCGGCGAGCAGGCGGCCAACGCGGCCTACGCGGTCGTGGCCGCCACCGCCGGCATCCTCCTGGCCATCTGGATCAACCGGATCATCGACCAGAGCGCGGAGCGCAAGGAGCTGATCGACCAGCTGACCGCGACCCGCCGGGAGCTGGCCGTGGCCGAGCGCCAGGCCGGCATGCTGGAGGAACGCCAGCGCCTCGCCCGCGAGATCCACGACACCCTCGCGCAGGGGTTCACCAGCATCGTGCTGCTGCTCCAGGCGGCGGAGGCGGCCTGGGCGTCCGGGTCGTCGGACGCCAGGCGCCACCTGGAGGAGGCACGCCGCACCGCCGGCGAGAACCTGGCCGAGGCCCGCCAGCTGGTCTGGGCGCTGCAGCCCGAGCCGCTCGGCGACGCCTCGCTCGGCGAGGCGCTCGCCCGGCTGACCGACCGGCTCGCCGAGGAGCAGCAGGTCGAGGCCGCCACCAGGATCACCGGCACGCCCCGGCCGCTGCCGACACCCACCGAGGTCGCCCTGCTGCGGATCACCCAGGAGGCGCTGACCAACGTCCGCCGCCACGCCCACGCCGGCCGGGTCACGGTGACGCTGTCCTACATGGACGACGTCGCCGTGCTGGACGTGCAGGACGACGGGGTCGGCTTCGACCCGCGCGCCACCGGGCAGGCGGCCCGGCCCGAGGAGGGCGGCTTCGGCCTGGCCGCCATCCGCCAGCGGGTCGACCGCCTCGGCGGCTCCCTGGTGCTGGAGAGCGCGCCGGGCGCCGGCACCACCCTGGTGGTCGAGCTGCCCGTGGACGGCGCCGCGGTCGTGCCCGCCGCCGGCGCGGCCGGACCCCACGATCAGGAGAAGGGCGTGGCGCCATGAGCATCAGGCTGGTGATCGCCGACGACCACCCGGTCGTCCGGGACGGGCTGCGCGGCATGCTCGCCGGGCAGGCCGAGTTCGAGATCGTCGGGGAGGCGGCGACCGGGGCGGAGGCGGTCGCCGTGGTCGCCAGGGAACGGCCCGACGTGGTGCTGATGGACCTGCGCATGCCGGCCATGGACGGGGTGGCCGCCACCGGCCGCATCGCCGCCGAGCATCCCGCCACCCACGTGCTGGTGCTCACCACCTATGACACCGACGCGGACATCCTCCGGGCGGTCGAGGCCGGCGCCACCGGTTACCTGCTCAAGGACACCCCCCGCCAGGACCTGTTCGCGGCCGTCCGCGCCGCCGCCAGGGGCGAGACCGTGCTCGCCCCGGCGGTCGCCGCCCGCCTGGTCGGCCACGTGCGCGCCCCGGCCGAGGAGGTCCTCACCGCCCGGGAGCTCGAGGTCCTCGCCCTGGTCGCCGAGGGTTGCACCAACAGCGAGGCGGCCCGCCGCCTGTACATCAGCGAGGCCACCGTCAAGACCCACCTGCTGCACATCTTCGGCAAGCTCGGCGTCGACGACCGCACCGCGGCCGTGACCAGGGCGATGGAGCGCGGGTTGCTGCGGCTGCCGCCGTCGGGCCGCTGACGTGCGGCTCTCGGCGCTGCGGCAGGCGGTCGCGGACGGCGGCCGCCGGCTGGTCGCCGCCCGGCTGGTCGAGTCCACCTCGGGCAACCTGAGCGTGCGGGACGGCGCCGGTGGGCAGGTCGCCATCTCGCCGAGCGCGCTCCCCTACGACCGGGTCACCCCGGCGGACGTGGTGGTGGTCTCCCCGGACGGCCGGGTGGTCGACGGGCACCGCACCCCCTCCAGCGAGCTCGGCATGCACCTGGCGGTGTACCGGCGGCGCGCCGACGTCGGCGCGGTGGTCCACACCCACTCGCCCTGGGCGACCACCTGGGCGGTGCTCGGCCGCGAGATCCCCGCCGTCCACTACGTGATCGCCTCGATCGGCCACCGCGTGCGGGTGGTCCCCTATGCCACCTTCGGCAGCGGCGACCTCGCCGGCATGGCGGCCGGCACCCTCGGCGACGACAACGCCGTGCTGCTGGGCAACCACGGCGTGCTGGCGGTCGGGGCGGACCTCGAGGCCGCCTTGGAGAACGCCGTGCGGGTGGAGTTCCTCGCCGAGGTGTACTGGAAGGCCTGTCAGATCGGCGAGCCGGTGGTCCTGCCGGACGAGGAGATCGACCGGGTCCGCGAGCGTATGGCCGCCATGCCCCGCGACCGCCCGTCGCCGCCGGACGCCGGCTGAGCGGTGCGGGTGGCGGCGCCGTCCAGGCCGCTCGATCGACCAGGTCACCGCGCTCTCGGCCTTGAGCTGGGCGTTTAGCACTCGCCAGCGGCGAGTGCTACCCTGCCGCAGGCAGGAAGGACGCCCATGAGCCTGGACGATCGCAAGGCGCAGCTGCTCCGCGCCGTCGTGCACGATTTCATCCAGCAGGCCAAACCGGTCGGGTCCAAGACCCTCGCCGACCGCTACGCGCTCGACTTGTCGGCCGCCACCATCCGCAACGAGCTGGCCGCGCTGGAGGAGCAGGGATATCTGAGCCACCCGCACACCAGTGCCGGGCGCGTTCCGACCGACCTCGGCTACCGCTTCTACGTCGACTCGCTGTCCGGCGTCGGCAAGCTGGCCCGCGCCCAGGAGGAGGCGATCGCCCGGTACTTCGAGGGCGCCGCCGACCTCGAGGAGACGATGCGGCGGACCTCGGTCCTGCTCGCCCGCCTGACCCAGTACACCGCCATGGTGGCGCCGCCCTCGCTGGACCGCTCCCGGCTGCGCCACATCGAGCTGGTCGGCCTCGGCCGCCACGTGGTCATGGTGGTGATCATCGTCGACACCGGCCGGGTGGAGAAGCGCCTGGTCGAGTCGACCTTCGAGGTGGCCGCCGACGACCTCGACGAGCTCCGCCGCCGGTTCCTCGACGCGCTGGTCGGTGAGCGGCTGGACCGGGCCGAGCTGGTCCTCGGCGCGCTGGGCGAGCGGGTCCCCCCCGGACGCCAGGCCCTGTTCGACCTGCTCGCCGACGCGGTCGGGCAGATGGTCAGCGACCAGACCAGCGAGCGGGTCTTCATCGGCGGCCAGGCGCACCTGGCCGGCCCGGACGCGTTCGACGGCCTGGAGACCGTCCACCGCGTCTACGAGGCCCTCGAACAGCAGGTGCTGGTCCTGCGGCTGCTGCGAGCGGTGCTCGACTCCGACGAGCAGCTCTCGGTCACCATCGGCTCCGAGAACACGGTCGCGGGGATCGAGGCGTGCTCCCTGGTCACCTCGGCGTACGGGACCGGTGACGCGGCCGGCAGCATCGGCGTGATCGGCCCGACCCGCATGGACTACCTCCGCGCCATGGCCGCCGTCCAGGCCGTGGCCAGATACCTCGGCGACGTCCTGGATGATGGGTAGAGGGCTGAACCCGCAGCTAGGCCGGTCCTCCGGAACACCGGTAGATCCGCCGGTCGAGCAGGCGGGCCGCTTTCGAGTACGCTGGACCCCGCACCGGCGTGGGAATGCCGGCATGCGGGCCGCGCGGCATGGCCGCGAGGCGGGCAGGGCCCGCATGACGCCAGGAGGGGGCAGCGCACGCCGCGTGCCTGGCGCCATGTGGATCCTTCCCCACCAGCAGCGGTTCCACCCGGTCGGCCGGGGCGCCGCGTTCGAGTCGAGGAGAGCGGGGTGACCGACTACTACGCGCTGCTCGGCGTTGGCCGCGACGCCAGCTCCGAAGACATCAAGCGCGCCTACCGCAAGCTGGCCCGCCAGTACCACCCGGACTTCAACTCCGGCGACGTGCACGCCGAGGAGCGCTTCAAGGAGGTCACCAAGGCCTACAGCGTGCTCAGCGACCCGGAGAAACGGCAGCGCTACGACGCCTTCGGGGAGGCCGGGCTCGACGGCCAGACCGCGCCGGGCGACCCCTTCGGCTTCAGCACCTTCGCCGACGTGGTCGACGCCTTCTTCGGCGGCGACCCGTTCGTCACCCGGACGCGCACCCGCTCGCGCTCCCGCCGCGGCGACGACCTGGCCATGCGGGTCCACCTGGAGTTCTCCGAAGCCGTCTTCGGCATCTCCAAGGACATCCGGGTGCGCACCCTCACCCCCTGCACCGACTGCGGCGGCCAGGGCACCGAGACCGGCACCGCCGCCACCACCTGCCGCGCCTGCCACGGCACCGGCCAGCAGCGCACCGTGCGCCAGTCCCTGCTCGGCCAGCTGGTCACCACCAGCACCTGCATGGCCTGCGGTGGCAGCGGCCACGAGGTGCTCTCGCCCTGCGCCAGCTGCAAGGGGCAGGGCCGGGTGGGCGAGGAAACCGAGCTGTCCATCGACATCCCCCCCGGCCTGGACGACGGGGTCCGCATCCGCTACCAGGGCCGCGGCAACGCCGGCCAGTTCGGCGGCCCGCCGGGCGACCTCTACGTGGAGCTGGACGTCGTCGCCCACGCGGTCTTCTCCCGCCGCGACGACCAGCTGGTCTGCAAGCTCAACGTGCCCATGACCGTGGCCGCCCTCGGCGGGACGCTCCCACTGGTCACCCTGGACGGCGAGGAGACCGTCGAGGTCGAGCCGGGCACCCAGACCGGCACGGTGAAGCGTTTCCGCAAGCGCGGCGTCCCCCACACCGACGGCCGCGGCCGGGGCGACCTCCTGGTCGAGCTGGCCGTCGAGACCCCCGACGAGCTCACCGACGAGGAGCAGCGGCTGCTCCGCCAGCTCGCTGAGCTGCGCGGCGAGGCGGTCAGCCCGCCGGCGGCCAGCTTCTTCGCGCGGCTCAAGGGGTCGGGGCGCTGAGCCGCCCGTCCTGACCCGCGGGCCATGAGCGCCCCCCAGTTCTTCGCCGATCCCGCCGACCTCGGCGGCGAGCTGGCCGTGCTCCACGGCGAGGAGGCCCGCCACGCCGCCCAGGTGCTCCGCCTCAAGGCGGGGGAGCGGCTGCTGGTGGCCGACGGCCGCGGCCGGGTCGCCGAGGCCACCGCGGTGGCGGTCAGCCGCGACGAGGTCCGTGCCAGGGTCACGGCGGTGCGGACCGTACCGCCACGGCGGCCGGCGCTGACCGTGGTGGTCGGCCTGGTCAAGGGCGGCAAGCTCGACCTGGTGGTGCAGAAGCTGACCGAACTGGGGGTGGAGCGGGTGGCGCCGGCGCTCTGCCGCCGCTCGGTGGTCGCCTGGGACGAGGCCAAGCGCGCCGCCGCCCGCGAGCGCTGGGCCGCGATCGCCCTGGCCGCGGCGAAGCAGAGCCGCCGCGCCCTGGTCCCCGAGATCGCGCCGGTGGCCGCGCTGGCCGACCAGGTCGCGGCGGCGCCGGCGCCGCGGCTGGTCTGCTGGGAAGCGGGCGGCCGGCCGCTGTCGGCCGCGCTGCCGGCCGAGCCTCCGGCGGCGCTCACCCTGGTCATCGGGCCCGAGGGCGGCCTCGAGGCGGCCGAGGTGGCCGCCTGCCAGGCGGCCGGCGCCGAGCCGGTCAGCCTCGGCCCGCTGGTCCTGCGGGCCGAGACGGCGGCGATCGCCACCGCCGCCGCGGTCGCGTTCCGCTACGGCCACCTCGGGTGACCGTGCCGCCACCCGACCACCGGATCGTCTGACAGGATCGCGACCTTTCGACGATCCGCGCAGCCAGCCGTGTCCCCCAGATGGCTGACACGCTTCGTGGCCACTCAACGCGTGCGGTGATTGAAGGTCTCGAATCGCCGGTGCTACAGTCCGGCCACGTCCAGGGTCCGGGGGCTGCCACGCCCCGGGGAGCAGCACGGTGGCGACCAGCCACGGCTGCCCAGCGGGAGGTGAGCGATGGCCAGCTACGCGGAGCAGGTGGGGGAGCGGCTCCGCAACATCCGGCTGCAGAAGGGCCTGTCGCTGCACGACGTCGAGGAGCGCTCGGTCAAGGAGTTCAAGGCCAGCGTGCTGGGCGCCTACGAGCGCGGCGAGCGCAGCATCTCGGTGCCCCGGCTGCAACGCCTGGCCATCTTCTACGGCGTCCCCGTCGACCACCTGCTGCCCCGGCTCGTCGCCGAGCCGACCGACGGTGCCGGCGCGACCACCTCCGAGGAGACGCCGCTCTGCATCGACCTGGAGGCGCTGGAGGCAAGGCGCGAGCCGGAGGCCCGCACCCTCGGCCGCTACCTTTCCCTCATCCAGATGCAGCGGGGCGACTTCAACGGCAAGGTGCTCACCATCCGGCGCGACGACCTGCGCGTGCTGGCCGCTATCCTTGACCAGTCGCCCGGCGGCCTGGTGGCCCGGCTGACCGACCTGGGCCTCCGCCGCCACGCCATGACATGACCTGAGGGCACCGCCGGCTGCTCGGCCCGCCGCCGGCGGGTTTCGTGGAGGTTGAGATGGCCCGCCCCTTGACCCTGGTCGGCTGCTTCGCCCATCCCGACGACGAGACCTGGGCGCTCGCCGGGTCGTTCGCCATGCTGGTGCCCAACGGCGTGCGCGGCGCGGTGTGGACCGCCACCCGCGGCGACGCCGGCGAGATCGCTCCTGGCACCGCTGCCCGCGAGAACCTCGCCGCCGTGCGCGAGGCGGAGGAGCGCGCCGCCATGGCCCGCGTCGGCGTCAGCGACGTGGAGTTCGCCGACTTCGCCGACGGCCGCCTCGACCAGGCCGATCCCGCGGACCTGGTGACCGCGGTGGCCGCCTTCCTGGTGGCGCGCCAGCCCGACGTGGTGGTCACCATGGAGCCGGACGGGGTCACCGGCCACCCCGACCACCGGGCGGTGACCGCCGCCGTCAAGGCCGCCTTCGCCGCCTACGCCGCCGCCGACAGGCAGCCGGAGCCGCGCCTGTACTACTACGGCGCGCCAGCTTCCGAGCTGGCCCGCTGGGCCAAGGCGGGCGCGGACGCCGGCCTCGACCTGCCCGGCGCGACCGACCCGTTCGGCGTGCCAGGCACCCCGGACGAGCAGTTCACCTGCTGGGTCGACACCGCCGCGGTAGCCGAGCAGACCAGGCAGGCCCTCGGCGAGCACCGCACCCAGTCCGCCGACCCGTTGTGGCAGGTAACCGTGGCCGGGGACCTCTGGCGCGACACGCTCGCCAGGATCGCCTTCATCCGCGTCCACCCGGCGCCGCGGCCGGACGAGCCGCCCGAGTCCTCACTGCTGGACGCGTTCGGGCCGGGAGCCGCCGGTGGCTGAGCCCACCCGTGCCGCGCCCAAGGTCGCCATCAAGACGCTCGGCTGCCGGCTCAACCAGGCCGAGTCCGAGCAGGCCCTCGAGGCGCTCGGCGCGCGCGGCTTCGACCTCGCCCACGCCGGCGAGGAGCCCGACGTCCTGGTGGTCAACACCTGCACGGTGACCAGGGAGTCGACCGCCTCGTCGCGGCGGCTGATCCGCAAGCTCGCCGAGGCGCATCCCGGCGCCACCGTGGTCGTCACCGGCTGCTACGCGGTCAGCGACCCGGACGCCGTCAAAGCCATCCCAGGCGTCGACCTGGTGGTCGGCAACGACCACAAGGACCGCCTGGCCGAGTTGATCACCGGCGTGCCCAAGGTCCGCCGCCTGCCCCTGTCGGTGCGGCCGGCCCCGGTCGAGCGGCTCCGCACCCGGGTCGCCGTCAGGGCCCAGACCGGCTGCGACGAGTGGTGCACCTTCTGCATCATCCCGCGCACCCGCGGGCCGCTGCGCTCCTGGCCCGAGGACGAGGTGGTGGCCGACGTCCGCCGCCAGGTCGACCGCGGCGTCCGCGAGGTCGTCCTGACCGGCGTCCACCTCGGCAAGTACGGTGAGGACCTGGGTGAGCGGGACGGGCTGGCCCGGCTGGTCGACCGCCTGGTGGCGATCGACGGCCTCGCCCGGCTGCGCCTGTCCAGCGTGCTGCCCGTGCAGGTCACCCCGGCCCTGGTCGAACGGGTCCGTGACCACCCCAAGGTCTGCCGCCACCTCCACGTGCCGCTGCAGTCCGGCGACGACCAGGTGTTGGAGCGCATGCACCGCCCCTACCGGGTGGCGGAGTTCCTCGACCGCGTCGAGCACGCCAAGGCCGAGGTCGCCGACCTCGGCCTGTCCACCGACGTGATCGTCGGCTTCCCCGGCGAGACCGACGCCCAGTTCCAGGCGACCATGGACGTGGTCAGGCGGGTCGGCTTCTCCAAGCTGCACGTGTTCCGCTACTCCCAGCGACCGGGCACCCCCGCCGCCGACATGGATGGCCAGCTCGACGACGCGGTCAAGAAGCGGCGCGCCCGCGAGCTGATCGCGCTCGGCAGCGAGCTGCGCCGCCGCTTCCACGAGGCCCACGTCGGCCGGTCCCTGTCGGTCCTGGTCGAGACGGCCGGCGAGGGGCTCGCCGAGGGCACCAGCGACAACTACATCAAGGTCCGCTTCGCCGGCGGCCCCGACCTGGTCGACCAGGTCGTGACCGTCCGGGGCGCGCGGGCCGACAACGAGGGCATGGAGGCCGAGATGACAGGAGGCGCGGCGGCATGAGCAACGGGGACTGCCTGTTCTGCAAGATCGCCAAGGGCGAGCTGCCGGCCGACGTCGTCCTCGACCGCGACGGGGTGATCGCCTTCCGGGACATCAACCCGCAGGCGCCCACGCACGTGCTGATCATCCCGGCCGAGCACGTCGCCAGCCTGGAGATGCTCGGCGACCACCACGCCGCCCTGCTGGCCAGCATCGTCAGCGCGATCAACGAGGTGGCGCGCAACGAGGGCGTGGCTGGCGGCTTCCGGGTGGTCACCAACATCGGCCCGGCCGCTGGCCAGTCGGTCGACCATCTCCACTTCCACGTCCTCGGCGGCCGCCCGATGCGCTGGCCACCGGGGTAGCCGCGACCACCACGACAGACAGGATGTGCGAAGTGGCAGAGGATCGACGGGAAACCGCACCCTACGGCTCCTGGCGGTCGCCGATCAGCGCCGAGCTGGTCGCCAGCGGTGGCGTCGTGCTCGAGGAGGCCCGCTCCGGCGGCGCCGCGCTCTACTGGCTGGAGGGCCGGCCGGCCGAGGGCGGCCGCGGGGTGGTGTGCCGCTGGGCCCCAGGCGCCGGGACCACCGAGGTGACCCCGCCGGGGTTCGACGTGCGCACCACGGTCCACGAGTACGGCGGCGGCGCATTCCTCGGCGAGGGCGGCACGGTCTTCTTCTCCAACCTGCGCGACCAGCGCCTGTGGCGCCAGGACGGCGGTGCCGAGCCGCGCCCGCTGACCCCTGAGCCACCCGCCCCGGCCGCGCTGCGCTACGCCGACGCCCGCCGGCTCCCCGGCGCCGACCTGCTGGCCTGCGTGCGGGAGTCCCACGGCCCCGACGAGGTCATCAACGACCTGGTGGTGGTGCCGGCCGGCGGCGGTGAGCCGCGGGTGCTGGCCAGCGGCCGGGACTTCTACGCGACCCCGCGGCCGAGCCCGGACGGGCGGCAGCTCGTCTGGCTGGAATGGGACCACCCGCAGATGCCATTCGACGGCACCGAGCTGTGGATCGCCGACCTCGCCGGCGACCACCTGGCCGGCCCGCCACGGCTGCTGGCCGGCGGCCCCGAGGAGTCGATCTTCGCGCCCGCATGGAGCCCGGACGGCCGCCTGCACTTCACCAGCGACCGCACCGGCTGGTGGAACCTGTACCAGGTCCAGGCCGGCGGCGAGATCACCGCGCTCGCTCCCGAGCCGGCCGAGTTCGGCTGGGCGCAGTGGGTCTTCGGCCTGTCCACCTACACCTTCCTGCCCGACGGCCGGATCGCCTGCGCCTACGGGCGCGGCCCGACCACCCGGCTCGGCCTGGTCACCCCTGGCGACGGCCGGGTGGTCCCGCTGGAGACGCCGTTCACCACCTTCTACCCGCCCCAGCTCAGCACGTTCGACGGGCGGGTGGCGGTGATCGCCGGCAGCTCCCGCGAGCCGACCTCGCTGGTCCTGGTCGACCCTGACAGCGGCGCGTTCGAGGTGGTGCGCCGCTCCCGCGAGCTCGACCTCGACCGCCGCTACCTGACGACCCCCAGGCCGATCGAGTTCCCGACCGGCGAGGGCGAGACCGCCCACGCGCTCTACTACCCGCCGGCCAACCCGGACTTCCGCGCCCCGGAGGGAGAGCGCCCGCCGCTCGTGGTGACCTGCCATGGCGGTCCCACCGCCGGCGTGACCGACCTGCTCAAATTCGGCGTCCAGTTCCTCACCAGCCGCGGCATCGCCGTGGTGGACGTGGACTACCGGGGCTCGACCGGCTACGGCCGGGCCTACCGGGAGGCCCTCAAGGGCCGTTGGGGCGAGGTCGACACCGAGGACTGCGTCAACGTCGCCAGCCACCTGGCCGCCACCGGCGAGGTGGACGGCGACCGGATGGCGATCGCCGGCGGCAGCGCCGGCGGCTACGCGGTGCTGTGCGCGCTCGCCTTCTACGACGTGTTCGCGGCCGGGGCGAGCGAGGCCGGCGTGGCCGACCTGATCTCCTTCGTCCACGACACCCACAAGTTCGAGGCGCGCTACCTCGACCAGCTGGTCGGCCCGTGGCCGGAGGCGGAGGCGCTGTACCGGCAGCGCTCGCCCCTGTACGCCGCCGACCGCATCTCCTGCCCGGTCATCCTGATCCAGGGCGCCGACGACGAGGTGGTTCCGCCCTCCCAGGCCGAGGTGATGGTGCGGGCCCTGGCCGAGCGCAACGTCCCCTACGCCTACCTGATCTTCCCCGGCGAGCGCCACGGCCTGCGCAAGGCCGAGAACATCGAGCGGGCGGTCGAGGCCGAGCTGTACTTCTACGGCCGCATCCTCGGCTTCGAGCTGGCCGAGAAGGTCGAGCCGGTGCCGATCGAAGGCCTGGTGGACCGCTGACGCCGAGGTCAGGCTCCCCTCTCCCAAGCCCGATATACTCGCAGGACATCGGACCGCCCACGGGGTCGCGGCGTCCGCCGCCCCGAATGGAGGGACCACCGGCAAGCGTGCAGCAACAGACGCAGGTCAAGGTCCTGGTACCCGGCAGCCACTCGATGGTCAGCCTGCTCGGCACCAGGGACGAGCTGCTCAAGCTCATTGAAGCCGCCTTCGAGAGCACGGTCTTCGTGCGCGGCAACGAGATCACCATCTCCGGGGAGCAGCGTGACGCGGAGCGCGTCGCCCGCCTGTTCGAGGAGATGATCAACCTGCTCGAACAGGGCAACGCGCTCACCGCCGAGACGGTGGGACGATCGATCGACATCGTCAGGGGCGACGAAGAACTGCGCCCGTCCGACGTGTTCGGCGACGGCGTCCTCACCGTCCGCGGCCGCTCGATCAAGCCCAAGACGGTCGGCCAGAAGAAGTACGTCGACGCCATCCGCTCCAACACGATCGTCTTCGGCATCGGCCCGGCCGGTACCGGCAAGACCTACCTGGCCATGGCCGTGGCGGTGCAGGCCCTGCTCGAAAAGCAGGTGAACCGCCTCATCCTGACCAGGCCGGCGGTCGAAGCGGGCGAGAAGCTCGGCTTCCTGCCAGGCACGCTGTCCGAGAAGATCGACCCGTACCTGCGGCCGCTGCACGACGCCTTGTTCGAGATGATGGACCCCGAGCAGATCGGCCGGCTCACCGAGCGCGGCACCATCGAGGTCGCCCCGCTGGCGTACATGCGTGGGCGCACGTTGAACAATTCGTTCATCGTCCTGGACGAGGCGCAGAACACCACCCCGGAGCAGATGAAGATGTTCCTGACCCGGCTCGGCCTCGGCTCCAAGGCCGTGGTCACCGGCGACGTCACCCAGATCGACCTGCCCACCGGGCAGCACTCCGGGCTCAACGTGGTGCGCGAGATCCTCACCGGCATCGACAGCCTCGGCTTCGTCTACCTGTCGAGCCGGGACGTGGTGCGCCACCGGATCGTGCAGGCGATCGTGGAGGCGTACCGCCGCTACGACGAGGCCAGGGCCTGATGGACGAGCTCCCGCATCTGGGCGGGGTGCGCATGTGAGCGTCTTCCTCGCCAACGAGCAGACCCAGCGGACGGTCGACGAGACCGGTCTGGTCGCGCTCGCCCGGCTGGTCCTTGAGGCCGAGGGCGCCGAGGAGTCGGAGGTCTCCATCCTGCTGGTCGACACCTCGGTGATGGCCGGCCTGAACACCCGCTTCCTCGGCGAGCGGCGGCCCACCGACGTGCTCGCCTTCCCGATCGACGAGGACCCGCCGGCCTCCGGACCGCCGGACGGGCCGACCGGGCCGCCCGGGTTCATGGGCGGGCATGGCCGGGAGGACGACGACGACCTCGACGAGGACGACGACGAGCCCTGGCTGCTCGGGGACGTGGTCCTCTGCCCGGCCTACGCGGCCGAGCAGGCCGCCAGCGCCGGCCAGACCCTCGCCGCCGAGCTGGAGCTGCTCACCGTGCACGGCATCCTGCACCTGTGCGGCTTCGACCATGCCGAGCCCGAAGAGGAGCAGGTCATGCGCGCCCGGACCGACGAGCTGCTGGCCGAGTGGCGGGGGAGGGAGCGCTCGTGAACGCTCCCACCACCAATGATCTCTGGGTGCTCGTGGCGATCGTGGTGCTGACCGGGTTCGCCGCCTTCCTGGCCGCGGCCGAGACCAGCCTCACCCGCATGAGCCGCATCCGCGCCAGTCATCTCCTGGAGGAGGGGCAGCGCGGCGCGAGCCAGCTCCTGCGGCTGGTCGAGGACCCACCCCGCTTCCTCAACCTGGTGCTGCTGATGCTGCTGGTGACCCAGTTCACCGCCACCGCGCTGGCCACCTCCGTGGCCGAGCGGCTCATCGGCGGGGGCGTCGGCCTGGCGGTCGCGGTCGTGGGCATGACCGTACTCACCTTCATCTTCGCCGAGGTCGCGCCGAAGACGTTCGCGGTGCAGCAGACCGACCGGGTCGCCCTGCGCGTCGCCCCGGTGGTGTACCTGCTCATCCGCCTGCCCGTGCTCGGCCCGCTGACGCGGCTGTTCATCGGCATCGGCAACGTGGTGACGCCGGGCAAGGGCCTGGCGAGCGGCCCCTTCGTGTCCGAGGACGAACTCCGCGCCCTGGTCGACGAGGCCCAGCGCGACGAGGTCATCGAGCAGGAAGAACGCGAGATGATCCACTCCATCTTCGAGTTCGGCGACACCATCCTGCGCGAGGTGATGGTGCCCCGTCCCGACATGGTCGCGGTGGACGTCAACAGCTCCCTGCAGGAGGTGCTGGAGCTGATCCTGCGCACCGGCTACTCCCGCATCCCCGTCTACCAGGGCGACCTCGACGACATCGTCGGCCTCGCCTACGCCAAGGACGTGCTGCGCAGCCTCCACCAGGGGCAGACCACCAAGCCCCTCGCCGACATCCTGCGCCCCGCCCCGTTCCTGCCCGAGTCGATGCGCGCGGCCGACTGCCTGCGCGAGATGCGCAAGCGCAAGAGCCACATGGTGATCGTGATCGACGAGTACGGCGGCACCGCCGGCCTGGTCACCATCGAGGACCTGCTGGAGGAGATCGTCGGCGAGATCGCCGACGAGTACGACCGTGAGGAGCCCAACATCGAGCCGCTCCCGGACGGCGACTACCGGGTCAACGCGCGCCTCGGCATCGACGAGGTCAACGAGCTGCTCGGCGTGGAGCTGCCGTCCACCGAGTGGGACTCGATCGGCGGTCTGCTGTTCAACCTCCTCGGCGACGTGCCCAGGGAGGGCCAGGAGGTCGAGTTCCAAGGCCTGCGCCTGCGGGCGGAGCGGGTCCAGGGCCGCCGCGTCGGCCGGGTGCGCATCCACCGGCTGACCGCGGCCGAGGTGGGCGACGACTCCGACGCGCCGGCCCAGGCCCGTCCTCAGTGAGCCCGGTCGAGGTCGGCGAGCTGGTGGCCGCCGCCCGCGCCGCCCGCAAGCTCGCCTACGCGCCGTACTCGAAGTTCCAGGTCGGCGCCGCCCTGCTGACCCAGGACGGCGAGGTGGTCACCGCGGCCAACGTGGAGAACGCCTCCTACGGGCTCAGCATCTGCGCCGAGCGGGTCGCGGTCACCGCCGCGGTGGCCGCCGGCCACCGCCGCTTCGCCGCCATCGCGGTGGTGGTGAGCGGCACCGAGCCGGCGAGCCCGTGCGGCGCGTGCCGCCAGGTCCTGTACGAGTTCCCGCCCGGCCCCGACCTGCAGGTGATCTGTGCCGGCGAGCAGGGCGACCAGGTGGAGATCACCACCCTCGGAGCGCTGTTGCCCGGTGCGTTCGGCCCGGCGCGGCTCGGCATCCCGCCACCGTGAAGGCGGGGCTCGTCGCCCTCGTCGGCCGGCCCAACGTCGGCAAGTCGACCCTGCTCAACGCCCTGCTCGGCCGGAAGCTCGCGATCATGTCCGACAAGCCCCAGACCACCCGCTCGGTGATCCGGGGCGTCCTGCGCCGCGACGCCGGCCAGGCCGTGCTGGTCGACACCCCCGGCCTGCACAAGCCCCAGACCCTGCTCGGCGAGCGGCTCAACAGCCTGGTCCGCGGCACCCTGGCCGAGGTGGACCTGGTCTGCCTGCTGGTCGACGCCGCCGCCGGCATCGGGCGCGGCGACCGCTTCCTCGCCGGCGAGGTGGCCAGGGTCGGCACGCCCGCGCTGTGCGTGGTCAACAAGCTCGACGCCACCTCCAAGCCCCGGCTCGCCCAGGCGCTGCAGGCCGCGGGCGGCCTCGGCGACTGGGCCGAGGTGGTCCCGGTCTCCGCCCGCACCGGCGAGCAGCTCGACCTGCTGGTCGACCTGGTCTTCGCGCACCTGCCCGAGGGAGAAGCCCTGTACCCCGAGGGCGAGGAGCCCGGCGCGGTGACCGAGGAGCGCTTCGTCGCCGAGGTGATCCGCGAGAAGGCGCTCGCCCTGGTCCACGACGAACTGCCCCACTCGGTGGCGGTGGTGGTCGACGAGATCGTGCCGGGCGACGACGCCAGGCCCGACGACCCGGTGCTGGTCGTCCGCGCCGACCTGTTCGTGGAGCGGGCCAGCCAGAAGCCGATCCTGATCGGCCGCCGCGGCGCGGTCCTCCGCGAGCTCGGCACCAACGCCCGCACCGAGCTCGAAGCCCTGCTCGGCGCGCGGGTCTACCTCGACCTCCACGTCAAGGTCGCCCGCGAGTGGCAGCGCGACCCCAAGCAGCTCAGCCGCCTCGGCTTCTAGCCCAGGACCGTTGGGGTGACGATGGCGGCGAGCAACGGCTCCACCGGACGGCTCGGCGGGTTGCCTCGGCCGCTAGGCTGACCCCGCCCGACCGACGGCGAGGGAGGAGCGAACGGCGCATGCGAGTGATGGTGCTTGGAGGGACGCGCTTCATCGGCGCCGCGATCGTCGAGGAGCTCGACGCGAACGGCCACGAGCTCCTGCTGGTCCACCGCGGCGAGCACGAGCCCGACGACCTGCCCGCCGCCGACCACCTCCACGCCGACCGGCACGACCTGCCCCACCTGCGCGGCGCGGTCGCCGACTTCGCCCCCGACGCGCTGGTCGACACGTGCGCGCTCAGCCGGGACGACGCCGAGGGCACCCTGGGCGCCGTCGACGGCGACCTCCGCCTGCTGGTGCTGTCCAGCATGGACGTCTACCGGGCCTTCGGCGCCGTCCTGGCCGGCGCCGAGACCGACCCGGTGCCGCTCGACGAGACCTCGCCGGTCCGGCGGGAGCGCTACCCCTACCGGGGCCGCGAGGAACGGTACGACGACTACGAGAAGCTCGACGTCGAAGCCGCCTACCTGGCCAGGGCGGCCACCGTCTGCCGCCTGCCGATGGTCTACGGCGAGCGCGACTACCAGCGCCGCGAGGAACCCCTCCTGCGGCGCGTTCGCGCCGGCCGCGCCAGGATCCCGGTCGGCGCCGGCACCTGGCTGTGGACCCGCGGCTACGTCCGCGACGTGGCCGCCGGCGTGCGCCTGGCCCTCGAGTCCGAGGCGACCGTCGGCGAGGTCCTCAACCTCGGGGAGGGCCGTACCTGGTCGATGCTGCTGTGGGCCAGGCACGTCCTCGAGGCGGCCGACGCGACCGCCGAGCTGGTCCGCGTGCCCGACGTGCTCCTCCCCGACGACCTGGAGCAGCTCGGCAGCGTCGCCCAGCACCTGCTGTTCGACTCCTCGAAGGCCCGCGACCTGCTGGGCTGGACCGAGACCGAGCCGCACGTCGCGCTGCACCGCTCGGTCGCGTGGCACCTGGCCAACCCGCCGGAGCAGCCTGACGACGACTTCGGCGCCGACGACCGGGCGCTGGCCGCGCGCTGAACTCGCTGTTGACCCTGCCGCCGCCGGATGCTTGCATTTCGTCACCGTTTGCTTGCCTCAGCGCGGGGAGGTTCGCGCCAAGGCCGCGACGAAGCGGCCTGATGCCCGTCGTTGGTCGACTCCAGGTGCCGCCCGAGCCCCCGACTCCCCCGGCCGATGCCCACTCCGAGCCGCTTCCCGCCGACGCCACGGCCGCGCCCCGCACCGCGCGGCCGCGTAACGCCCGAGAGGCGACCTGCGCTGTTCATAGTGCAGGCCAACCTCGGGCAGCCAGCGAGCCAACGAAGCCAGCCGCCGTCGGTCACGTGAGGTCAAGCGTTCTCGAGACCGGCGCCCTCTCCGCCGTCACCTACAGGGCCGTTCAGCCGAAGGGAGTCCTGCCATGGGGCCGAGGCGCACTTCCGTGGTCGTGCTCGTCCTGCTGTTCCTGATCTCGATGGCGGCGATGGCCACGGGTGCTTCCGGGGCCCCTGCCCGTAAGGGCGATGAGCTGGAGATGTACAAGGCCACGGTGGACGCGGCCAAGCTGCAGGCCCTCCAGCGTGGCGGCTACGACGTCGCCTCCGTGCGGGAGACGGCCGCCGGCGCCGAGGTGGCCCTGGTCCTTACGGACGGGGAGCGCGACCGGCTTCGCGGCCAGGGTCTCCGTCTGGACGTCTACCGTGACAAGCAGGGCCGGACTCAGCGCCAGCGCGCCGCGGCCCAGGCCGCCGCGGGGTTCACGGTGTGGCGGTCCTACGACGAGCCGGGAGGCATCCGCGACCAGCTGTACGACCTCGCCCGCCGCAACCCGCAGCTCGTCAAGCTGGAGGTCCTGGGCAAGACGCATCAGGGGCGGGAGTACATCGCCCTGAAGCTGACCCAGGGAGCCCGGGAGGTCCGCGACGGGACCCGTCCGGCGGTGCTCTACGCGGCCACGCACCACGCTCGCGAGTGGATCAGCACCGAGGTCGACCGCCGGCTGCTCAACTGGTACATCGACCGGTGGCGGGCGAACGACAAGGCCGTCAAGCAGCTGCTCAAGGACAACGAGCTGTGGTTCGTCCTGGTCCACAACCCCGACGGCTACCAGTACACCTTCGACACCGAGCGGCTGTGGCGCAAGAACCTCCGCGACAACGACGGCAACGGGACCATCACCGGCAACGACGGCGTCGACCCCAACCGCAACTACGCCGAGCACTGGAACTACGACAACGAGGGATCCTCGTCGCTGTTCCCCAGCGAGACCTACCGCGGCCCCGCCCCGGAGTCCGAGCCCGAGACCAAGGCCATGGTGAGCCTGTTCGACAAGGTCCGCTTCCGGTTCTCGATCAGCTACCACTCGTTCGGCCCGCTGCTGCTGTACCCGCAGGGGTGGCAGACGCTCACGCCCTCGGCCGACGACCCCATCTACGTGGCCCTGACCGGGAGGGACACCGACCCGGCGGTGGCCGGGTTCAACCCGGGGGTCTCGGCCGACCTGTACACGACCAACGGCGAGTTCACCGACTGGGCGCATGGGGAGCGGAACACCCTGGCCTGGACGCCAGAGCTCGAAGAGGGCTGCGAAGGTTGCGGCTTCGTCTTCCCGGACGACGAGGCGCTGGTCCAGGCGGAGTTCCAGAAGAACCTGGACTTCGCGGTGCGGGTGGCGCGCTCCGCCAAGGACCCGGACGACCCGGTCTCCCACATCGGCCTGGACACCGCCGGCCTGTACCTGGACGAGTCGAAGATCGACCCGTGGAAGACGAACTGGCCGACCTCGGACCTGCGCGTGGACGTCTCCTACGCCGGTGACGCCTCCCAGCCGGTCGAGGTGCTGGCCAAGCGGGCGGTCGGGGCGGTGACGCTCCACTACTCGGTCAACGGCGCCGCGGCCAAGACCGCCGCGACCAGCGAGTCGCCCGACGGCGAACGGTATGGGGGCAACAACGCCTATAACACCTACTACCACTACCTGCGGGGCACCATCCCCGCGCTGAAGGTGGGTGATTCGGTCGCGTACTGGTTCACCGGCGGCGCCGAGTCCACCGAGCACGTCTCGTTCGATGTGGTGGAGGACTCCGACGACGCCGACGTCCTGATCCTGGCCGCCGAGGACCGCACCGGCGCCTCGACCATCGTCCCGTACCCGAGCACCAGCCCGACGACCCCCAACTACCTCTCGTTCTACGAGGACGCCCTGACGGCGAACGGGATCGGCTATGACGTCTACGACGTCGACGCCAACGGGCGGAAGGCGCCCGACCATCTGGGCGTGCTGGGCCACTACGACGCGGTCATCTGGTACCGGGGCAACGACTTCGTCGTCCGAGAGCCCGGCTGGCCCGCCGGGAACGTGTCACGGCTGGCGGTCGACGAGACCCTGGAAGTCCGCCAGTACCTGAACGAAGGCGGCAAGCTCCTGTACACCGGCCAGCTGGCCGGGGCCACCGAGAACGGCGTCGCCGGTAACCAGTTCTACGATCCTGTCGCCAACCTGCAGTGCCGGGGAGGCACGCCGCCACCGCCGGCGGAGGTCGCGGACCGGTGCCTGAACTGGGCGGACAAGAACGACTTCCTGCAGTACTACCTGGGGGCGTACCTCTACGTCCCCGACGCCGGCCTCGACGCGAACGGGAACCCGGTCCCGATCGTCGGCGTGGACGAGCCCTTCGCCGGACCGCCCGCGTCAGCGTGGACGCTCGGGGGCGGGAGCGGCGCGGACAACCAGGTCGACAACGCCTCGTTCCTCGCCACCAGCGGGATCCTTGACCCGAAGACCTACCCGCAGTTCGAAAGCTGGATCTCGGCGAAGTGGGACCGGCCAGGGGGCCCGTTCGCCCCGCACACCGGCGAGTTCTACGTCTACTCGCAGATCGCCGACATCAGCTACAAGCGGCTGGCGCACACGGTCAACGTGCCCGCCGGCGGGGCCACGCTGTCCTTCTGGACCTCCTACGACACCGAGGCCGCTTGGGACCACGTGTTCGTCGAGGCCCACACGGTCGGGCAGGACAACTGGACCACCCTGCCCGACCTCAACGGGCACACGAGCCAGGAGACCGGGGAGAGCTGCAAGGCGGAGAACTCGGGAGGCTGGCGCACGCTGCACCCGTTCCTCGACCACTATCAGACCCAGTCGGGTGCCTCGGCGTGTACCCCCACCGGCACCACCGGTTCCTGGAACGCCGCCTCGGGGAACTCCGGTGGCTGGCAGCAGTGGCGGGTCGACCTCGGCGCCTTCGCGGGCCAGCAGGTGGAGGTCTCCGTCTCCTATGCGAGCGACTGGTCGACCCAGGGCCTTGGCGTCTTCGTCGACGACGTCGAGGTGTCGACCGGCGAGGGAACCACCTCGTTCGAGACGGGGATGGACGGGTGGACCACTCCGGGCGCCCCGCCGGGAAGCTCACCCAACGCCAACGACTTCAACCGGACCACCGCGGCCGGGTTCCCGGAGGGACCCGTCGCCACCACCGAGGACACCCTCTACTTCGGGTTCGGCTTCGAGGGCATCACCGATGAGGCCGACCGGAACGAGGTGATGGGCCGGGCCATCGGCCACCTGCTCGCCCAGTAGCGTCAGCGAAGGATCGGGCGGAACCGGCTCCCGGGTGACCGGGAGCCGGTTCACGTTCGGGAGGCGGCGTGGTGAAGGCGTCCGCGGTCCGCCGGAGCACGGTGAGCATCGAGGCGGTGGCGGCGGAGCGGTAGCTGGCCGCCAGTCGGGCGGCGGCGACCCGCCGCACCGGCGGCTCACCAAGGGCGACGCGTTCGATGCCCGGGCGCGGGGCCGCGAGCGCCAGGCGGGGGAGGATGGCGACCCCCAGGCCGACGGCGACGAAGGCCTGGACCGCGTTGTAGTCGTCGCTGCCGAAGGTGATGCGTGGCTCGAACCCGGCCGCCCGGCAGCTGTGGAGGACGATCCGTGCGTAGGCGCTGTCCGGGGTGCCGCCGATCCAGTGCTCGCCGGCGAGTTCGGCGAGGGCGACGGGTGCTCGGCGGGTGAGCGGGTGGCCTGCCGGCACGACCAGTTCGAACGGGTCGTCCAGCAGGTGGGTGCGTTCCAGCTCGACGCCGGCCCCCTCGGCTGCGCACCAGGTCGAGTTCTTCGCCAGCTTCCACGGCCCGACCGTCACGGCGCTCCAGGCGCTGGGGACCGACCGCGCCGGGGTCCTGAGGGCCGAGCTGCTGGCGGCGGCCAGGCGCTTCGATGTATCCGAGGACGACACCCTGGTGCTGCAGCTGGACTACCTGGAGGTCGTCATCCGCAAGCAGGCATGGCGGTAGTGTCCAGGCCATGACCGCGGACGAGGGCGTGGAGTACGGCGCCCACCTGCCGCTGATCGACCTCGGGACCAGCCCGTCCCTGCCGGCACTCAGGGACTACGCCCGCGCGGCCGCTGGGTCCGGTTACCGCTACCTGTGCGCCAACGACCACCTCCGCTTCGCGCGGCCGTGGCTGGACGGCCCGACCGCGCTCGCCGCGCTCGCCGGGGAGTCGCGGGACATGACGCTGGCCACCACGGTCAGCCTCCCGGTGGTGCGCGGCCCGGTGCCGCTGGCGAAGACCCTGGTCGCGATCGACGTCCTCTCCGGTGGCCGCCTGGTCGCCGGGGTGGGTCCGGGGTCGTCGGCCGGCGACTACGCCGCCGTCGGGGTTCGGTTCGAGGAGCGATGGCGGCGCTTCGACGAGGCCGTGCAGGCCCTGCGCGCCCTGCTCCGCGGGGACGCGGCCGGCTTCGAGGGCGAGTTCTACTCGACCAGGGGGGTGGTGCTGGAGCCGCTGCCGGTGCGACCGTCCGGACCGCCGATCTGGATCGCGAGCTGGGGCTCGCCGGCGGGGCTGCGGCGGGTCGCCCGGCTCGGCGACGGGTGGCTCGCCTCCGGCTACAACACCACGCCAGGTCGCTTCCGGGAGTGCCGGGACCGGCTTGCCGGCGAGCTCCGCCTCGCCGGCAAGCCGCCGGAATCGTTCCCCAGCGCGATCGCCACGACCTGGTTGCACGTCACCGAGGACCGGGAGGTGGCGGAGCGGACGCTCACCGAGGTGCTGGCGCCGATGCTGGGCCGCCCGGCCGAGGAGCTGCGTTCGCTCCCGCTGCTGATCGGCCCCGCGGAGGTGTGCGCGGAGCGGCTCGCCGGGTTGGTGGCCGCCGGCGCGCGCCGGATCTTCGTCTGGCCGCTCCGCGACGAGGTGGCCCAGCTGGCGCGCTTCCGCGAGCATGTCACCCCGCTCGTCCCCCGGCATCCGTAGCCGAGCGAGCGGGAGCGGCCGGCTTGCGGCGGCGGACGTAGACCAGGTCCAGCGGGGCATTTTCTGGCTGCTCGGTCGAGCGACCGATGTTGACATCGTAGTTGGAGGCTTGGACAATGGACTGGTTCGGTCGATCGACCGAACCAGTTGGGAGTACCAGGGCGGCGCCGGCTTCGAGGAGCGCGCATGGACACCACGATCATCGACCCGCCTGCTGGCCAGGTCGCGGCGGCGCCGGAACAGACCCGCGCCCGCTACCCGGACGAGGAGGGCTTCGTCGAGCGCGACGGCGTCCGGGTGTTCTGGGAGCGCTACGGCGACGGCGAGCCGACCGTGCTGCTCCTGCCCACCTGGTCGATCGTCCACTCCCGCCACTGGAAGCTGCAGATCCCCTACCTTGCCCGCCATTGCCGGGTGCTGACCTTCGACGGGCGTGGGAACGGCAGGTCGGACCGGCCCGACGGGGCGGAGGCCTACACGCCGCAGCAGTTCGTGGCCGACGCGCTCGCCGTCATGGACGCCACCGCGACGGACCGGGCCGTGCTCGTCTCACTGTCGGCCGGGGTCGCCTGGTCGATGCTGCTCGCGGCGGACCATCCCGAACGCGTGGCCGGCGCCGTCTGCATCGCCCCGGCGGCGCCCCTGGCACCGCCGCATCCCGACCGAGCCGCCCACTCCTTTGACGAGCCGCAGGACCTGTACGCCGGCTGGGCGAAGTACAACCGCCACTACTGGCTGGCCGATTACCGCGGCTTCCTGGAGTTCTTCTTCTCCCGGTGCTTCACCGAGCCCCACTCCACCAAGCCGATCGAGGACAGCGTCGGCTGGGGGCTGGAGACCACGCCGGAGACGTTGATCGCGACCGTCGAGGCGCTCCTGCTCCCCACGCCCGAGAGCTTTCGGGCCGTGTGCGGCCGGGTCCGCTGCCCGGTCCTCGTCATCCACGGGGACGAGGACGCGGTCCGACCGCACGCGCAGGGAGCGGCGCTCGCCGAGGCGACCGGAGGGCGCCTGGTCACGCTCGCCGGGTCCGGGCACATGCCGCACGCCCGCGACCCGGTACGGACCAACCTGTTGCTCCGCGACGTCGTCGACCCTCCGTCGGCGCCGAGGCGCTGGGTGCGGGGGAAGAGCCGGCCGAAGCGGGTCCTCTACGTCTCCTCACCGATCGGCCTCGGCCACGCGCGGCGCGACGTCGGCATCGCCAGGCAGCTGCGCCAGCTCGTTCCCGACCTCGAGATCGACTGGCTCGCCCAGCACCCCGTCACCAAGGTGCTGGAGGCCGAGGGGGAGCGCATCCATCCGGCGAGCCGGCAGCTCGCCAACGAGTCGGGGCACATCGAGAGCGAGTCGTCCGAACACGATCTCCATGCGTTCCAGGCGATTCGCCGCATGGATGAGATCCTGGTCGCCAACTTCATGCTCTTCCACGACGTGGTCCGCGAGGAGCCCTACGACCTGTGGATCGGGGACGAGGCGTGGGAGCTCGACTACTACCTGCACGAGAACCCGGACGAGAAGCGGGCCGCATACGTCTGGCTCACGGACTTCGTCGGCTGGCTGCCGATGCCAGCGGGGGGCGAGCGCGAGGCGTTGGTGACCGCCGACTACAACGCCGAGATGATCGAGCACATCGCGCGCTTCCCGCGGGTGCGCGACCGGGCGGTCTTCGTCGGCGACCCGGACGACGTCGTGCCCGACACGTTCGGACCCGGCCTACCGCGGATCCGCGACTGGACCGAGCAGCACTACGACTTCGCCGGCTACATCTCCGGGCTCGACCCGGCGGCCATCGCCGACCGCGAGCGCTTGCGCGCCGAACTCGGCTACCGGCCGGACGAGCGGGTCTGCGTCGTCACCGTGGGCGGCTCCGGCGTCGGCGAGCACCTGCTCCGGCGGGTGATCGCCGCGTTCCCCGAGGCGAAGCGGCGGGTGCCAGGCCTGCGCATGATCGTCGTCGCGGGGCCTCGGATCGACCCTGCCGCGCTCCCCGCGGCCGAGGGGCTCGAGGTGCGCGCCTACGTGCACGAGCTGTACCGGCACCTGGCCGCCTGCGACCTCGCCGTCGTGCAGGGCGGCCTGACCACCTGCATGGAGCTGACCGCCGCGCGCCGCCCGTTCCTGTACTTCCCGTTGCGCAACCACTTCGAGCAGAACTTCCACGTCGTCCACCGGCTGGACCGCCACCGGGCCGGTCGGCGGATGGACTACGCCACCGCCACGCCCGAGGTGATCGCCAGGGCGATCGCCGAGGAGATCGATCGCGAGGTCACCTACCGGCCGGTCGACACCGACGGGGCCACCCGCGCCGCCACCCTGATCGCCCAGCTCCTCTGACGCCCGCGTCCAGCCGCGCCTTGATCGCCTTGGCCGTGCTGGTGGGATGGTTCAGCATGGACCAGGCGATTAGGCGCGGTCGCATCGACCGCGGCCGGGGAGGTGGGGCAATGCGGATAGCTGTCTACGGCGCCGGAGGGGTCGGCGGCTATTTCGGTGGCCGGCTCGCCCAGGCCGGAGCGGATGTCCACCTCATCGCGCGGGGGGCGCACCTGCAGGCCCTCCGCGAGCGTGGCCTGCGGGTGCGGAGCGTCAAGGGCGACTTCGCGGTGCGGGTCCAGGCCACCGACGACCCGGCCGAGATCGGCCCGTGCGACTTCGTACTGTTCTGCGTCAAGGCGTTTGACACCGAGGAAGCCGCGGCCAGGCTGGGCCCGCTACTGGGCGACGACACCGCGGTGGTGTCGCTGCAGAACGGCGTCGACAACGAGGAGAAGCTGGCCAAGGCGATCGGCGACCGCCACGTGATGGGCGGCGCCGCCTACATCTTCGCTGGGATCAGCGAGCCTGGAGTGATCGTGCACACCGGCGGGCCGACCAGCATCACCTTCGGGGAGCTGGACGGCCAGGAAAGCCAGCGGGCGCAGCAGCTGCTGGCCTGCTGTCAGCGGGCCGGCTTCGCCGCCGAGCTGTCGCCGAACATCAAGACGGTCCTGTGGGCCAAGCTCGCCTTCATCTGCGCGCAGGCGGGCATGACCGCGGCGGTGCGGCTGCCGATCGGGGAGATCCGCACGGTGGACGCCGCCTGGTCGGCGTTCCAGCGGCTGGTCGCGGAGGTCGCCGCGGTGGCGGCCGCGGACGGCACCCCGGTGCCGCCGGGCGCCCAGCAGCAGGCACTGACAATGGCGCGGAACCTGGAGCCGGGCGGCCGGTCGTCCCTCCACGACGACCTGGTGGCGGGGCGGCGCATGGAGCTGGAGGCACTGCACGGGTTGGTGGTGCGGCGGGCCGCCGAGCATGGGGTGCCGGTGCCGATGTCCGAGGCGGTCTACGCCATCCTCAAGCCGTGGGCGGTCCGCAATCAGCGGACCGGGAAATGAGCGCCCCGGCGGCCGACCCGGGCTCCGCCAGCCACACCGCCGTCCGCGCGGGGCTGGGCGCCAACCTCAGCGCCGCGGTGGCGGCGCTGCTGTTCGGCGCCTCGGTGGTGGCGGTCCGGGTCGCCGTCCGGGACATCCCACCGCTCAGCCTGGCGGTGCTGCGGTTCGGCCAGGCCGCCCTGCTGCTGGTCGGCACCCTGCTGGTGGTCTCGCCCAGGCTGCTGCGCGTCCAGCGCCGCAGCCTGCCGCTGCTGGTGGTCATCGGCGCGGTCCTGTTCACCCTGTTCCCGGTGACGTTCAACGCCGGGCTCCGCTGGACCGAAGCGTCCAGGGGGGCGTTGATGCTGGCCTCGATGCCGCTGTGGAGTGTCTGGCTGGCCCGCCGCGTCGCCGGCGAGCGTCTGTCGGCTCGCCAGTTCGTCGGCGTCGTCGTGTCGGTGCTGGGGATCGCGTTGGCCTTCGCCGAGCCGGCCGCCTTCCGCGCCGGGGGACGCGCGCTGGTCGGCGACGGCCTGCTGCTGCTGACCGCGCTGCTCGGCGCCGTGTACGGCGTGCTCGCCAAGCGGGCGCTCGCCCGCGACCAGGCCGTCACGGTCACGGCTTACGCGATGTTGTTCGGCTGCGTGCTGCTGGTGCCCGCGGCGCTGGTCGAGGGCCTCCTCCCGGCGCTCGGCCGGCTCGACGGCCGGCTGCTGGCCCTGCTGGTGTTCCTGGGCGTGCCAGGCGGCGCGCTGGCGTTCCTGCTCTGGACCGCGGCCCTGTCGCGGTTGACCCCGACGCGGGTCGCCGTCTACGTCAACCTCAACCCGGTGGTCGCCGCCCTGCTGGGCGTGTGGCTGCTGGACGAGCGGCGCAGCATGCCGTTCGCCATCGGCTTCGCCGCGGTGGTCGCCGGCGTCGCGCTGGTCAACTGGCCCAGCGGAGCGTGACCCGGCCAGCCGGTCGCGAGCTGCCCGAGGAACTGGCAGACTCC
>DATLQA010000253.1:0-41206 GCA_035535495.1 Actinomycetota bacterium | reverse complement strand
AGACCTTGCGGAACAGCAGGGCGCGCTTCACCTCCTGGATCGCCTGGGTGACCTTGATGCCGCGAGGGCAGGCGTCGGTGCAGTTGAAGGTGGTCCGGCAGCGCCAGACGCCCTCCTTGTCGTTCAGCACCTCCAGCCGCTGGGCGGCGCCGCGGTCGCGGGAGTCGAAGATGAAGCGGTGCGCGTTGACGATCGCGGCCGGCCCGAAGTACTCCTCGTCGGCCCAGAACACCGGGCAGGAGGTGGTGCAGGCGGCACAGAGGATGCACTTGGTGGTGTCGTCGTAGCGCGCCCGCTCCTCCGGCGACTGCCGCCGCTCGTTGTCCGGCTCGGGCTCGTCGTTGACCAGGTACGGCAGGACCGAGCGGTAGGAGCGGAAGAACGGCTCCATGTCGACCACCAGGTCCTTGGCGAGCGGCAGCCCACGCAGCGCCTCCAACGTGATCTGGTCGCCGACCTCACGCACCAGCACCTTGCAGGCCAGGCGGTTGGCGCCGTTGATGAGCATGGCGTCCGACCCGCAGATGCCGTGCGCGCAGGAGCGCCGGAAGGTGAGCGACCCGTCGATGTTCCACTTCACGTAGTGGAGCAGGTCGAGGACCCGGTCCATCGGGTTGGCCGGGACCTGGTAGGTCTCGAAGTGGGGGGCCGCGTCCGTCTCGGGGTTGAAGCGGCGGACCTTCAGGGTGACGTCCATTCAGCGGTGTCCTTTCACGGACATCTGCTAATACTTCCTCTCCATGGGCTCGTAGCGGGTCATGGTCACCGGCTTGTAGTCGAGCTTGATCCCGCCGTCGGTCTTCCACGCCAAGGTGTGCTTGAGCCACTTCTTGTCGTCCCGCGCCGGGAAGTCCTCGCGGTAATGGCCGCCGCGGCTCTCCTCGCGGGCCCTGGCCGAGACCACCAGCGCCTCGGCCAGGTCGAGCAGGAAGCCGAGCTCGACCATCTCCAGCAGGTCGGTGTTGTAGCGCTTGGAGCTGTCCTGCACCCAGACGCGGTTGTAGCGCTCGCGGAGCGTGCCCAGCTCGTCCTCCATCTCCTTCAGTAGCGTCTCGGTGCGGTACACGCCGGCCTTCTCGTCCATGCTGGTCTGCAGGTCGGCGCGGACGGCGGCGGCCCGCTCGCCCTCGGGACGGCCGCTGAGCTCCTCGAGCATGCGGACCAGGTCGCCGGTCGGGTCGTCGGGCAGCTCGGCGTGGTCGACGGTGGCGGCATGCTCGGCCGCGTGGATGCCGGCGCGCCGGCCGAACACCACGATGTCGAGCAGCGAGTTGGTGCCGAGCCGGTTGGCACCGTGCACCGAGACGCAGGCGCACTCCCCGGCCGCGTACAACCCGGGCAGGACGGTGCCTGACGCGTCGGCGACCACCTCGGCGTCGACGTTGGTGGGGATGCCGCCCATGGCGTAGTGGGCGGTCGGCTGGATCGGCACGCCCTCGTGCTTGGGCTCCACCCCGAGGTAGGTGCGGGCGAACTCGGTGATGTCGGGCAGCTTGGCGTCGATCACCGCCGGGTCGAGGTGGCTCACGTCCAGGTAGACGTAGTCGGCCTTGGGCCCGGCGCCGCGGCCCTCGCGGATCTCGGAGTAGATGGCCCGGCTGACCATGTCCCGCGGTGCCAGGTCCTTGATGGTGGGCGCGTACCGCGCCATGAACGCCTCGCCGTCGGAGTTGCGCAGGATGCCCCCCTCGCCCCTGGCGGCCTCGCTCAGCAGCACGCCCAGCCCGTACAGGCCGGTCGGGTGGAACTGGAAGAACTCCATGTCCTCCAAGGGCACGCCGCGGCGGTAGCAGACCGCCGGCCCGTCGCCGGTGAGCGCGTGGGCGTTGGAGGTGACCCGGAACATCTTGCCGTAGCCGCCGGTGGCGAAGACCACGCTCTTGGCCCGGAAGACGTGCAGCTCGCCGGTTGCCAGCTCGTAGGCGACCACGCCGGCGGCGCGGCCGTCGGCGAGCAGCAGATCGAGCACGTAGAACTCGTCGAAGAAGGTGGTGCCGTGCTGGACGTTCTGCTGGTACAGGGTCTGCAGGATCATGTGGCCGGTGCGGTCGGCCGCGAAGCAGGAGCGGCGCACCGCGCCCTCGCCGTGGTGGTGGGTGTGGCCGCCGAAGCGGCGCTGGTCGATCTTGCCCTCAGGGGTGCGGTTGAAGGGCATGCCCATGTGCTCGAGGTCGTAGACCGCGTCGATCGCCTCGCGGCACATGATCTCGGCCGCGTCCTGGTCGACCAGGTAGTCGCCGCCCTTGACGGTGTCGAAGGTGTGCCACTCCCAGTTGTCCTCCTCGACGTTGGCGAGGGCCGCGCACATGCCGCCCTGGGCCGCGCCGGTGTGGGAGCGGGTCGGGTAGAGCTTGGAGATCACCGCCGTCCGGCCGCGCCTGGAGCTTTCCAGTGCGGCCCGCAGGCCGGCCCCGCCGGCCCCGACGATCACCACGTCGTAGGTGTGCTGCTCGGTCATGGGTCGGGCTCCTAGCCCTTGGGGGTGAAGGCGAAGATGGTCAGCGTGCCGAGCACCCAGGTCAGCCCGACCACGGTGGCGGCCAGGCTCAGGTAGACCAGCCGCCGGTAGGCGGTACGCGCGTAGTCGTCGATGATCACGCGCAGGCCGTTGCCCCCGTGCAGCAGCGCCAGGGTGAGCAGGGCGAAGTCGTAGACCCGCCAGAACGGGTTGGCCCAGCGGCCGGAGACGAAGGCGAAGTTGACCCGGTCGAGGCCGCCGCCGAGCACGTGCATGATGGCGAAGTGCGCCAGCACCAGCAGGACCAGGAGCACGCCGGAGACGCGCATGAACACCCAGGCGTAGAGCTCGAAGTTGCCCTTGCCCATCTTCGGCTGGCGCCGGTCGGCCGCGGTCGAGCGGGGCAGTGGCGCCGGCGGGACGTCCACGCTCATGCTCAGAGCTCCTCGAGGATCTTGCCGCCGATGGCGACCACGGCCGGGATGGACAGCAGCAGGAACAGCACGGCCTGCACCCACAGCATCTGGCGCTGCCTGACGATCCCCTGAGACCAGAAGTCGAACAGGATGATCCGCAGCCCGTTGAGCGCGTGGAAGATGATCAGCACCGCCAGGCCGAGTTCGAGCAGCCCGACGAAGGGATTGCGGTAGGTGTCCATGACCCGGTCGTACGCCTCCGGTGAGACGTTGACCAAGGCCTGGTCGGCGACGTGGGCGAACAGGTAGAAGAGGATCGCGACCCCCGAGACCCGGTGCAGGACCCAGGTCCACATGCCCTCACGGCCGCGGTAGAGCGTTCCGAGGCGTTGCATCCCGGGGAGGTCACCTCCTGGACGGCACGCCGTGGCGATCGTTCCCCCGGGAGCGCGGCATGGCCGGCGGGGCGCCGGCCGCCGGGCGCTCGCAACCGCCGTCCGGTCGGCGTCGGGGTGGCAGGCCGCGTCCCAAGCCGTGCCACCCTGGACTGTACCATCGCCGCTGAGCACTGTCGTTTGGATCAGACGAGCAGGTCACGGCGGGTGTGCCAGGCTTCGCGCGCGGGACCGCCTGGCTGGCGCGAGGTGGTTGCCATCGCCGGGCACGGGTAGCTTGGAGTTCATGGCCAAGCGCGCGCCCGAACGTCTCATCGCCGACCGCTACGCCCGTGAACACATCCTCGGCCGGGGGGGCATGGGTGTCGTCTGGCGTGCCAGGGACCAGCTGCTCGGCCGCGACGTCGCCATCAAGGAGGTCCAGCTCCCCCTGTCGCTGACCGCCGGGGACCTGGAAGCCATGCGCGCCAGGGTCATGCGCGAGGCGCGCGCGGCCGCCCGCCTCAACCACCCCAACGTGGTCACGCTGTACGACGTGGTCCAGGAGGAGGGGCGGACCTTCATCGTGATGGAGCTGGTGGAGGCGCCCACCCTCGCCGCGGTGGCGAAGCAGCGGGGGCCCCTGCCGCCGGCCGAGGTGGCCGCGATCGGCCTGCAGGTGCTGGACGCGCTGCGGGCCGCCCACCGGGTCGGGATCGTCCACCGTGACGTCAAGCCGGGCAACGTCATGGTCCCGTCCGGCGAAGGGCGGGTGAAGCTGGCCGACTTCGGCATCGCCTCACTGGCCGGCGACCCTCAGCTCACCGCCACCGGCCTGGTGCTCGGCTCGCCCGCCTACATGGCACCGGAGCAGGCCAGCGGGCAGCTCTCGGGTCCGGCCACCGACCTGTGGGCGCTCGGCGCCACCATGTACTTCGCGCTCGAAGGCGAGCCGCCGTTCGACCGCAACGGCGCGGTGCCCACCCTGACGGCGGTGGTCAACGACCCGCCGCGCCCGATGCGACGCGGCGGCGAGCTGGAGCCGCTGGTGCTCGGTCTGCTCGCCAAGTCCCCGGCCGAACGGCCCTCAGCCGGCCAGCTCCGCGGCCAGCTCGAGCGGCTCGCTGGCCCCGGTCCCGGGTCCCAGACGACCACGGCGGTCGCGCCGTTCCCGCCAGCGACCGCCGCCGCGCACGACACCACGCCGCTGCCGGTGGTCCCACCACCAACCCCGGTCGAGCACACCGCACCCAGCGACCAGGAGCCCGTCACCACGGAGCAGCCGGAGCCCGCCACCGCGGAGCAGCCGGAGCCCGCCACCGCCGAGCGGCCGGAGCCGGTGGCCACGCCGCCGGCGCCGTCCGAGGCGGCCACGGCCCGCATGCCATCCGGTGAGCCCGGCCCGGTGCCAGTGTCCGACGCGCCGGCCGCCGACACCCGGTCCGGGGAGCCGGCGGAGGCCCCGTCCCACGAGCCGGTGGAAGCCGGGTCCGCGTCGGTGGCGGCAGCCGCGGTGATTGCCGACCGGGCCGAGGCCCAGTCGGCGGCGGCAACCCAGGCCGCCGACGAGCCAGAGGACCCGCCGGCGCGTCCGGCACCGGCGCCCATCCCCGGGCCGGCGCCGTCCCGGCCGACCGGGACGGCGCCGCGCTCCGGTCAGGGCCCGGTGCTGCCGGTCCCAGCGCCGGTCACTCCCGGGCCGCGTCCGCGCGCGGCGCTGATGCTCGCCCTGCTGGGGCTGGCGCTCGCCGGTGGGCTCGTGGTCGCGCTGATCCTCGGGGCCTTCCGGGGCGACCGGGGCGGGGAGTCTCCGGCAGCCAAGGGCGGCCCGGCCGCCAGCTCGCCGACGACCACCACGCCGGCATCGAGGACCACCGCATCGGGAGGCGGCCAGACCGCGACGACCGCGCCGCAGCCGGCCGCGGCCGGCGTGCCGGCCGGGTTCAAGCTGCTGGACAACCCCAAGGGGCACTACGCGGTGGCCTACCCCAAGGGCTGGAAGGCCCACGTGCTCAAGAGTGAGTTCAACACGGCCACCTTCGAGGACGGCAAGGCGAAGCGGTCGTTCGAGATCCGCTCGCAGACCCCTCCAGCCCCGCTGCTCCCCGCCTCCCAGAGGTGGGAGGAGACGCGCCGGAGCCTGGACGGCTACCAGTTCATCGGCCAGCAACAGGGCACCTACCAGGGCAAGCCCGCGGTGATCACCGAGTACACCTACGAGGATAAGGGCGAGCGGGTGCACGAGCGCCACGTCAACGTCGCCTTCGGCAGCTGGGGCTACTCGGTGGTGATGACCGCCCGCGACAGCGACTGGGCCGCGGCCGACCGGGAGGTCTGGCGCACGGTGGAGGAGACGCTCCACACCATCTAGGCTTGCGGCCGCTGGATGCCACCGACGCAGGGGGGCAGATGCCGGAGAGCGGCTCCGAGCGCCGTATCGCCGACCGCTACGCCATGCGGACGCCCCCGCTGGGCCGTGGCGGCATGGGCGTGGTCTGGCGTGCCAGGGACACCGTGCTCGGCCGCGACGTGGCCATCAAGGAGGTCCAGGTCCCGGCCACCCTGCCCGACGACGAGCGGGCCCGGATCCGCCGCCGGGTGATGCGCGAGGCCCGGGTGGCCGCCCGCCTCAACCACGCCGGCGCCGTCACCCTCCACGACATCCTCGACGAGGGCGGCCACCCCTTCATCGTGATGGAGCTGGTCGAGGCGCCGACCCTCACCGACCTGGTCGACGAGCGCGGCCCGCTGCCGCCCGACGAGGTGGCCGCCATCGGCCTGGCGCTGCTCGACACGCTCGAAGCCGCCCACCGGGTCGGGATCGTCCACCGCGACGTCAAGCCGGGCAACGTCATGGTCCGGGCGGACGGCAGCACCAAGCTGGCCGACTTCGGCATCGCCTCGGTCCAGGGCGACCCGGTGCTGACCGCCAGCACCGGCCTGCTCGCCGGCTCGCCGGCCTACATGGCACCGGAGCAGGCCGAGGCCGAGTTCGGGCCGATCGGTCCCGCCACCGACCTGTGGGCGCTCGGCGCCACCATGTACTTCGCGGTCGAGGGCGTGCCCCCGTTCGACCGCGGCAGCCCGCTCGCCACCCTGGCCGCGGTCGTCTACGACGAGCCCCGGCCGGCCACGCGGGCCGGGCCGCTCACCCCGGCGCTCGCCGGGCTGCTCACCAAGCCGCCGGCCGCGCGCCCGACAGCGCCGGACCTGCGCCGCCTGCTGCGCAAGGTGGCGGCTGTTAACGGACCGGCCGGGCGCGGCGCGGCGACCGAGGGCGCAGCGGGCACGGCCCCGGCGGCGTCGCCCACCGTCCCGCGGCTGGCGTCGGAGCCCTCCGCCGCCACCGTGACCGCCCAGTTCGAGGCCGTCTCGGACCAGCACCAGACAGCGGTCGCCGGCAGGCCGCGGCGCCGGCTGCGCCGCGGTGTCGGCGTGCTCGCGGTGGTTGTGCTGCTGGCGGGCGGGCTCGGGTGGGCGCTGGTGCGCGGCGAGTGGCCCGAGTGGGCCGCGTGGCCCGACCGCGGCGGCGCCGGCGCCCCGTCCTCGACGGCCACGCCGTCCACGATCGCCTGGACCGCCTACCACGATCCGGCCTTCCGCCTCGCGTATCCACCGCGCTGGACCCACGCGAAGACCAGCAGGCCGGGGGTGACCGAGTTCCGCGACCCCGCCGAACCTACCCGGTTCGTCCGGGTCGAGGTCAGCAAGGACCGCCAGGATCCGCTCGACGCCTGGGAACAGGTCGAGCGTGACTTCAAGGCCGACCACACCGACGACCACTACCGGCGCATCGCCCTGCAGCGGACGCTGTACCGGGAGCGCTGGCGCGCGGCGGCCTGGGAGTTCACCTACGTCCTCAAGGGTCGCTCGACCCGGGTCTACGACCTGGCGGTGACCACCACCAGGCACCGCTACGCGGTGCAGTTCCAGGCCAACGCGGCCGACTGGGTGGGCTTCCAGGGCGTGCTGAACCGCTTCCTGGCCGAGTTCTCGGTCGAGTGACCTGCCCGGATTGGTCAGCCGGGCCCGGCGCGGAGCGCGGCAAGGACCTCCTCGGCCACGTCCTGGACGCCGGGATCCCGGCAGGCCGCGTACAGCGACGAGGCCAGCCCGCCACAGTCCCACAGGGTGCGCGTCAGGCCGGCAAGCGCCTCGGCCGTCGGCGCGAGCAGCCACCAGTCCGCCTGGCCCTCGCCGTCCCAGACGATGACCCGCTGGTCGCCGCGCTCGAACCGGTAGTTGGTGTGACCCGGCCAACCCCAGGTGCGGTCCCGCTGCTCGAACTCCCGCTCCAGCAACGCCAGGTCGTGCCGCTCCAGCGGCGAGTCCTGCGCCGCCAGCCCGAACGGGAGCCCGAACGCCAACCCGTCCCACGCGAGCGTGAGCACGTAGTCGGAGAAGCTCGCCGCGTGGAGCCGCCAGATCACCGCGTCCGGCTTCGAGTCCACCTCGATCAGCACCCTGGGATCGGCGCCGTCGTCCAGGCGCACCGCCCAGCTGCACACCCCCTGGTTCTCGATCCGGATGACCACCAGTCCCTCCCGGACCAGGTCCCGGGGACCCTTGCCCCAGCCATCGAACGGCTCTCCCAGCTCCTCGATCCGCATCGCGTAGTCGTCGGTCGCTCCGACCAGGACGTTGATCGCCCCAGGGAGCGAGTACCACTCCGATACCGAGGCCGGGAGCTTGACGCCGAGCTGGCGTTCCCGCTCCGCGATGGCCGCACGCGACGGCAGGTCCACCACCGGTGGCATCCCGAGCAGCTCGCATGTCGCCTGATGGAACCGCAGCATGGCGGAAGGATAGACCCACGGACTCACTAGTACGCTTGCAGTCGGCGGCCGTTGCAGCGTCGGAGCGGAGCGATGCCGACTTTGGAGGGACCATGGCGCGCGAGGACGAGCGACTGACCGAGTCTGGCATCCCGGTCGAGACCGTCTACCGAGCCGACGACCTGGCCGGCTTCGACCCGGCCAGCGCGCTCGGCGAGCCCGGCGAACCGCCCTTCACCCGGGGCATCTACCCGACCATGTACCGAGGCCGCGTCTGGACCATGCGCCAGTACGCCGGCTTCGGATCCGCGGCGGAGACCAACGCGCGCTTCCGCTACCTGCTCGAGCACGGCCAGACCGGCCTGTCGGTCGCGTTCGACCTGCCCACCCAGATGGGCTACGACTCCGACCACACCATGGCCGCCGGCGAGGTCGGCCGCGTCGGCGTGGCGATCGACTCGCTGGCCGACATGCGCCGCCTGTTCGAGGGCATCCCGCTCGACCAGGTGTCGACCTCCATGACCATCAACGCCCCGGCCGCCATCCTGCTGCTCCTGTACCAGCTGGTCGGCGAGGAGCAGGGAGTCGACCCGGCCGCCCTCACCGGCACGGTCCAGAACGACGTGCTCAAGGAGTACATCGCCAGGGGCACCTACATCTACCCGCCGGCACCGAGCCTGCGCATCGCCACCGACCTGTTCGGCTACTGCGCCGAGCACCTGCCGCGCTTCAACACCATCTCGATCTCCGGCTACCACATGGCCGAGGCCGGCGCGACCCCGGTCCAGGAAGTGGCGTTCACGCTGGCCAACGCGATCGCCTACGTGCAGGCCGCGCTCGACGCCGGCCTGTCGGTCGACCACTTCGCCCCCCGGCTGGCCTTCTTCTTCGTCGCACGGACCAGCCTGTTCGAGGAGGCGGCCAAGTTCCGCGCGGCACGGCGCATCTGGTCGGACCTGATGGCCAGCCGCTTCGGCGCCGAGAACCCGAAGTCGCGCATGCTCCGCTTCCACACCCAGACCGCCGGCGTGCAGCTCACCGCCCAGCAGCCGATCAACAACGTGGTACGGGTGGCCTACCAGGCGCTGGCCGCGGCGGTGGGCGGCACCCAGTCGCTGCACACCAACTCCTTCGACGAGGCCCTCAGCCTGCCGAGCGAGGCCGCCGCCCGGCTCGCGCTCCGGACCCAGCAGGTGCTGGCCAACGAGACCGGCGTGACCGACACGGTCGACCCGCTGGCCGGCTCCTACTACGTGGAGCGCCTCACCGACGAGGTCGAGGCGCGCGCTCGCGAGCTGATCCAGCGGGTGGACGAGCTCGGCGGCGCGGTCGCCGCGATCGATCGGGGCTTCCAGAAGCAGGAGATCGAACGGTCCGCCTACGACCACCTGCGCGCGGTGGAAGCAGGCACCAAGGTGGTGGTCGGGGTGAACCGCTTCACCGGTGGGGAGGAGGAGTCGATCAGCCTGCTCGAGCTCGACCCGGCGATCGCGGAGGGCCAGGCGAAGTCGCTCGCCGGCATCCGCGCCGGCCGCGACGGCGAGGCGGTCCGCGCCGCCCTTGCGGACCTCGCCGACGCCGCCGGCGGCCACGACAACCTGCTGGTCCCGATGCGCGAGGCGCTCCGCCGCATGGCCACCGTCGGCGAGGTCTGCGACGCCCTGCGCGAGGTGTTCGGCACCTACCGCCCGCCGGAGACCTTCTAGGACCCGGCGGCAAGGCCCAGGCGCCCTCGCGGACGGCGCTCCCCGAACTGCCGCTTGCCGCCGGCGCCTTGGGGTGAAAGGTTCCGGCCTGCCCGTGCGCTCGTAATGCTTGGCAGAGCGTCCTGGTGGAACCCCAAGCAAAGCAGCCCGTCGCACGCGGAGGACACCGATATGTCGGTCAGCCTGCAAGCGCTGTTCTACTTCCTCGCCCTGGCCTGTTTCGTGGGCGCCGCCGTCTCCTTCACGGCGAGCCGCCGCGGCTTCGCCAGCCGGGTCAACCTGCTCGCGCTCGGCCTCGCCTTCTGGGTGTTCGTTCCGTTCATGAACGCCTTGCTACGCGTCGCCTGACCCCAACGCATCGCGAGCGGCCCAGTCCTGGTGGTGGTCAGCGCCCGGGCAGGGCCGCTCGGACGCTTGCCCAGTCGCGGTCGGTGATGACCAGGTGGTCGAGGAAGCGCAGGTCGACGGTCCGGGCGGCGGCGGCGATCTGGCCGGTGGCGCGGAGGTCGTCGGGGCTGGGGGTGGGGTCGCTGGACGGGTGGTTGTGGACCAGCGCGAAGGCGGTGCCGTCGTTGCGGAGCACCGCGTTGAGCACCTCCCGGACGGGGACCAGGCAGTGGTTGGAGCTCCCCTCGCTGACGCCGACGACCCGGCGGACCCGGTGGCCAGGGTCGAGCACGACGACGAGCACCCGCTCGCGGCGGAGGCCGCCGAGATGCTGCCGCGCGAGCGCGGCCAGGTCGTCCGGCCGGCGGACGACGGCCGGCGCCTGGCCGCCGTCGACGCAGCGGCCGAGCCGCAGGGACGCCAGCAGCGCGGCCGCCTTGGCCGGGCCCATCCCCGGGTGCGCGGCCAGCTCCTCGGGGGCCGCGCCGGCCAGGCTGGGGAGCGACCCGTGCTCGGCCAGCAGGGCGGCCGCCAGCTCGACCGCGCTCTGCCCGGCACGCCCCTGCCTGAGCACCAGCGCCAGCAGCTCGACCGTGCTCAGCGCGGCGACCCCGTGCCGCCACAACCGCTCCCTCGGCCGCTCCTGCTCGGGCAGGTCGGTGATGCGCACGCTCATCCCCGGACCCTAGATCGCCCCCGCGCCGCCCGCCGCCGGTCGTCCACAGCCCCACCCCTGCCTGAAATGACCTGAATGTGCAATCACGGGTTGAAGCCGGTAGGTTTCTCACCTCACGACGTGGATGAGCCGGGGGGGCTCCGACATGCAACGAATCTGGTACCGGCTGAAACTCGGCTGGGAAGACTTCCGCCGTCTCCCGTTCGTCACCAGGCGCGCGCCGGTCGCGTGGCTCGGGGTCCTGCTGGCCACCGTGGTCCTGCTCGGCGGGCTGGCGATCGCGCTCCGCACGCCGCCACCGAGCGGGCAGGTGCAAGCGCCGCCCGGGCGGTACGGTGCGGCGCAGGCGCCGACCACCCTGCCAGGCACCCCACCAGGCGGCGGCCAGAGTGCCGGGCTGCCCGGCCAGCCGGGCGCCGGGCAGCCAGGTGCCGGCGGTGCCGTCGGCGGTGCCGGCGCTGCCCTGCCCGGCGACACCAGCGCAGGCGGGGCGGTCCCCGGCGGGCAGCCGGTGGCCACCTCGCCGAGCGGCGCGGACACCACCGCTCCTGGCGGGCTCCCGTCCACCACCACGCCAGGTGGCGGCGGTGGCATGCCGACCACGACCGGGCCAGGGAGCAGCTCGACCACCACCACCAACCCGGACCCGCAGGACACCGGGCAGACGCTGCTGCCCCCGATCTCGGTGACGCTGACGCTGCCCTTGCCGCTGCTCGGCGGCGCGTCGGCCGGGGGCACACAACCAGCCGGCTAGGGCGGCGACCGCCGCCCGCGATGCGCGCGGCGGGGGGATCGTGCGGCCACGCGGCTTCTGGGCGGCTGCGTGCCGGACGAGTCCGGGTGCCGGCGGTTCTACAACGGCCAGCGCCGGTACCATCTGGGCATGGAACGCGACGTGCGAGTGGTGATCCTGGGCGGCGGGCCAGGCGGGTACGAGGCCGCCCTGGTCGCCGCCGACCTCGGGGCGGAGGTCGTGATCGTCAACGACGAGGGGCTGGGCGGCGCCTGCGTGCTGTGGGACTGCGTGCCGTCCAAGACGCTGCTCACCTCGGCGCAGGCGTTCTCCACCATCGAGACCGCGCCAGGGCTCGGGGTGCGCTTCGAGTCCACCCACGGCGACGGGGTGCCCCGCACCGGGGTCGACCTCGGAACCGTCTTCCGGCGGGTGCGGGATCTGGCCCTGGCCCAGTCCGAGGACATCCAACGGCGGGTGCTCGAGGCGGGCGTGACCGTGATGAACGGCACCGGCCGCCTGGTCAGCCGGCAGACGGTCGAGGTCGCCCACACCGGTGGCGGCACCGAGGAGATCTCCGGCGACGCCATCCTGATCTCCACCGGGTCCGACCCGCGCCGGCTGCCCACCGCGCCCACCGACGGCGAGGTGATCCTGTCCAGCCAGGACGTCTACCGGCTGCCCGAGATACCCAAGCGACTGGTGGTGGTGGGGGCCGGCGCCACCGGCGCCGAGTACGCCACCGCGTTCCTCCGCTTCGGCTCCGAGGTCACCTTCGTGTGCAGCCGGGACCGGGTGCTGCCGACGCAGGATCCCGACGCCGCCATGGTGATCGAGGAGGTGTTCGAGCGCCGCGGCCTCCGGACGGTGAAGAACGCCAAGGCGGCCAAGGTCGAGCGGACCGCCGACGGCGCCGTGGTCCTCCTGGAGGACGGCCGGACGGTCGAGGGCACCCACGTGCTGTTGACCATCGGGCAGGTGCCGCAGTCGGCCGGCATCGGCCTCGAAGAGGTCGGCGTCGAGGTGGACGCCCAGGGCGCGGTGCTCGTCGACGGGGTCAGCCGGACGACCGTGCCCACCATCTACGCCGCCGGCGACGTCACCGGGAAGCTGATGCTCGCCTCGGTCGCCGCCATGCAGGGCCGCATCGCCATGTGGCACCTGCTGGGCCAGGCGGTGGCCCCGCTGCGCTGGGACGCGGTCGCGGCCACCATCTTCACCGACCCGCAGATCGCCACCGTCGGCCTGTCCGAGCAGCGCGCCGCCGCGGCCCGGATCGAGGTCGAGGTGGAGACCCTGCCGCTGTCAGGCAACTCCCGGGCCAAGATGGCCAGCCTGGAGGACGGCTTCGTCAAGCTGCTCGCCCGGCCCGGCTCGGGCACGATCGTGGGCGGCGCGGTGGTCGCCGGCTACGCCTCCGACCTGATCGCCCCCGTCTCGGTGGCGACCATGAACCGGCTCTCGGCCAACCAGCTCACCCAGGCGTTCCAGGTCTACCCGTCGTTCGCCGGCTCGATCCAGGAATGCGCCCGCCGCCTGGCCATCCGCGTCCAGGGCCACTACCGGTCCTGACGACGCTCAGGGGAGCCAGGACACCCGGCCGCGCAGCGCGAGGTAGCCGAGCCCGGCGCCGGCGTCGAGGAGGAAATGCGCCACCACCAGCGCGGTGGTCCGCTGGCGGCGCTGGTAGATGCGGCCGAAGAAGAGGCCGAGGGCGAGGTTGCCCACGAAGCCGCCGTAGCCCTGGTAGAGGTGGTAGCTGGCTCGCAGCAGGGCGCTGGCGGCCAGCGCCCTGCGGGGCGACCAGCCGAGCTGGTCGAGCCGGCGCAGCAGGTAGCCGCAGACGATCACCTCTTCGAGCAGGCCGCTGCGGAGCGCGCCGAGCAGCAGCAGCGGCACCGTCCACCAGTACCCGGTGGGGGGCACCGGCACCACCGACCGGTTCCAGCCGAGCTGCACGCTGATGGCGTAGACGACCAGGCCGACCGTCCCGACGATGAGGGCCAGGACGGTGCCGAGGGCGAGGTCGGGCAGGGGCCGGCGCAGGTCCAGCCCGATGCTGTCGAACGACTCGCGCGAGCGGTGCAGCAGGTGCGCGACCAGCGCCACCGGCACCAGCGAGGTGCCGATGTCGAGGAGCTGGTAGGCGAGCGCGGCCCGCGGGTACAGCGGCGCCGAGACCCCCCTGATCGGCGCGGAGACCAGGTTGACCAGCGAGTACAGGGCCGACGCCGCAAGCGACAGGAACAGGACCAGCAGCACCTCGTCACGGAGCACGCGCCGGTCCGGCAGCGCGGGCGGCTCCGCCGGCTCGGCCGCCCGCTCGGGGCGTCTGGACAAGTCGGGCGTGGTCACCGTCTCAGAGTACTTCGACCTCGGGTGATGCGGGCGGCCCCGGGCTCGACGCAGCGAGCCCGGGGCCGGAGGACCGCCAGGCCCGGAGCCCGCGGGATCGGGGGACCGGGCGGGTGGCGGGAGGTCACCCGGTGGAACCGCCTACGCGCCGGCGAAGCGGATGCGCAGGGCGGTCGCCTCGAGGATGCCGACCCCGTCGGCCTCGCTCTCGGTGTAGAACAGGACCCAGCCGGCGTCGGCGGTCGGCTTGCTGAAGCTGATCCGGCCGCTGAACGGGCCCAGCTCGGCGGTGCCGCTGCCGGTGACGACGCCGCGGCCGAGCGCCCGGTCCTTGCCGGTGCGGTCCTCGGTCACCAGCACCTCCACGGTGCCCTCGAAGGCACTGGCCCTCCCGGCCACGGCCACCGGTGAGGCGATGCGCTCGAAGCGGACCGGGTCGCCGACCCTGATGTTGCTGCTCGAGGTGCCGGTCACGGCCCAGCCGTTCGCGTAGCGCTGCAGCCGCACCGTGGTCTGGGGCGCGGTGGCGGGCATGGGGCGGCCGCCCTCGCCGTACTTGAGCCGGAAGCTGAGCTCGCCGGTGTCGGACCCGGTGGCCTTGAACGGGCCGGCCACCAGCTCGCCCATGCCGACCTCGCCGCGCAGGAACTGGCGCGCGGCGGCCACCGCCTGCTCGCTGCCCGGCTTGGTGGTGGCGGTGGCGCCGGTCGAGCCCGCGCTGGTGCTGCTCGGGGTGACGGCGGGGGTGGTCTGGCTGGTCGCGTCGCCGTTGGCGTCTCCCTGGCCGCAGCCGGTGAGCGCGATGGTGGCGACGGCCAGCATGGCGAGGAGTGAGCGGATGGGACGCATGGACCTTTGACCCCCGGTGCGGCACCCAGAGCGGGGCGGCTGCCCCTCAGTCTCAGCAGAGCCTGTCACAAAAGTCGATCGGGACCATATCAACGCAGTCCCCGATCGGTCTCGGCACCGTCACGAGCCGCGGCCTGTGGATAGGTAGCGTTTGGGGTGATCAGCTACCCTACGTGCTCATGAATCGCGACTTCGAGGCCGCGCTGAACGAGCGTGTGCTGGTCTTCGACGGGGCCATGGGGACCATGCTGCAGGCGGCCGACCTCTCCCTGGACGACTACCAGCAGCTCGAGGGGTGCAGCGAGATCCTCTGCGTGACCCGGCCGGACGTGGTCAAGGACGTGCACGCGGCGTACTTCGAGGCCGGCGCGGACGCGGTCGAGACCAACTCCTTCGGGTCGACGGCGATCGTGCTCGGCGAGTACGGCATCGCCGACCGGGTGGTCGAGCTGAACCAGGCCGCGGCCAGGCTCGCTCGCGAGGTGGCCGACGATTTCGCCGGCGACGGGCGTCCGCGCTGGGTGGTCGGCTCGATGGGGCCGGGCACCAAGCTGCCCACCCTCGGCCACACCACCTACGACATCCTCCGCGCGACCTACGGCGACCAGGCCTTCGGGCTGCTCGACGGCGGCGCCGACGTGCTGCTGGTGGAGACCTGCCAGGACCTGCTGCAGCTCAAGGCGGCGGTGGCCGGTGCCTTCGCGGGGATGCGACGGGCCGGGCGCAAGGTGCCGCTGATGGCGCAGGTGACCGTGGAGACCACCGGCCAGATGCTGCTCGGCTCGGACATCGCCGCCGCGCTGGCCGCGGTCGAGCCGCTCGGCGTCGACCTGATCGGCATGAACTGCGCCACCGGCCCGGCGGAGATGGGCGAGCACCTCCGGCACCTCGCCCAGCACGCCCGCACGCGGCTGTCCTGCCTGCCCAACGCCGGCCTGCCCGAGCTCCGCGACGGCCGCCCGTGGTACCCGCTCACCCCGGCGGAGCTGGCCGAGGCGCACACCCGCTTCGTGGCCGAGTTCGGCCTCAACGTGGTCGGCGGCTGCTGCGGCACCACCCCGGAGCACATCCGCCAGGTGGTCGAGGCGGTCGGCGGGCACCAGCCGGTGCCGCGCGAGCCCGTCCACGAGCCCGGGCTCTCCAGCCTCTACCAGGCCGTCCCGCTCGACCAGGACATCACCTACCTGACCGTGGGGGAGCGCTGCAACGCCAACGGCTCGCGCAAGTTCCGCGACCTGATGCTCGAAAGCGACCTCGACGGCATGGTCCGGATCGCCAAGGACCAGATCCGCGAGGGCGCCCACGTGCTCGACGTCTGCGTCGACTACGTCGGCAGGGACGGCGTCCCGGATATGGACGTGCTGGCCGAGCGGCTGGCCCACCAGTCCACCATGCCGATCATGCTCGACTCGACCCAGGCCGACGTGATCGAGGCGGGGCTGAAGCGGTTCGGCGGCCGGGCGATCATCAACTCCATCAACCTGGAGGACGGCGAGAACCGCATGGACGCCGTCTGCCCGATGGCCAGGCAGTACGGCGCGGCCTTGGTGGCGCTGCTGATCGACGAGGAGGGCCAGGCCCGCGACGTCGACTGGAAGCTGCGCGTCGCCCACCGCATCTACGACCTGGCCATCCGCAAGCACGGGCTGGAAGCCGAGGACCTGGTCTTCGACGCGCTCACCTTCCCGCTCGGGTCAGGCCAGGAGGACCTGCGGGGCGACGCCGTCGCCACCATCGAGGCGATCCGGCGGATCAAGGCCGAGCTGCCAGGAGCCCGCACCATCCTGGGCGTGTCCAACGTCTCCTTCGGGCTCTCCCCGGCCGCCAGGCAGGTGCTCAACTCGGTGTTCCTGCACGAGGCGCGCGAGGCCGGCCTGGACGCGGCGATCGTCTCGCCAGCCCGTATCCTGCCGATGGACCGCATCGACGACGAGCGGCGCCAGGTCGCCCTTGACCTGGTCTACGACCGGCGCCGGGACGGCTACGACCCGCTGCAGGTGTTCATGGCCCTGTTCGAGGGCAAGGAGGCGACCCGCTCCGCCTCCGCCGAGGACCTCGCCGCCCTGCCGATCGACGAGCGCCTGCAGCGCCGCATCGTCGACGGCGTCCGCCCGGGCCTCGAAGCCGACCTGGAGGAGGCCCTCCAGGACCGCACTGCCCTGGCGATCATCAACGAGGTGCTGCTCGCCGGCATGAAGACGGTCGGCGACCTGTTCGGCGCCGGCGAGATGCAACTCCCCTTCGTGCTGCAGTCGGCCGAGGTGATGAAGGCCGCGGTGGCCGTGCTGGAGCCGCACATGGACAAGGCCGACCAGGGAGGCAAGGGCCGCATCGTGCTGGCCACCGTCAAGGGCGACGTGCACGACATCGGCAAGAACCTGGTCGACATCATCCTCACCAACAACGGCTACACGGTCCACAACCTCGGCATCAAGCAGCCGATCGCCTCGATCATCGAGAAGGCCGAGGAGGTCGAGGCCGACGCCATCGGCATGTCGGGCCTGCTGGTCAAGTCGACCGTGGTGATGCGCGAGAACCTGGAGGAGCTGAACGCGCGCGGCCTGGACGCCTACCCGATCCTGCTCGGCGGGGCGGCGCTGAACCGCACCTACGTCGAGGGTGACCTGCGGCAGCTCTACAAGGGCCGGGTGTTCTACTGCCGCGACGCCTTCGCCGGCCTCAGGGTGATGGACCAGCTCCGCGAGGAGAAGGTCGCTGGCGTGCCGGTGGAGAAGGAGCCGGCGCGCGCGCCACGCGTGGCCACCAGGGCCACCGCGCGCGGGCCCGCCCCGCTGCCGGACACCGCCGAGGCCGCCCGCTCCGACGTCGCCACCGACGTGCCCGTGCCGACGGCGCCGTTCCTGGGCGAGTCCCGGGTGGTCAAGGGGATCCCGGTCCGCGACATCGCCGCCTACCTGAACGAGTCGGCCCTGTTCCGCGGCCAGTGGCAGCTCCGCCCGAGCGGCGGCATCCAGGGCTGGCGCCACACCCTGGAAACCGAGGCAAGGCCGCGGCTGCGCGCCCTGCTCGACGAGGCCATCGCCGAGCAGATCCTCCGTCCCGCGGTGGTCTACGGCTACTACCCGTGCAACGCCGACGGCGACGAGCTGGTCGTTTGGCGCGACGACGGCAGCGAGTGGCTCCGCTTCCACTTCCCCCGCCAGCGCCGCGACCGGCGCCTCTGCCTGGCCGACTACTTCCGGCCGGTGGCATCGGGCGAGCGCGACGTGGTCGCGTTCACCGTGGTGACCATGGGCCGGGCCGCCTCCGAGGCGACCGCCAAGCTGTTCGCCGCCGACCGCTACCGCGAGTACCTGGAGCTGCACGGCGTCACCGTGGAGATGGCCGAGGCCCTGGCCGAGTACTGGCACAAGCGCATCCGCGAGGAGCTCGGCATCGCCGGGCAGGACGCCGACGATCTGGAGCAGCTGTTCGACCTCGGCTACCGTGGGGCGCGCTATTCCTTCGGCTATCCGGCCTGCCCCGATCTGGAGGAGCAGACCAAGATCTTCGAGCTGCTCCGGCCGGAGCGCATCGGCGTGGAGCTCTCCGAGGAGTTCCAGCTCCACCCCGAGCAGTCCACCTCGGCGATCGTCGTCCACCACCCCGAGGCGATCTACTTCAACGCCCGCTAGGCCCGCGGCGCGGCGCCGTCCGGTGGTCGACGAACAGCGTCAGCCCCCGGCTGAGCCCAGCCGCCAAGGACCTGGTGAACTCCTCCCCCTGACCGGCGTCGTCCCGCCGCCGGCGTCTCGCCGCCATCCTCGCGACGCCGCGCCCGACCGCCGCGACCATCCGCCGGATGATCCGCTCGGCCGCCGCCGGTCTGGTGGGAACCGAGACCGGGGTCCCCAGCCGGTCGATGGTGGCCTCGTTCTCGCCAATGCCTGCCGCCATGCTCGTCCTCCTCGCCGTCCCGCCGCTTGTGTTCCTTCACCATCGGGGGAGGCACCACCGGACGTCTGTGCCAAGCGGCACAACCTCCCGGTGCCGTCGGTCACCCCTGGTGTCACCGGTGCCGGCGCCATCTCCCGTCTGGGAGGAGATACGAGACGAGAAGAACGGAAGGTTCATGGAGGTCTGGCCCGCACCCACCTGAGCACCTGGGCCCACGTCAGGTCGCAACCAGCGAGGCAGCGATGAGGAATGCCTGACCGCCTACCTGCTCGACCGGCGCGTTAGCCTGCCTTCAGCTCCGAGCGCCGCATGCTCGGGGTGCGGTGGAGGCTGCCGCCGTCGTCGCGTCGGATCCAGGGCTCGGCGTTGACCACCCGTGCCAGGCCGGGGCGCTCGCCCGCCGCCGGCCAGGCGCGGGCGAGGGCGCGGTTCAGGTTCCGGGTGGGGGAGACGGCACTGTCCAGGACGAGCAGGTGCTGGGTCCCGTCGAGCCGGAAGGTGGTGTGGACGGTGATGCCGCGGTGGGCGAGGTAGCTCTGGGCGACAGCGAAGCGCTGGCGCGGTCCGATGAGATCCGCGTGCGCGACCGGGGAGAGGTCGACGACTGCGATGAACCTGGGCATGCCGGCCTCCATGGCGTGGCGGGTTGGCTCCAGGGCCAGATTCGGGGTCGCTCGGTGGGTGGTGCGGTGTCGTCCGTTGACATCGGCACCTTGGTAAACCCCCGGACGCCCGCCCTGCTTCCCAGGCTGCCTCCGCGGGCCTATGCCCTGCCTGGGACGTGTTTGAGCGCCTCCCGGCGGCTGAGCGGGCCGAGCGCGTCGCCGGTGCGGTCCACGTACCGGGCGACCTCGGCCAGCCCGGCCCGGATCTCGGCCACCAGGGCGCCGTCGGCCCTGGCGGTCAGGTCGCCTCGATGGTGGCGATGGTGGCGCCGGTCGGGACGGTGTCGCCCTCGGCGACGTTCAGCTCGGAGACGGTGCCGGCCTGGTGCGCGGTGACGTGGTTCTCCATCTTCATCGCCTCGAGGACCACCAGGGTCTGCCCCGGGGTGACGGCGTCGCCGTTGGCCACCAGCACCTTCACGATGGTGCCCTGCATGGGGGTCTTGACGACCTCCTTGCCGGGGCCGCCCAGCTCGGCCCGCGCCCGCTCGAGGGCCTTGGGCGAGCGCGGTGTCCGCGTCCGCTCGGGGATCTTGACCTCTTCCTGCGGGAACACGTTGACGTCGAAGCGCTTGCCGTCCAGTTCGATGACCATGCGCCTTGGCGTCGGCTTGCCGAGCTGGTCGCGGTCCTCGACCGGTGCGGTCCCGGCCAGGGCGGACAGGTCCATGCCCTGCTCGACCAGGATGGTGGAGACGTCCCCGGCGGCGAATGCCGGGTCCTGCATGGCCAGGCGGTGGAAGGGGATGGTGGTGGGCACGCCCTCGATCACGAACTCGTCGAGGGCACGCAGCATGCGGCCCCGAGCCTGGTCACGGTCCTCACCCCAGACGATCAGCTTGGCCAGCAGCGAGTCGTAGGCCTGGGGGACGGTGAAGCCGGCGCGGACGCCGGCGTCGACCCGCACGCCCGGACCTGACGGCTCGCGCCAGCCCAGCACCGGGCCGGGGGCCGGCATGAACTTGGCGCCGGGGTCTTCGGCGTTGATGCGCACCTCGATGGCGTGGCCGCGGCGGCCCAGGCTGCTCCAGCCGGACGGCAGGGGCTCGCCGGCGGCCACCCTGAGCTGGGCGTGGACCAGGTCGACGCCGGCGACCAGCTCGGTGACCGGGTGCTCGACCTGGAGGCGGGTGTTCATCTCCAGGAAGTAGAAGTTGGCGGTGCGGGGGTCGTAGAGGAACTCGATGGTGCCGGCGTTGACGTAGTCGGCGACCCTGGCGATGTCGCAGGCCGCCTTGCCCAGCGCCGCCCTGACCTCGTCGGGCAGGCCGGGCGCTGGCGCCTCTTCGATGAGCTTCTGGTGACGGCGCTGCATCGAGCAGTCGCGCTCGCCGACGAACACCACCTCGCCATGCCCGTCGGCCAGGATCTGGGCTTCCACGTGGCGGGGCGCCTCGAGGTAGCGCTCGACGTAGATCTCGGAGCGGCCGAAGGCGCTCTTGGACTCGCGCTCGGCCGACTCGAGCGCCCCGGCGACCTCCTCGGCGTCGCGCACCACCTTCATGCCCCTGCCGCCGCCACCGAAGGCGGCCTTGAGGGCGATCGGGTAGCCGTGCTCGGAGCCGAACGCGACCGCGGCGTCCGGTCCGGTCAGGGGCTCGATCGTGCCGGGGACCAGCGGCGCGCCGGCCCGCTCGGCCACCTTGCGCGCCTCGACCTTGTCGCCCATGGCGGCGATGGCGGCAGGCGGCGGCCCGACCCAGCGGATACCCGCGTCCATGACCGCCTGGGCGAAGGCCGCGTTCTCGGCCAGGAAGCCGTAGCCGGGGTGGACCGCGTCGGCCCGTGCCCGCTTGGCGGTCTCCACGATCAGGTCGACGTTGAGGTAGCTCTTGGACGGGGTGGCCTCGCCGATGTGGTAGGCCTCGTCGGCCAGCTCGACGTGCAGGGCGTCGCGGTCGGGGTCGGCGTAGACCGCGACGCCGGTCATGCCAAGCTCCTTGCAGGCCCGCAGCACGCGCACGGCGATCTCGCCACGGTTGGCGACCAGGACCCTCTCCACGCTCGCTGCCTCCCTTAGAGCCCCAGACGCCCTCGTCCATCCGGGGCTACTTGACCCCCAGACCCCGGACATCGCCGGTAGCGTAGCCCACCCGGCCGCGAGACCGCCGTCGCGGCGGCTTGCGATCCAGGATGCCGCCGCGTCCGGGCCAGCTCAGACCGGGTCGCGTTGCTTGTCTGGTTCCTTGCGCGAAGTTTGCACAGCGAACTACCTTGTACGGATCCGTCGGGGGGGCAGGCCGTGCGAGCACCTCACGGGGACCTTCCGTCCTCTTCGACGCACCGGAAGCGGGAGGGAACCGACGTGAGCGAAGGCGTCGCCCGGAGCTGGGCAGCGACCCTGCAGGGCTTCTGGTCCTGGCAGATGGAGGCGGCCTGCCGGAGCGTGGACACGACGCTGTTCTACTCGCCCGAGGGTGAGCGCGGGCCCCGCAAGACGCGACGCGAGCTCGCCGCCAAGCAGGTCTGCGCCGACTGCCCGGTGCTCGAGGTCTGCTCGACCTATGCGATCGCCATGCGGGAGCCGTACGGCACCTGGGGTGGCCTTTCCGAGGGCGAGCGGCGCGCGCTGTGGACCCGGCTCGACCCGGCGCAGGCCAAGCTCGACCACCGGCGCGCCTTCGGCCGCTGGGAGCGCCACGCCCACGCCAGGGGCGCCTGACCGTCCCACCGGTCGTGCACGAAATCACAAGGCTTCAGGGCTCGCGGCCCCACCACGAGCGCAGGCTCTGGCCCCAACGGCTGCCCGGCTCGTAGGCGCGGACGCCGATCCCTGGGCGGGTGCTGGTGGCCCATGGGCCGATGTCGCGGTCGCGTTCCCGCGCGACCAGGCGGTCGATGGCGAGCGCCAGCACGTCCGACTGCTCGGACTCGAGGCTGCCCTTGACGACCTGGAAGCGGAGCCCGTCCGGGGTGCGCAGCACCACGATGTCGCCTGGCTTGGCGTCGCCGGTCACGCCGGCCCTCCCTTCGACCGGCCGCGCCGCCGCTCCACCACGGCCTGGCACAGCCTCTCGGGGTCCTCCGGGGAGATGAACAGCCTGAAGCCGGGCCACTCGAGCAGCACACCGCGGCGCCGGTCGGTGGCGTAGGCCTTGAAGCGGCCCCAGTCGCGGTTGGCGAACGAGCCCCACCAGCCGAACAGTCCCCCCGACCCGGGCAGGCGGACGCTGCGCGGCATGGCGGTCGGCCTGGCCGCCGCCAGGCTGCCCAGCGGGAACACCAGCGGCCGCACGCCACGGCGGAGCACCACCAGCTCCCGTCCCCCGACGGCGTAGCCGGCGGGGGAGAAGGCGAGCGGGACGGCCAGGATCACCAGGAACAGGCTGGGGGCGCCGAGGACGAGCAGCAGCCCGCGGTCCGAGACGAGCGCGAGCACCACCGCCGCCGCCACCGCGAGCAGCCCGGCGAGCCCGGTGAGCAGGCGGGCGCGGGGCTCGAGGGGCGCGGCGGGGAAGGCCGCCTCCACGGTGACGCGGGCCTCGCCCGCGCGCGGCCGCCGCCCCGCCGGCGAGGAGGCGTCGGCGCCGCTGACCCGCCCCGATGCGCTCACAGTGGGATGTTGCCGTGCTTGCGGGGCGGGCGGGGCTCGCGCTTGGTGATGCACATCTCCAGCGCCATGCAGAGCCGCGGCCGGGTGGTCTGGGGCTCGATCACCTCGTCGAGGTAGCCCCGCTCGGCGGCGATGAAGGGGTTGGCGAAGCGCTCGGTGTACTCGGCCACCAGTTCCTCGCGGCGGGCGGCGGGGTCGTCGGCCTTCTCCAGCTCCTTGCGGAAGATGATGTTCACCGCGCCCTGCGGCCCCATCACCGCGATCTCAGCGGTCGGCCAGGCGAAGTTCATGTCCGCGCGCAGGGGCTTGGACGCCATCACGTCGTAGGCGCCGCCGTAGGCCTTGCGGGTGATCACCGTGAGCTTGGGGACGGTCGCCTCGGCGTAGGCGTACAGCAGCTTGGCCCCGTGCCGGATGATCCCGCCCCACTCCTGGCTGGTGCCTGGCATGAACCCCGGCACGTCCACGAAGCTCACGATCGGGATGTTGAAGGCGTCGCAGAAGCGCACGAAGCGGGCGCCCTTGATGGAGGCGTTGATGTCGAGCACCCCGGCCAGGTGCAGCGGCTGGTTGCCGACGATGCCGACGCTGCGGCCGTTCAGGCGGGCGAAGCCGATCACGATCGACTCGGCCCACGCCTGCTGGATCTCGAGGAACTCGCCGTCGTCGACCACCCGCTTGACCACCTCGCGGATGTCGTAGGGCTGGTTGGGGTTGTCTGGCACGAGGTCGACCAGGCTCTGCTCCTCGCGCCGGGGGTCGTCGGTCGGCACCCGCCGCGGCGGGTCCTCCATGTTGTTCGGTGGCAGGTAGCCGAGCAGGGACCGGGCCAGGTCGAAGCACTCGTCCTCGTCCTCGGCGGCGATGTGGGCGGTGCCCGACTTGGTGGCGTGGGTCATCGCGCCGCCCAGCTCCTCGAAGGTCACGTCCTCGCCGGTCACCGCCCGGACCACCTCCGGGCCGGTGATGAACATGTACGAGGTCTCCTTGACCATCAGGATGAAGTCGGTGATCGCCGGGGAGTAGACCGCCCCGCCGGCCGACGGGCCCATGATCAGGGAGAGCTGCGGCACCACGCCTGACGCCTGCACGTTGCGCCAGAAGATCTCGGCATAGCCGGACAGCGCGACCACGCCTTCCTGGATGCGCGCCCCGCCCGAGTCGTTGATGCCGACGCAGGGCACGCCCATACGCACCGAGAGGTCCTGGACCTTGCAGATCTTCTCCGCCATGACCTCGCCGAGCGACCCCCCGAAGACGGTGAAGTCCTGGCTGTAGACGCAGATGCGGCGGCCGCCGACGGTGCCGTAGCCGGTGACCACGCCGTCGCCGGGGACCTTCTTGCGCTCCATGCCGAACGCGGTCGCCCGGTGCACGGCGAACGCGTCCAGCTCGACGAAGGAGCCAGGGTCGAGCAGGGCGTCGATCCGCTCGCGCCCGGTCAGCTTGCCCTTGTCGTGCTGGACCTCCACCGCCTTGGCGGAGCCTGGGTGCAGCGCCTGCTCCCGGCGGTCGCGCAGCTCGTCGATCCGCTCCTTCATGGTCTTCGGTCGGTACTGTGGCGCCACGGACACCTCCCGCTCCTCCGGCACCGGCGCGTGCGGAGCCGCTGGCGGCATTGTAGGGAGTCGGCCACCAGCCAGGAGCGTCTGCCGGTACGGGGGTACGCTACCCGGCGTCATGCCGGGCGCGTCAGAGGACTACGCCGGCAGGGTGCGTGCCGCCCTGCCATCCTTCTTCGGCCCGGTCGAGGTGGCCGCGGCGCTGCCGAGCACCATGGCCAGGGCGGCGGAGCTGGCCGCGGCCGGGGCGGCGGAGGGGGCCACGGTGGTGGCCGACGCGCAGAGCGCCGGACGCGGCCGCCTCGGCCGGAGCTGGCTCGCCGCGCCAGGCACGTCGCTGCTGGTCACGGTGGTGCTCCGCCCAAGCCTCCCGCCGGCGCGCGCCTGGCTGGTCAGCGCCGCCGCCGGGGTCGCCCTGGCCGACGCGACCACCGCCGTGCTGGCCGGGGGGGGTAGCACGGTAGCGAGGTGGGCGGAGCGGCGCAGGCCACCGAGCGTCTCTGTCGGTCTCAAGTGGCCGAACGACCTCGAGGTGGGCGGGCGGAAGGTCGCCGGCATGCTCGCCGAGGCGCGCATTGACGGCAGCCGGCTGGAATGGGTGCTCCTCGGCCTTGGGGTGAACGTCGGCCAGGGGCCCGGTGACTTCCCACCCGAGCTGGCCGGCAGGGCGACCAGCCTCAGCCTGGCCGCCGGCGGCGCGGTCGACCGGGTGGCGCTGCTGGCCGGGTGGGCCGAGCGCTTCGCCGCCGGCTACCGGGCGCTGGCGGCCGGTGCGGCCGGCCCGACCCTGGCCGCCTACCAGGCGCGGCTCGGCACGCTGGGGCGGCAGGTCAGGGCCGACCTGCTCGGCGGCGACCCGGTGACCGGCGTCGCGGTCGGGCTCGGCGCCAACGGCGGCCTGCTCATCCGCACGCCGGCCGGCGGCGAGGTGGAGTTGGCCAGCGGTGACGTGGAGCACCTGCGGGCGGGGGAGCCGGTGGGGCCGGTCAGCCGCCGACCTTGACCGGCAGCTCGACCGAGTAGCGCACCGAGCCGTCGGCCCGGTTGGCCTCGAACACCTCGAGCGTCCAGTCCTCCTGCCTGGCCGGCGGGTCGAACGCCAGCGAGCCGGAGAACGGCGCCCGTGCCGGGGCCTCGACGTCGGAACTGGTGAAGCCCTGGGCGGCGACCGTCCCCTCCCGGTCGCGCAGCCGCAGGCTGACGACCCCGTGGGCCACCCCAGCCTCGCCCCTGACCACCAGCCGCCCACCGGCCACACGCGTGCCGGGGACCGGCTCCAGCAGCACGATCGGGGCCAGCCGGAGGCGCTCGTCGCGGGTCAGCCCTTCCCGGCTCGCATGAGGCCCCCAGAGGTCGCCAAGGGGCCGCCCGCCGACCGTCCCCGAGGTCCGCCCTTCCACCTTGACCAGCACGCGGCGGACGTCGGCGGCCTTGGTCACCGTCCAGACCAGCGCCTGCACGGCCTGCCTGGCAGCCTCGGGGCCGCCGGGGACGCGGACGACCTCACCGGAGAGGTCCACCACCGCGGTCGCCCCGTCCAGCCTGAAGCCGAGCAGGTGGCTGCCTGACGGGAACGGTCGGGTCGAGCCAGGGTAGACAGGCGTCCCGGCCAGCAGCTCGCGCGCGGCGCTCTCGGCGAGGGAGGCGGTCACCTGGACCCGATGGCGCTCTGGCACCAGGTACCGGGCGCCGCCGGTGGTGCGCAGGTAGTAGATGGGCAGCGGCACCGCCTTGCCGGCCAGGGCGGCCGGCGGGGTGGTGAAGCCACGAGCCGGGGCCGACATCGCCTCTGCCGCGCGCTCCGCCTGGCTGCGGGACGCGGCCGAGCTGATCTCGGTGGTGCACCCACCCACGAGCGCGACGACCAGGGCGGTCCTGGCCAGCACGGCGAGGCGGTGCCGCGTCAGATCTGCGTGCATGCGCGAACCTCTGCCTCGGAGCCCGCGGAGCCGGGATCGGCCCCATGCCTCGGCGATCCGGGCGGCCGGTCGGGCGCGTCCCGGAAGGGATCATGACCCGTACCCGTCGCCGCGCGGTGAGAACCTACGGTCACCCCGAGGAGTTGCAAAATCGCATCGGTATGGGCGCAGTACAGCTCCGAGGGCCAGGGCTGGTCAACCTCTGGCCCGCTTGGTCCCGGTTGGTGGCGCTGACCCGTCCTTGAGGGGGATCGAGGCCGTTGCTACGCTCGATCGTGGGCCAGCCACGGGGGAGGAGGTCGCGCACATGGCGTTCCCGGAGCGCCTCCTTGGCGAGGACGAGCACGTCGTCTACGACCTCCGGCCGCACTGGTGGACGCTGGTCCCGTCCATCCTGATGACCCTGCTGGTGCTGGTCGTGGCCACGCTGGCCTACGGGGCCATGCCAGGGGGCACGTTCCAGACACCGGCACGCATGGTCGTGCAGGTGGTGGCGGTGGCCGTGCTCGCCATCTGGGTCGGCCCCCGGGTCGCCCGCTGGGCCACCACCCACCTGGTGCTCACCACCGACCGGCTCATCTTCCGCACCGGCCTGGTCGCCAAGTACGCGCGCGAGATCCCGCTGGAGCGCATCGACGACGTGACCTACTCCCAGTCCCTGCTGGGGCGCGTGATCGGCGTCGGGAACCTCCAGGTCAAGTCGGGCGGCGAGCACGGCGAGGCGGTCTTCGAGCAGGTCCGCAACCCCAAGGCGGTCCAGCTCGAGATCTACCACCGCATGGAGGAGAGCGAGTCGCAGCCGTTCGTGCCGAGCACCCCGCCGCACCCGTACACCGGCCCTCGGCCGGTGCCGTCGTCCCCGCCGGGCTCCCAGCACGGCGCCCTCGACGACCTGGAGCGGCTCGCCGCCCTGCGCGACCGCGGCCTCATCTCCGACGAGGAGTTCGACCGCAAGAAGCGGGACCTTCTGGACCGCATCTGAAGCACTCGGCAAGGCCGCGCCGGTACGATCGGGGTCCGAATCGCGCCGAGCCGAGGTGCCCTTGCAGCTACCAGCGTCGGTCAGCATCCGCGAGGTGGGCCCGCGGGACGGGCTCCAGAACGAACCGCCCGTGCCCGTCGAGGTGCGCGTGCGGCTGGTCGACGCGCTCTCGGAGACCGGGGTGCGGCGCATCGAGGTCGGCTCGTTCGTCTCGCCGCGGGCCGTGCCCGCCATGGCAGACACCGACCAGGTGTTCGCGGGCATCAGCCGGCGCCAGGGAGTGACCTACTCGGCGCTGGTGCCCAACCGCCGCGGTGCCGAGGCGGCCCGCACCGCCAAGGCGGATCGCCTGCAGGTGGTGGTGGCCGCGTCGGAGAGCTACAACCGGGCCAACGTGAACCGGTCGGTGGCCGAGACCATGGAGGAGATCGCCGGCGTGGTGGCGCTCGCCGCGCCGACGCCGGTCGAGGCGACCGTCTCGACCGCCTGGGGCTGCCCGTACGAGGGCGAGGTCCCGTCCGATCGCGTGGTCGCGCTGGCCGAGCGGCTGGCCGGCACGGGCTGTGCCGGCATCTCCCTCGGCGACACCACCGGCATGGCCACGCCGAGGAGGGTGGCGGCGCTCCTGGCCAGGCTGGAGGGCAGGGTGCCGGCGCTCAACTGCCACTTCCACGACACCCGCGGCACCGGCCTGGCCAACCTGCTCGCGGCCGTCCAGGCCGGCTGCACCGACTTCGACACCGCCGTCGGGGGCCTCGGCGGCAGCCCGACCGCGCCGGGCGCGGCCGGCAACGTGGCCTCCGAGGACGTGGTGCACATGCTCGAGGACATGGGGGTGGCCACCGGCGTGGACCTGGACGCCCTGCTCGCCGCCGCCCACCTGGCCGGCGGCCTGGTCGAGCACCCGCTGGCGAGCCGCGTCCTGGTCGCCGGTCCGCGCACCAGGCGCCTTGCCGACCAGGAGGTGAGCGGGTGACGAGCGAACCGGATCCCGCCGCGGCGACCCAGGGCCTGGACAGGGATCCCGCCAAAGGGGCTCGGGGGGGAGCTGCCTCGGGATCCCCCCCGAATGAATCACTCCGGCCCGAGCCGGCGTTCAGGGCGCTCGGCAAGTTGGCCGCGGCCGGCGGAGCCGAGCGGTACCACGCCAAGGCCAGGGAGCAGGGCAAGCTGTTCGCGCGTGAGCGCCTGCGGCGGCTGCTCGACGACGCCGGCGGGTTCGTCGAGGACGGGTTGCTGGCCAACGCCATGGCCGGCGACCTGCCGGCCGACGGGGTGATCACCGGGGTCGGCAGGATCCACGGCCGCAGCGTCGCCGTGATGGCCAACGACTCCACCGTCAAGGCGGGCTCGTGGGGTGCCCGGACGGTCGAGAAGATCATCCGCATCGAGGAGTACGCCCTGCGCCACGAGCTCCCGATGGTGTGGCTGGTGGACTCGGCCGGGGCGCGCATCACCGACCAGGTGGAGATGTTCCCCGGCCGCCGTGGCGCCGGGAAGATCTTCTACAACCAGGTCCGCCTCTCCGGCCGGGTGCCGCAGGTGTGCTGCCTGTTCGGCCCGTCCGCGGCCGGCGGGGCCTACATCCCGGCCTTCTGCGACGCCGTCTTCATGGTCGACGGCAACGCCTCCATGTACCTGGGATCGCCGCGCATGGCGGAGATGGTGATCGGCGAGCACACCACGCTGGAGGAGATGGGCGGGGCGGCGATGCACTGCCGCGTCTCCGGCTGCGGCGACCTGCTCGCCGCCGACGAGGACGAGGCGATCCGCGCCGCCCGCGCCTGGCTGTCGTACTTCCCCAGCAACTGGCGGTCCGACCCGCCCGCCGCCGAGGCGCGCGGCCCCGCCTACGCCGGCCCGGTCGCGGCGCTGGTCCCCCTCGACGAGGCCCAACCGTTCGACATGCTCCCGCTGGTCGCCGCGGTCTGCGACCAGGACAGCTTCTTCGAGGTCAAGCGCGAGTTCGCTCCCGAGCTGATCTGCGGGCTGGCCCGCATCGAGGGCCAGGCGGTCGGTATCGTCGCCAACCAGCCGATGCACAAGGGCGGCGTCCTGTTCGTGGACTCGGCCGACAAGGCGGCCCGCTTCATCTGGCTCTGCGACGCCTTCAACCTGCCGCTGGTGTTCCTCGCCGACGTCCCCGGTTTCATGATCGGCACCCAGGTCGAGCGGCAGGGGATCATCCGCCACGGGGCCAAGATGATCACCGCGGTCAGCGAGGCCACCGTCCCGAAGCTCTGCGTGGTGGTGCGCAAGGCCTACGGGGCGGGGCTGTACGCCATGGCGGGGCCGGGCTTCGAGCCGGACGCCACCCTGGTGCTGCCGACCGCCTCGATCGCGGTGATGGGCCCGGAGGCGGCGGTGAACGCGGTCTTCTACAACAAGCTGGCCGCCCTGCCCGCCGAGGAGCGCGCCGACGAGGTCGCCCGCCTGCAGCGCGAGTACCGCGAGGACATCGACCTGGTCCGGCTCGCCGCCGACCTGGTGGTCGACGCGGTGGTCGACCCGGAGCAGCTCCGCGCGGAGCTGGCCCGCCGGCTGGCCGCGGCCCGCGGCAAGGAGCGCGAGTTCAGCCGCCGGCGCCACGGCGTGCCGCCGGTCTGATGGGCGCCGACCAGCGCGCCGCCAGGCGCCCGTTCCGGGTGGTGCTGGTGGCCAACCGGGGTGAGATCGCCGTGCGGGTGCTGCGCGCCTGCCGCGAGCAGGCGCTGGTGGGCGTCGCCGTGTACTCCGACCCTGACGCGGGCGCGCTGCACGTGCGCGAGGCCGACCGCGCGGTCGGCCTCGGCGGCGCCAGCGCCGGCGAGTCGTACCTGGACGTCGCGCGGATGCTCGGCGCGGCCCGCGAGGCCGGCGCCGAGGCGGTCCACCCCGGCTACGGGCTGCTCAGCGAGAACGCCACGTTCGCGCGGGCGGTCGAGGCCGCCGGGCTGGTCTGGGTCGGCCCACCGGCGGCGGCCATCGAGCAGATGGGCGACAAGCTCGCCGCCCGCCGGGCGGTGCTGGCCGCCGGCGTCGAGCCGGTGCCAGGCGGCACCGAGCCGGTGGCGGACGCGGCCGAGGTGGTCGAGTTCGGGCGCCACCACGGCTGGCCGGTCGCGATCAAGGCCGCGGCGGGAGGCGGCGGCCGCGGCATCCGGGTGGTGCGCGCCCCTGGCGAGGCGGGCGAGGCGCTGGCCGCGGCCGCGCGGGAGGCGGCGGCCGCCTTCGGCGACGGCGCCTGCTATCTGGAGCGGTTCTTCGAGCGGCCGCGCCACGTCGAAGTACAGGTCTTGGCCGACACCCACGGCGGCATCGTCCACCTGGGCGAGCGGGACTGCTCGGTGCAGCGCCGCCACCAGAAGCTCATCGAGGAGACCCCCGCGCCCGGCCTGCCCGCCGAGGTCCGCCAGCGGCTCAGCACCTGGGCGGTGGCGGTCGCCAAAGCCTGCGGCTACGTCGGCGCCGGCACGGTCGAGTTCCTCTGGGATCCGGCCTCCGGCGGGGCCTGGTTCCTGGAGATGAACACCCGCCTGCAGGTCGAGCACCCGATCACCGAGCTGGTCACCGGCGTCGACATCGTCGCCGCCCAGCTCCGCGTGGCGGCCGGCGAGCCGCTCGGCATCGCCCAGGACGACGTCCGTTTCCGTGGCCACGCGATCGAGTGCCGGGTCAACGCCGAGGACCCCGGCCGCGGCTTCCTGCCCAGCGCCGGACCGATCACCCGGCTGGACTGGCCGGGAGGGCCGGGCGTCCGGGTCGACGCCGGCTACGAGGCCGGTGACGCGGTCTCGGCCTGGTACGACGACCTGCTCGGCAAGGTCTGCGTCCGCGGCCGGGACCGGGCCGAGGCCCTTGGCCGCATGGCCGACGCGCTGCGGCGGACCCAGATCGAGGGGGTCGCCTCGACGGTCCCGGCGCTGGCACGCATCGTCGCCGCGCCGGCGTTCGCCCGGGCCGAGCACTGGACCACCTGGCTGGAAGAGGAGGTCGACCTCTCCGACCTGGCGGCACACCAGCTCGGCGAGGACGCCGAGCCCGATTTCACCGTCACCGTCGACGGCGGCACCTGGCCGGTCCGGCTGTACCGGCACCGGCCCTCCGACCTGGCACCGGCCGGCGCCGGCCGGGTGGCCTCGCCGCTGGCGGGCACCCTGGTCGGGGTCGAGGTCGCGGCCGGCCAGGAGGTCCAAGCCGGTGCCCTGCTCGCCGTGGTCGAGGCGATGAAGATGGAGACGCCGCTGCGGGCGCCGTTTCAAGGCAAGGTCATGGAGGTAAGAATCCCCGTCGGGAATGCCGTCTCCGCCGGTGAGGTTGTCATCGTGCTGGAGGCGGCGCCCGAGGTCGGTCCCGGTGCCTGAACCGTGAACAGGGACGACTCCGAGTGCACGAATCAGTGACGAACATGCCGAAGCTGAAGGGCAAGCGGGTCTTTGCTGGCCGGCCCGACCAGGTGGGGGCGGCCCGACGCTTCGTCGCGGCCGCACTCGACCCGAACATGGCCGGCTACGACGCTGCCTGCCTGCTCACCAGCGAGGCCGTCACCAACGCGGTGCTCCACTCCGCCTCTGGCGGCGAGGGGGGCAGCCTGCTGGTGGCCTGGAGCGTCCGTGGTGGCCGCCTACGGGTCGAGATCCACGACGACGGCGGGCCGGTCGAGCCGCGTCGCCGCGTGCACCACGTCGAGTCGGTCACCGGTCGCGGCCTCGACCTGTTCGAGGCGCTCTCGTCGGGATGGGGCTTCGACGGCGGGCCCGAGGGCCGTACGGTGTGGTTCGAGCTCGACCTCGATGGGAGTGATCGAACGGATGGAGCTGGTCGTCGGTCCCTTCGACCCGTCAATCCACGTACGTAGCAGGGATCACTACGAGGCGGTCCGGCGGGAGGCGCAGTTCCTCGAGCTGCAGCCAGAGGCGCCGCCGCGTCGCTACGAGGAACTGAGCGAGCGGCTGATGGTCCAGTTCGGCCATTCGCAGGTCGACCCGGTGGTCGACCGTGCCTACCTGGCCCGCGAGCCTTCCTTCATCGCCCGCATCGAGATCCCTGACGAGCTGGTGCCCGGCGTCATTGACGCCTGCGGCGAGCTGATCCGGGTGAGCGAGGAGCTGGACCGGTGGGCGCACGACTCGGGTGGGGAGATCCTCGAGGCGAGCCCGGAGATCAGGGCCTACCGCGCCGCGTTCCTCGCCCAGCTCCGCGACCAGCTGGAAGCGGGCGGCGCGAGGCACCCGGAGCCGTCCCGCTGAGGGGGCCTAGCCGCCCACGCTGCCCGCGTTGACCTGCTGGAAGGCCCAGGCCCAGGTGCGGGCCAGCCCGGCGCTCAGGTCCACGCCGGCACGCCAGCCGAGGATCTCCTTGGCCCGGCGCACGTCCAGCCCGATGCGCTGCAACTCGCCGGGTCGGGCCGGCGCGAAGGTCGGTTCCGGGCCGAAGCCGGTCACCTCGCGCAGCGCCGCGTAGAGATCCAGCACCGAGGACTCCACGCCGGTCGCGATGTTCAGGCGATGCCCGGCCGCCCGCGGCTCGCGCGCCGCGGCCAGGAACGCCTCGACCACGTCGTCGACGTAGACGTAGTCGCGGGTCTGGGTGCCGTCGCCGAAGACCAGCACCGGCTCGCCTTCCAGCAGGCGGGTGCAGAAGATCGCCACCACCCCGGCCTCCCCGTGGGGGTCCTGGCGCGGGCCGTAGACGTTGCCCAGCCGCAGGCTCACCGCCTCCAGCCCGTACAGGTCGCGGAACGAGGTCAAGTAGTCCTCGACCGTCCGCTTGGCCACCCCGTACGGGTTGGTGGCGCCGGGCGGGTAGTCCTCGTCGACCGGCAGATCGGCCGGGTCGGGCTCGCCATAGGCGGTGCCGCCCGACGCGGCGAACACCAGCCGCCTGGCACCCTGGTCGACCGCTGCCTTGGCCAGCGCGACCGAGCCGAGCACGTTGACGCGAGCGTCGGCCACCGGGTCGGCGACGCTGCGGCGGACATCGATCTGGGCGGCCAGGTGGAAGACCACCTCCGGCCGAGCCTCCGCCATCACGCCGGCCAGGTCCGGGCCGGCCAGGTCCGCCTCGGCGTGCTCGACCTTGCCCGTGGCGAGCGCGTCGGCCAGGTTCTCGAGACTGCCCGATGAGAGGTTGTCGAGCACGACCACCTCGTGCCCCTCGGACACGAGCCGGTCGACCAGCGTCGATCCGATGAACCCGGCGCCCCCGGTCACGAGAGCACGCATGGCGAAGCCCCTTTCGTTCTGGCCCGGGGCGCGGGACGCACCGGGCATGGCCCCCGGGCATTCGTCCTGCGGGGTGGTGACGCGCGCTCATCCTACCCAGCCGAGAGCTCCGAGACCGGCGACCGGCGCGAGCCGGCCGCGCCGCTCTTGTGCCCGCGTCGCCGGTCGTGCAGGGTACCCGCTACCGAGAGACGGGGTCGGGGCAGGGTCTGGTGCACCAGCGGAGCGGCAGCCCTGGACGGATCGGGCGCTCGAGTGGCCGGAGGCGTAGCCCAGGATGGATCAGCGGCCCCAGAACGGTGTGGCGGAGGCATCCACGCCCTCGCCGTCACCCAGCGCCGCCTGGTCCGTCCGTGGCCTTGTGCCCCGATGGCCGGCCATGGGCTGGCTGCTCCCGTATGCCGTGATCGCCGCCGTGGTGGTCGCCGACCTGGCGGTCGGCGCGCTCTCCACCGCCCCCTTCCTGGTGCTCGCGCCGCTGGTGGCCAGCCGGCTGTCCACGGACCGCCGCCAGGTGCTCGCCGCCGGACTGGTCGCCCTGGCCGCCGCGATGCTGCTCGTCGACCAGGACCACCGGCTGCTCAGCGGCCAGCGGCTGCTGCGCCTCGCCCTGATCGCGGTCGGCACGCTGATCGCGCTGGTCAACTGGGGTGTGCGCCAGCGGGAGCAGTCCGCCCTCGAGCGCTCGGCCGACACCGTCAAGCTGGCGGTCTCCCTGGTCGCCGGGGTCGAGCCGGAGGAGGCCTACGAGCTGCTCGCCCGCTCGGCCAGGACGCTGTACGCCGCCGACGCGGTGGCCGTGTACCGCCGTCAGGGCGACCGCATGGTGCTGGTCGCCCAGCACCGCGGGCAGCACGTCTCGCCCCTGCCGAGCCGGGTGGCCAGCCACACGCTGCCCGCCGCCTTCAGCGGCCGCCCGTTCCAGGCGAGCGTCCGTTCCCCGGCCGCGCCCGAGACGACCATGCTGGAGGCGCGCGGGCTCGGCAGCGTGCTCTGGGTCCCGCTGATCGACGCGGACGGTCACCAGACCGGCACCCTCGCCCTGGCGTGGCGGCGGCCCGACCCGCGCCTGTCCGAGCAGGAGCTGGAGACCTCCCAGCAGTTCGCCAGCCTCGGGGCCAGGGTGATCTCGGGCTCGGAGCGTGCCAGGGCCCAGGCCGAGGTGCTCGAGCGGGTCCAGGCGCTGCTGCTCACCACCCCGCCCGGCTGGGTCTCCGGCTGGAAGGTCGGGGTCCGCTACCGGTCGGCCAGCGGCCTCGCCCAGATCGGCGGGGACTTCTACGACCTGGTCGAGGCGGGCGCGGGCAAGGGCCTCGCGTTCATCCTGGCGGACGCCCGCGGCAAGGGGCTGGAGGCCAGCTCGATGGCGTCGGTCCTCAAGGGCGCGTTCCGCACCCTGGCCGGCGAGGGCGTCGGCCCGGCCCATATCCTCAGCCGGCTTGACCGTCTGGTGGAGCGTGAGGGTGGGGACGAGGACTTCGTCACCGCGCTGGTCGGCCGCGCCTACCCGAGCGGCAAGCTGGTAATGGCCTCGGCCGGCCATCCGTTCCCGCTGGGGGCAGGCCCGCGGACCAGCACGGTCGGCGCGCCGCTCGGCCTCGGCACCAGAGCCTCCGAGGCCCAGTCCACCCTCCGCGCCGGTCAGCGGCTGGTCTGCTACACCGACGGCCTGATCGAGGCGCGGGACGCCCTGGGCCGTTTCGTCGAACCAGGCACGCTGGACCACGCCCTTCGCGGCGGGTCGCTCGGCGACGCGCTGGACGAGCTGGTCGAGGTGGTCGACCGCCACAGCGACGGCCGGCGCTTCGACGACCTCGCCCTGCTCGGTCTGGAGTACGCGCCCGAGCCGCCGCCCGCCAGGTAGCTCTCCCGGCGCGGGATCCCCGGCGAGTGACTACCATCAGGACCCCGGGTGAAGGACTAACCTCCGGGATCCCGGCAAGGAACGCCGAAGGACCAACCAGCAGGATCCCGGCAGGAACACACCGAGGGGATCCCGGCAAAGTACCCCACGAGAGGATCCCGCCGAAGGACCAACCAGCAGGATCCCGCCGAAGAACCCGATGGGGGGGTTCGGGGGGGAGCTGCTCCCGGGCGCCCCCCAGAATGAATCGAAGGAGCTCGGCATGGATTTCACGCTCGCCCCTGAGCAGGAAGAATTCCGCAAGATCGTCCACGAGTTCGCGCAGACCGTGGTCGCGCCCAGGGCCGAGGCCATGGACCGTGCCGAGCAGCTGGACCCCGACGTCCTCGACCAGATGGCCGGGATGGGCCTGTTCGGCCTCCCCTTCCCCGAGGAGTACGGCGGCATGGGCGCCGACTACCTCACCCTCTGCCTGGCGATCGAGGAGCTGGCCAGGGTCGACTCGTCGGTGGCGATCACCCTGGAGGCGGCCGTCGGGCTGGGGGCCATGCCGATCTGGCGCTTCGGCACCGAGGAGCAGAAGCGGCGCTGGCTGCCGCAGCTGGCCGCGGGGGAGGGGCTGGCGGCGTTCGGCCTCACCGAGCCGGGCGGCGGATCCGACGCCGGTGCGGTCCGCACCCGGGCGGTCGAGGACGGCGACCAGTGGGTGATCGACGGCACCAAGGCGTTCATCACCAACGCCGGCCTGCCGCGCTCGGTGATCGCCACGGTCGCGGCCGCCACCGGCACCAGGCCCGACGGGCGTCCCGAGGTGACCACCATCATCGTCCCGATGGGGACGCCCGGCTTCACCGTGGGACGGAACTACTCCAAGGTCGGCTGGCACGCCTCTGACACCCGTGAGCTGGTCTTCGAGGGCTGCCGGGTGCCGGTGGCCAACACCCTGGGCGAGCGCGGCGGCGGCCTGGCCAACTTCCTGCGCACGCTGGAGGAGGGCCGGATCGCGGTCGCCGCCCTGGCCACCGGGCTCTGCCAGGGCTGCGTGGACGAGTGCGTCGCCTACGCCCGCGAGCGGGAGGCGTTCGGCCGCCCGATCGCCAACTTCCAGGCGATCGCGTTCAAGATCGCCGACATGGAGCTGCGCGCCCACACCGCCCGGCTGGCCTACTACCACGCGGCCGCCAAGCTGGTGGCCGGGCAGCCGTTCAGCAAGGAGGCGGCGATCGCCAAGCTGTACGCGTCCGAGGCCGCCGTGACCTGTGCCCGCGAGGCGGTCCAGGTCCACGGCGGCTACGGGTTCATGAACGAGTTCCCGGTGGCGCGCTTCTACCGGGACGCCAAGGTCCTGGAGATCGGCGAAGGGACCAGCGAGGTCATGCGCATCCTGATCGGCCGCTCGTTGGGCCTGTAAGGAGCCGCCAGGTGTTCGACAAGGAGTTCTTCGCCACCGCGCTGCCGGTGGCCATCGGGCACTACCGGGCCGGCGTGGCCGCGCCCGCGCCGCAACTGGTGCTGACCGCCATGGACGGCCGCGACTACCTGGTGCGGCGCGTGCTGGCCGCCGCCGAGGGCTGGGCCAGCCTGGAGGTGGTCGACGACGAGCACGGCCCCGACGAGGTGGCGCTGCTGTTCGTCCCCTACGAGGCGATCCGCCGGGTGGTGTTCGACCCGAAGGCCGCCCCCAACCCGCAGTTCGGCTTCCGGGTCCACCGCCCCGGCGAGGTGTCCGAGCCGCCTGAGGAGGCCGCCGCACCGACGCCACCGCCGGACCTCACCGTCCCGTCCAGCCCGACCCGGACCCCGGCCGCCCCGGCCCCATCCCTTGGCAGCCCACCCGACCTGGGAACCCCGCCACCCAACCAGCCGTAGACGCCGGGTCTACAGAACCAGCAGCAACCGCAGGCGGTCCTCGACGGCGCCGAGCACGCCCGCCGACACCTCCCCGAGCGCGCCGTCGCCGAGGCGGTCGGCGGCGAGGGTGCGGATCTGCTCGCACATGGCGAAGCTGACCGCGCGCAAACCGCCGTCAGGCGGGTGGACCTCCACGTGGGTCGGGATCTCCCGGCGGCGGGTGGTGAAGGGGACGGCGATGACCAGCCCGGCCGGACTCCGGTTGAACGGGTCGGCGGAGACGACCAGGACCGGTCGCATGCCGGTCTGCTCGTGCCCGCGGGATGGGCGGAGGTCGGCCAGCCAGACCTCGCCGCGGCGGGCCGCCCTCACGCGTCGGTGAGCCCGTCAGCGAGCGTGCCGTCCAGCTCTTCCCGTTCGGCAAGCTCCTCCCGCCACGCGGCCGGGTCGTCCGCCAGGCGTGCGTAGGCGCTGTGCAGGTCGGCGAAGAACAGGTCGCGGCGGTACTGCTCGACCGCCTGTTCCAGTACCCGCTGGAGCGGCTCACCGGTGCTGGTGGCCAGCTCGCGCAATACCGCGTGGGTCCGCTCGGTCACCCGCACCGTGGTCGACATGGGGCACTCCCTTCGCCTGTCCACCGGTCAGTCTACAGCTCAATCTACAACTGGGTAGTCAACCGCCGCCGAGGAGCGGCGTCAGACGCCGGCCCGGTCGAGGGTGAACTGGATGAAGGCGAGCGTGTCGGGGAGGGCGGCGGCGTCGGGGCGGCGGTCGCGGCGCCAGCTGAGGGCGCGGTCGACCTGGTCGGTCCAGGGCGGGTCGAGATGCTCCCGCGCCCAGGCGGCGGTGACCGGTTTGGAGGCCAGCTTGCCGTGCTCGAGGGTGTACAGCGCGCGGCACATGCTGAGCACGGCGAACGCCTGGTAGTTGCGCGGGCGCAGCCAGTCCGAGTGCTCGTCCTGGATCGCCCAGAAGTCGCGCAGCAGGGCGCGGACGGCGTCGCGGAGCTCGTCGGGCCCGATCGGGTCGACCAGCGTGGCCGGGTCGGGGCCGAGCACCACCACGCCGTGGTCGCGCAGGATGGCACGGTTGAAGACGCCGTCGTAGCCGTGCTGGTGCACGCCGAAGGGCCAGTCCGCGCCGACGGTCGGGTGGTGGGCGTCGGCCGGGTCGTAGCGGCGCAGCGCACCCAGCGGCAGGTAGGAGCCTTCCAGGTGGTGCGCGAAGGGCAGGCCGCTGGCGGCGAGCACGGCGTGGACGGTCCCGAGCGCGTCCACCCGGTCGGGCGGCAGCTCCTCGGTGACCGCCGCCACGAAATCGATGTCACTCGACTCGGGGTCGAAGTCGCCCGCGGCCAGCGAGCCGCTGAGGTAGAGCCCGACGAGCCGGTCGCCGAGGGCATCCGTCACCCCGTCGCGCAAGCGCGCGACCAGCTCGTTGACATCCGCCCACGGCGTCGGCCAGCCTACGGGCGGCCCCGTCAGGCCGGCGGCCCCTGGACCGCTCGGCTGCTCGCTCACGTCGTCAAGGTAACCGGTCCGGGCCGAATCCGCGCGGCGGCCGTTCCGCCTGGCGCGACGGGCCACCTGCCCGGACGATCAGCCGGCCTGCACCTCGCCGGCGGATGGCACGCGGGTCGGGCGCAGGCCGGCGCGGGCGGCGGCGAGCGCGAACCGGCGGGCGTCGCGGACCGCGCACGCTCCGGGGTCGTTGTTGAAGAAGGCGTAGACGGTCGCGTCCGGGCCCCAGCCCTCGGCCAGGCGCCCGGCCCAGCTCGCCAGCGCGGTGCGGCCGTAACAGGGCGGGGGCGTCGCGGTGCCGCGGTGGAAGCGGAGGTAGGTCCAGTCGGCGGTGCGCCACAGCGGGGTCACCGGCCCGGCCGAGTCGGCCAGGCACAGCGCGGCGCCGCGGGCGGTCAGGACGGCCCTGACCTCCTCCGAGAACCAGCTCGGATGGCGCGGCTCGACCGCCACCCGCAGCGGCGCGGGAAAGCAGGCGAGGCAGCGGTCGAGAGCGGCCGGGTCGGCCTTGAGGGTCGGGGGGAGTTGCAGGAGGACCGGGCCGAGCTTGGCGCCGAGGTGGCCGGCGTGGTCGAGCAGGCGCCTGACCGGCTCCTCCGGCTCGCGCAGGCGGCGCACGTGGGTGAGGAACCGGCTGGCCTTGACCGCCATGACGAAGTCGCCGGGGGTGCGCTCGGCCCAGTCGGCGAAGGTGCGCGGCTCCGGCAGGCGGTAGAAGGCGTTGTTGGACTCGACCACGGCGAACCGGCTGGCGTAATGCTCCAGCCAGGCCCGTTGGGCCATGGCCGCTGGGTAGAAGCGCCCGCGCCAGTCCCGGTACTGCCAGCCAGACGTGCCGACCAGGACACCCACCGGCTCACCTGCCCGTTGACCAGGGGTGCCCGGGCCGGTCACGAGCGACCTCTCCGATCGGTTACAGGCCGTAGCGCTGTTTCATCTCCGGGTCGTCGGGGTCGATCTCCCGCTTGCCGCTGTCGCGCAGGCGGCGGTTGATCTTGTCCAGGTTGCTCCGCACGATTTCCTTTTCGGCCTCGGTGATCCGGCCGCGGTGCGGCTCGCCGGCGTGCTCGAGCGTGGCGTAGTTGACCTTGGCGCGGCGCGAGGCTCCGCTCTCGCCCGAGACGGCGCGGGGACGGCTGCGGTGTTTGGTGATCAGGGCGTCCTGGATGACCGAGTCCATCGCGCCCGGACTGGCCAGCAGGTTGAAGTCGTCGAGCCCGACGGTCAATCGCTGGCCCTTGCGGGAGCCAGGCTGGAAGTACTCGACCGTTACGAAGCGATTGGAGCTGTTGAGCTCCGCCACCTCCTCGGGAAGGACCTCGAGCGTGACCGGGAGGTCGGCATAGTCGGGGTGCTCGTGGACCACGAGCTTGCCGAGCTCCTGCTCGTCGGCCTCCCTGCCAGAAATGTCGGACACGTGGACGACCTTCACTGCCATCAGCGTGGGTTCCTCCTTGCGAAACGTGCGCTGCGTTGAAAAGCGATGCCGGCGGGTCCCGCATTAGCACCCCGCGCCACCGACGAGCGTGGTTTCGGCGACCAGGGCACGCCACTCACACTGTCGGTCTCCGTGCGGCATGCTGCCTGCGGGGGAAACGGTAGTCGAAAGTGAATGCCCCAGGCAACGCCGGACCTCGGCTAGGATGCGGTGACGTTATCCAAGGAGACCGTAATGTGGGTCTGAGCCCCTTCGGTCCGAGAGGTTCGGGCCGTTCCCGTTGGCGCACTGTCGTGGTCGCTGTGACGGTGTTGACCTTTTTTGGGATTGCCCTGGCGACCCGCTGGCGGGACGTTACCGCCCGCAAATGGGAGTTCGATCCGGGGTTTTTGGCGCTCGCGACAGTCCTGTTGACAGTTTCCTATGCGATGGTCGCCACGCTGTGGGCCGCGGCCCTGCGCCGCGCGGCCGGCGTGGGGCTGACGCGGGGGATCCGCATCTGGTTCGTCGCCAACCTGGCCCGCTACGTGCCGGGCAACGTGTGGAGCTTCGTCGGCGCGGTGGAGCTGGCCAGGCGTGAGGACGTGCCGCGGCGCACCACGCTGGCGGTGATGACCCTCGCCCAGCTCCTCTCGGTCGGGACCGCGCTGCTGGTCGGGCTGCCCGTGCTGGTCGCCGGTGAGGACCGGCTCGGCCGGGCGGCGCTGCTCGGCGGGCTGGCGGTCGGCCTGGCGGCGCTGCTGGCGGTGACCATGCGGCACCGCCTGGCCGGGCTGCTGCGCCGCCGCTACCCCGAGGTCGAGCCGAGCGACCTGGCACCCTCCCCGGCGGTGGCCGCGCTGCTGGCGGCGGGCTACGCGCTGTACTGGGTGGTCACCGGGATCGCCTTCGCCGCCCTGGTCCGCAGCCTCTACCCGCTCGCCGCGGCCGACCTCCCCCTGACCGTGGCCGCCTACGCCGCCGCCTACGCCATCGGCTTCCTCGCCCTGGTCACCCCGGCGGGCCTGGGCGTCCGCGAGGGGG
>DATLQA010000252.1:0-2669 GCA_035535495.1 Actinomycetota bacterium | reverse complement strand
AGCGTTGCCGACTGGCGCGACCAGCCGCGCCGGGACGCGCTCGCGGGCGAGCTCCGCGCCGCGCTCAGGCGGCTGGCGGCCACAGCGAGGCGGGCAGGGCTCGAGGAGCTGTACGTCGAGAACCTCGCCGCGGCCCGCGAGCCGTCGACCAGGGAGGGGGTGCTGGGGCTGCTCACCGGGGGCGACGACGAGCACGTCCCGGTCCGGCTCTGCCTCGACGTCGGTCACCAGTGCGTCCCCGGCAGCACCGGCCCCGATCGAGACCCCTACGCCTGGCTGGAGCGGCTCGGCGGCCGCGCGCCGGTCGTGCAGCTGCAGCAGTCCGACGCGGCTGCCGACCACCACTGGCCGTTCACCCGAGAGCGCAACGCCAGCGGCCGGATCGAGGCCTACCAGGCGCTCGCCGCCCTGGACGCCTCAAGCGCGTCCGGGACCACGCTCATCCTGGAGGTCATCCCCCCCTTCGAGCAGGACGACGACGAGGTGGTGGCCGAGCTGGAGGAGTCGGTCGCCTACTGGCGCGCCGCCCTCGCCAGGCGACCCTGAACGGAATACCGCGGCGGTCGCACCCGTTCATGTATATGCAAACGCATGAACTGTGAAGGAGACCTGGTATGCAGTTCGGGGTGTTCTCGGTCAGCGACATCACCCGGGAACCGGTGTCGGGACAGACGCCGAGCGAGGCTGAGCGCATTGCCGCCGTCGTGCGCATCGCCCAGAAGACCGAGGAGGTCGGGCTGGACGTGTTCGCCATCGGCGAGCACCACAACCCTCCGTTCTTCTCGTCGGCGCCGACGACGCTGCTGTCGTTCATCGCGGCCACGACCAAGCGGCTGATCGTGTCCACGGCGACGACGCTGATCACGACCAACGACCCGGTGCGCATCGCCGAGGAGTACGCCGTGCTCCAGCACCTGTCGAAGGGCCGGGTGGACCTGATGCTGGGGCGGGGCAACACGGCCCCGGTGTACCCGTGGTTCGGCCAGGACATCCGCCAGAGCCTGCCGCTGGCGCTGGAGAACTACAACCTGCTGCACCGGCTGTGGCGGGAGGACGTGGTCGACTGGCAGGGGAAGTTCCGCACCTCGCTGCAGGGCTTCACCTCGATCCCGCGGCCGCTGGACGACGTTCCGCCGTTCGTGTGGCACGGCTCGATTCGCACGCCCGAGATCGCCGAACAGGCCGCCTACTACGGCGACGGCGTCTTCGCCAACCACATCTTCTGGCCCAAGGAGCACTCCATGCGGCTGGTCGGGTTCTATCGCCAGCGTTACGCCCACCACGGCCACGGCACCGAGCAGCAGGCGATCGTCGGCCTGGGTGGCCAGGCGTACATCGCCCGCAGGTCGCAGGACGCCATCGCCGAGTTCCGCCCCTACTTCAACGAGGCGCCGGTCTACGGGCACGGCCCGTCGCTGGAGGAATTCATGGAGATGACACCGCTGTCGGTGGGCAGCCCCCAGGAGGTCATCGACAAGACCCTGACCTTCCGCGAGCACTTCGGCGACTACCAGCGCCAGCTGTTCCTGATCGACCACGCCGGCCTGCCGCTGACGACCGTGCTGGACCAGCTGGAGCTGCTCGGCGGGGAGGTCGTGCCCGTCCTGCGCAAGGAGCTGGCCGCCAGGCGCGACCCGGAGGTCCCCGACGCGCCGGCCCACGCCAGCCTGGTGAAGGCCAGGTACGGCGACCAGCCGCCCCGCCAGCCGCGCCCGAACGCCAACCGTGGTGACAACGTCACCGGCGCCTCCCCGTACCAGGACACCGACCCGGCCGTGCCGGCCCGTTACCCGAGCCTGTGATGGCCAGCCGGACACGACTCGCCAACGACGCCTGGGAGGCCCTGCTGTCCGCCCACGCCCGGCTGATGAAGCAGTTCGCGGCCGAGGACATCTGGCAGGACCTGTCCATGCGGGAGTACGACGTGCTCTACACCCTGTCCAAGTGCGGCGAGCCGGCGCGCATCGGCGAGCTGCACCGGCACGTCCTGCTCAGCCAGCCGGCCCTGTCCCGGATGGTCGACCGGCTGGTCGAACGCGGGCTCGTCGAGCGATGCCCGGACCCCGCCGATGGGCGCGGCGTCCGCCTGTCGCTCACCGAGGCCGGCCGGGAGCAACAGCGCCAGATCGGCCGCCGCCATGCCGGCTCGGTCGCCCGCGCCCTGACCGCCGAGCTGAGCCCGGACCAGCTGCGGCAGCTGGCGACGATCGGCTGGAAGCTGGCCGGTCAGCCAGCCGCCACCGGCGCGTCAACCAGCGACAACAAGGAGATGGCACACCGATGACCACCACCGAAAGGCAACCCTTCACGCTCGTGGTCGTCTCGGGCGGCACCAGCGACCCCTCCTCGACGCGAATGCTGGCCGATCAGATCAGCCAGCGCGTCACCGACCTGGCCGGCCGGCGCGGGAACGAGGTCGCCACCCGGGTCATCGACCTGCGGGAGCTGGCCACCGAGATCATCACGGCGATGGTCTCCCAGCTGGCCGGGCCCAAGCTGCGGCAGGCGGTCGCCGCCCTCGGCGACGCGGATGGGATCGTGGCCAGCACCCCGGTCTATGCCGCCGGAGCCAGCGGCCTGTTCACCTCCTTCTTCCAGGTCCTGGACAACGACCTGCTCATCGCCAAGCCGGTCGTGCTCGCCGCCACCGCGGGAACGGCCCGCCACGC
>DATLQA010000251.1:0-10630 GCA_035535495.1 Actinomycetota bacterium | reverse complement strand
CCGGCACCACGGCAGACAGCTCAGACCTCAAGGCAACCCACCAGGGCGCCAGTTGCACAACGAGTCATGCCGCAGTGCCAGCGCCAGAGCCTGACAGCGATCCTCCCGGACCGCCTCCACCACACTCACAGTTTCACAAAGGCTTGATGCCTTGGGCGGGTCCGTCGTCCGTAACGTTACCGAGACGCAGGCCGGCCACACTGCAGATGAGCCGCGATGCTGGAAGGGGTGGCGGTGCCGATGGTGCGCTGCGTGCAGCCAGTGCCATGGCGGTGACCCCTGCGACCCGACTCACCCGACTGCCCTGGTGGCCGGGTGTGGCGGCGTGGGCGCTGTGGGCGCTGACCATGCTCGGCATCCCGGTGATCGCCTGGCTGGATCAGCTGTCGCGCCAGGCTGGCCGGCCCGACCTGGCGCAGCTCACCCTGGGCGCGTTCGTCGGCCCCGTGGTGGCGTTGGTGAGCGCGGTCACGGTCGGGGCGGTGCTGGCCAGCCGGCGCCCAGCGCATCCGGTGGGCTGGCTGCTGCTGGTCCTGGGGCTGTCGCTGGCCTGGGGCGGCGTGGCCCCGGCCTACGCGGCCTACGGGCTGCTGGCCCGCCCCGGCGCCCTCCCAGCCGCCAGCGAGGTGGCCCGGTACTGGCCCGTCACCGTCCTCATCGCGCAGACGGCGCTCAGCTTTGTGCTGCTGCTCACCCCCACCGGGAAGGTGCCCTCGCCCCACTGGCGCTGGTGGGCCAGGGTCACCGTGGCGGCAGCGGCCATCCTGCTGGTGGGTTTCGGGGTGGCGAGCGGGCCGCTGGACCCGCGGTACCAGCTGCTCGGTGGGCCGTTCGACCTTCGCGGCCTGGGTGGTGTGCTGCTGGTCGTCAACCAACTGGCCCTGACCGTCAGCACCCTGGCCGTGGTGGTCGGGGCGGGGTCGCTGGTGGTGCGCTTCCGCCGCGCCCGCGGGGTCGAGCGCCAGCAGCTGCGCTGGGTGGCGTCGGCGGCCGCACTGGCGGTCCTGGCGGCGGTGGTCGCCCTGGGCGGCGTGGCCGTGGGGGCCACGGCCGTGGTCACCTGGACGCTCAGTATCTGCCTGGCGACCCTGCCGCTGGCGATCGGGGCGGCGATCCTGCGGTACCGGCTGTACGACCTGGACCGCATCATCAGCCGCACCCTGGCCTACGGGCTGCTGACGCTGCTGCTGGGTGGCGGCTACGCCGTGGTGGTCCTGGGCCTCGGCCAGCTGCTTGGCCGGGACTCCAGCCTGGTCGTGGCCGCGGCGACCCTGGCGCTGGCCGCGCTGTTCCGGCCGGCCCGCCGCCGCATCCAGCAGGCGGTCGACCGCCGCTTCAACCGGCGCCGCCACGACGCCGCCAAGGCGATCGCCGCGTTCAGCGATCGGCTGCACCAGCAGATCGACCTGGACAGTGTGACCGTCGAGCTGCTGGCCGTGGTCGACCAGACCATGCAGCCGACCCAGGTTTCACTGTGGCTTCGACCGTCCGGCAGTGCGTCCCAGGACCAGCGCACCCCGGGCGCATCCCGAGCGGCTTGGCAGCCGGCGGCTGCCCGGACCGTTCGCACCGCTTTGTGAAACCGGCGCTCCTGCGTCAACTCGCCGCGCGGGGATCCTCGCGGCCCAGCGAACCGAGCTCGGCGATGTCGTGCGGCGAGACCAGGGCGACCGCCCAGTCCAGGCCGATGCGGATGCGGCGGGCCATGGTCGGCATCGAGAGCAGGTGGTAGCTGCGGGCCGCGAACCAGCCGAGGAAGCCGGAGAGCGGCACGCCGTAGGCGCGGACCACCCCCTTGAAATCGGCCAGGTTGACGGCGAGGCCGAGGCCCCTGAAATGGAACGGCCGGCGCTCGCCCTCCCCGAGCGAGGCGGCCACGTTGGCCGCGCACACCTTGGCCTCGCGCAGGGAGTGCTGGGCGGTCGGCGGGGCAAAGCCGCTCGGCTCTGCCTGGTCGGGGACGAGGGCGATGTCGCCGAGGGCGAACACGTCGTCGCGGTCCCGCACCGTCAGGTACTGGTCGACCAGCAGGCGGCCCTTGTCGTCGGTGGGCAGTCCGGACCTGGCGCCCAGCGGGTTGGGTGCCACCCCGGCGGTCCACACCAGGGTGCGGGTGGCGATCTCCTCGCCGTCGGTGAGCCGCACCCAGTCGGGCCCGACCTCCTTGACCCCGGTCTCGAGCCGCACCTCGACGCCACGCTGGCGGAGGGTGCGCAGCACGATCCTGCCGAGCTCGCCACCGAGCTCCGGCATGATCGCCTGCGCCACGTCCGCCAGCACCCAGCGCACGTCGCGCGGGCGCAGTCCCGGGTAGGCGGTGATCGCCCGGCTGGTGAGCACCTGGAGCTCGGCGACCAGCTCGGTGCCGGCGTAGCCGGCGCCGACGACCACGAACGTGCAGCGCCGGGTCCGCTCCGCCGCATCGTCGCTGGCATCGGCCAGCTCGAGCTGCTGGAGCACATGGTTGCGCAGGTAGATGCCCTCGGGAAGCGTTTTGAAGCCGCGTGCGTGCTCGGCCAGGCCGGGGATCGGCGGGACCCGCGACACCGACCCGGGCGCCAGCACCAGGCGGTCCCAGGTGATGACCCGGGCTTCGCCCTCCGGTGGCTGCACCGTGCAGGTGCGCCGCTCCACGTCCAGGCTGACCACCCTACCGATCACCAGCCGGGTGCGGCGCAGCACCCGCCGCAGCGGCACCACCACGTGCCTCGGCTCGACCGTGCCCGACGCCGCCTCGGGCAGCAGCGGCGTGTAGAGCATGAAGTTCTCGGGATTGACCAGCAGGATCTCGGCGCTGCCCGCGGGCAGCCGCCGCTCCAGGTGGCGGGCGGTGTACATGCCGCCGAATCCCCCGCCGACCACCAGCACCCGCTTGCGGCCGCCGTGGGTTCTGGCACGTTCGCCCATCTCGCTCCCCCTGCCGCGGCTGCCCTGGGCACGGTCGCGCCCCGGTCGCCGCCGCGGCGCTCGAGCCATATCGTGCCAGCCGCGCGGGGCCGCCCGCGACCCTGGGCGCGGACGTGCCATGGGACGGGAGCGCGGGGCACCGGCAAGCACAAGGGCCGGAACCCAGGGGTCCCGGCCCTTGCGGGTGCCGCCCGGGGGGAGGCGGCGCTTCCTCACCCTCGCCGCTGGGGCTGGCGCCCATGGCAAGGTCGGAGGGACGGTAACGCGCTGTTCCCTGAGGGGACATCACAGAAATTACCGAGATGGATGGTTCTCGACCATGGGACCGGATCAGCCCCGAACGCCCTGGTAGCCAGTCATAAATGACTACGGCTGGATGGGAAACGCCACGTAACACAGGGGTTCCGAACACGCGGCGAAGGTGGTACACCTGAGTACCATCCAGCCGCTGGCCCTGCCCCGCGCTCCCCGGCGCGGCACGGACGAGGAGGACTGCCTGTGGCGACACCACCGGACTCCGAGGTGGCCCAGGAGCCCATACCGGGAGGCCTGCAGCGCCTCTACTATCTCGATGCGGGCGGGAGGCCCGCCCCCCGAGAAAGCGCGCAGGTCGCGGTCATCCGAGATTTCGACGACTACGGCAACGTCATCTCTCTCGTGACGGAGCGTCTGTCCGGTTAGTCCTTCCGAGCTACGTATGATGATTCAAGGGGCGGCCAGCTGGCCGCCCCTTTCACGTGCGCCAGCCCCGTAGAATGCGCCGTCGGGCGCCCGGAGGAACGCGGTCAAGCCTGCCCGGCCGCGGTCTCACTGCGGCGCATCGCAGCGGAAGGAGGCGCCGAGCCGTGCTCGTCGATGGCAAGCGACTGCTCGTGACCGGAGTGCTCACCCCGGGCTCGATCGCCTACGCGGTCGCCCGCGAGGCCCTCGACAACGGCGCCGAGGTGGTCCTGACCGGCTTCGGCCGGACCCGCTCGCTCACCGAGCGCAGCGCCAGACGGCTGCCGCGCGAGGTGGACGTGCTCGAGCTGGACGCCAACAAGCCCGAGGACGTCACCGCCGTCGCCGACGAGCTGGCCGGCCGCTGGGGGCAGCTCGACGGCGTGCTGCACGCGATCGCCTTCGCTCCCGGCGACGCGCTCGGGGGCAACTTCCTCAACACCCCGTACGAGTCGGCGGCGACCGCCTTCCAGGTCTCCGCCTTCTCGCTCAAGACGCTGGCCGTCGGGCTGCTCCCAGTGCTCGAAGACCACCACGCCTCGGTGGTGACGCTGGACTTCGACGCCCGGGTGGCATGGCCGGTCTACGACTGGATGGGGGTGTCCAAGGCCGCGCTGGAGTCGATCACCCGCTACCTCGCCCGCGACCTCGGCGCCAAGAGCGTGCGCGTGAACGCGGTCAGCGCCGGACCGATCCGCACCATGGCCGCCCGCAGCATCCCCGGCTTCAACCTGTTCGCCGACGTGTGGCAGCGGCGCGCCCCGCTCGGCTGGGACCTGTCCGATCCGACCAGCGTGGCCAGGACCGTCCTGTGGCTGTTCTCCGACTGGTCCAGAGGCGTCACCGGCGAGCTGATCCACGTCGACGGCGGCTTCCACGCCATGGGCACCGACTTGATGACCCCCGAGGAGCAGGCCAAGGCGGCAGCCGAGGACGACTCCGCCTGAGCCGGCAGGAACCGACCGGGACGGCCATGGCCAGCGTGTTCGCCGAAACCGTCTGGGCGATGGTGCGCCAGGTGCCGGCTGGCCAGGCGACCACCTACGGGGAGCTGGCCGAGGCGTACTTCGGGGTGCGCAAAGGCTCCCGCAGCGTGGGCCGGGCCATGGCCGGCTGTCCGGGAGACGTGCCCTGGTGGCGGGTGGTCTACTCCGACGGCAGCGCCAAGCCCGACCCAGGCGGCGCGGAGCAGCGCGCCCGCCTGGCCGAGGAGGGCGTGCCGCTCACCGCCGACGGCCGGGTCGACTGGACCCGCCTCGGCGGCCCCTGGGTGTTGTGATCCATGTCTGGCCCCGCCAACCTCCGGCGACCGCCGCTTCACGCACCACGCTGGCACCCTTGGGCCGTTCGCACCGAGATGATATGGTTGTTGACGCCGTGTCAGCGGTGTCGAGGCACGCTGCTGGGCCTCTGCCGCTTACTTCTGGATGGCCTCCATCCGAGATTCCTGATGCATTCAGGAATACAGTTTGCGAACATGGCTGTTGGCAAAACTGACTAGTGTGCCCTACGTGACGAACATAGTGATGCCAAGGAGCGAGATGAAGGACCAGGACACGCTTGACCTCCAGACGACGGACTCGTTCCGTCTCTACCTCGACGAGGTCGGGCGGCATCCTCTGCTCACCAAGGATGACGAGATCGAGCTGTCCCAGGCGTTCGAGGCGGGCCAGGCCGCCCAGGCAGAGCTGGACGACCTCCCCGCCGGCCACCCCGACCGGCGGCGGCTCGAGGCCGACGCCGAGCACGGGGAGTGGGCGCGTCGCAAGATGATCGAGTCCAACCTGCGGCTGGTGGTCTCCATCGCCCGGCGCTTCTCGGCCACCGGGCTGCCCCTGGGTGATCTGGTGCAAGAGGGCAACCTGGGGCTGCTGCGCGCGGTGGAGAAGTTCGACTGGCGCAAGGGCTTCAAGTTCTCCACCTACGCGACCTGGTGGATCCGTCAGGCGATCGCCCGCGGCGCCGCCGACCGTGGCGCGCGCGCCATCCGCCTGCCGGTCCACGTCGACGAGCAGGTCGGCCGTCTGCGGCGGACCCAGACGCGCATGCACGAGACGCTCGGGCGTGAGCCGAGCGACGAGGAGCTGGCCGGCGAGCTGGACATGCCGGTCGACAAGGTGCACCGGCTGAAGGACACCGCCCAGACGATCACTTCGCTGGACACGCCCATCGGGGACGACGGTGCCGCCCTGCAGGACTTCCTGGAGGACGACTCCGCGGTCGGGCCGGACGAGCTGGCCGTCGAGGCGGTCGGCCGGGAGGCGCTCGAGCAGGTGCTCAACGACCTCCCGGAGCGCGAGCGGCAGGTGCTGATCCTCCGCTTCGGGCTCGACTCCGGGACGCCCCGGACGCTCGAGGAGGTCGGTGCGGTCATGGGGTTCTCCCGCGAGCGTGCCCGCCAGGTCGAGCGCGACGCCCTCGCCTGCCTGCGCAGCCCGGAGATCCGGGCGCGCCTGGAGGACCTCGTAGCCGCCTGACAGACCGACGAGCCCTGGCCGGCTCACCACTGGTGGGCCGGCCACCAGTTTGCTGCACTACGTCCGGTTCGCGGGGACCCGCCCGTTATCGCGGTATCCTCGGCGAGGACCGGATGGTCAGCACCGAGAACGCCGTGGGAGCACGATGAGCCGCTTCGCGATCACCTTCGACTACCTCTGCCCCTTCGCGCGCATCGCCAACGAGCTGGTGATCCAGGCCCAGGATGCGGGCGCCGGGCACGACGTCGAGTTCCGCGCCTTCTCGCTCACCCAGGTCCACCTCGAGGAGGACGCCACCCCGGTTTGGGAGACCGAGCCGCCGCCCTCCGGAGTCCGGGCGCTCCGCTACGGCCTGGCCGTGCGGGACCAGTTCCCCGACCAGTTCGCAGCCGCCCACCTGGCGCTGTTCGCCATCCGCCACGACCACGGCGACGACCTCAACGACCCGGCGGTGCTCGACGCGGCGGTCGCCTCGGTCGGGCTCGATCCCGCCGAGGTGGCGAAGGCAGCCGCCGACCAGCGCGCCGCCAAGGCGCTGGCCGCCGACCACACCTGGGGCGTGGACGAGCACCGGGTGTTCGGCGTGCCCACCTTCGTCACCGACCAGCGGTCGGTGTTCGTCCGCCTGATGCGGCGCGCGGCCGACGGGCCGTCGGCCAGGACCACCCTGGACCGCGTGCTCGAGATGGTCGACTCGTGGTCGGACCTGAACGAGTTCAAGGCGACCCGCATCCCCCGGTGACCGCCCAGCCGGGGAGGAGCGCCCGGCAGGCGTCACCAGCGGGTGAAGAACAACACCTGGACGGCCACGGCCTGGCCGACGAGCAGGGCCACCACCAGGGGTAGCGGCACCCGCCAGCGGCGGAGCTGGCGCACGGCCACCACCACGGCGAACGGGACCAGGAACTGCCACATCCGCTCGACCTCGCCCTTGGTGTGCCCCCAGAGCGCACCGGTGAGCAGGCATGCCAGCGTCCCCACCTCGAACGACCCCCAGGCGCGCTCGCGCAGGGCCCTCCAGAAGCCCACCAGCAGCCCGGCCGCCAGCGGGAAGCCGAGCATGCCGGTGAACGCGAGCAGGTCGCCGAAGACCCAGATCCAGTAGATGCGGTTGGTGCCCGGCGCGACGCTCCAGAAGCGGTTGACGGCGGCGACCGCCGCGAACGGGTCGTAGCCGGTGGCCAGCCAGCAGAGCGCCGCCAGGCCGAGCACGACCGCGATCGACCCGGCGGTCCAGGCGAGCACCCAGGCCCGCTGCTCCCGCACGCGGGCGAGCGCCCGCACCGCCAGGAACGGCAGCACCAGCACGGCCGCGAAGGTCATCATCGAGGCCGCCCAGAGCAGCGCCCCGCCGAGCGCCGTCCAGGGCCAGGAGCGCCGCTCCAGGCCGCGGAGGGCGGCCAGGGCACCGCCGGCGAGGACCGGCGCCCACATGGCGTCGGCGGCGGTGGCCGCGTAGAGGACCGTGAGCGGCGCGGCCAGCCAGCACACCGCCGCCCACGGCACCGCGTCCTCGCCAAGCTCGTCCCTGCCCAGCCCGGCCACCACCAGCACGCCGAGGGATGCCGCCGCGGTGGTGGCCAGCGCGGCGGCGCCAAGGCCCGACCAGACCCGGTCCACCAGCAGGTAGAACACGGTCGCGCCGGGTGGGTGCTGGGCGACGAAATCGGGCAGCCCGGGGACGCGGGCGGCGAACTCGCCGAGGAAGGTCGGGATCGCCCCGACCTGGTCGACCGCGTCCGGGTACTCGCCCGGGTAGGCCAGCGGTGCCCGCCAGGCGCCGGGACCGCCGGCCAGCGCCGCCACGGCCAGGGCGAGCACCACGGTGCAGCCCGCCCAGCCGGCCAGCTGGAGCGGGCGCGGCACCGCCGCGCGGGCGAGGGCGAGCGCCGCGGCGACCGCCAGGAAGGCGACCGGCACGGCGACCAGCGCCCAGGCCAGGTCGAGCCGCGGCGACCAGAAGATGTAGTAGGGCCAGCTCAGGTACCACGGTGGCGCCGGCACGGAGAACGGCACCTCGCCCCAGCGGCGCGTGCCGAAGGTGCCGAGCACGCCGATGAGCACGGCGCCGGCGGCGGTGAGCGCGGTCGCCCTGACGAACGCCCGGTCGGCCACGCCCGCCCGTCTGGCCGGCGGCCCGGCCTGGTCGCCAGCGGCCTTCTGGGGGGCGGGCCGGTCCATCGACGGGTGCTCGCGCCTCAGCTGGACGAGTCGGGCTCGTCCAGGAGGAAGGCGCTGCCGACGGCGATCTCATGCCGCAGCCGGCCCGCCAGCAGCTTGGCCGAGTCGAAGCGGACGACCGCTACCTCCCCACCGGTGACCACGGTCGCGCGCACGCCCTCCAGCCGGGCGAGCTCGCCCGGCGCGCCCGCGAGCACCACCCGGTCGCCCGGCTGCCACTCGCGTTGGGTGGTCAAGTGCCGCTCCGGGCCTCGGCGCGCTCGACCGGGGCGCCGCGGGCGGCGCGGTAGGCGGCCGCCACCCTGCCGGCGGCGTGCTCGTCGCCGAGTGGCATGACGTGCAGGGCTTCCACGCCAGGGACGCCGGCCAGCGCGATGGCGAGCTCGATGGCCAGGTCCACCCCACCGCCGGTGGCGATCTGGTGGTAGGCGGCCTCCGGCAGCGTGAAGCCGGGCAGGGCCTGGTTCACGTAGTCGGCCATGCGCCGCGAGCGGAGCACGGCCACGCTGGCGTACACCCGGCACCCGTCGAGCTTGCCGCCCTGGATGGCACGGTCCACGAAGGTGGCCAGCCGGTCCGGGTCGAACACCATCTGGGTCTGCACGAAGTCGGCTCCCGCCGCCACCTTGCGGCCGAGCAGGGCGAGCTCGGCCTCCTGGTCCACCGCGAACGGGTCGGCGACGCAGCCGAGCGCCAGGTCGTGCGGCGCGGCCCAGGCCTTCGCCTCGGCCAGGAGCTTGGTGGTGGTGTAGTCCCTGACCCGGGGGACGCCAGGTACCGGGTCGCCGTACAGGCAGAGGACGCCATCCGAGCCGAGGGCGGCCGCGCCGACGATCTGCGAGCGCAGGGCGAGCCGGTTGCGGTCGCGGCAGGAGACGTGGACCACGGTGGCCACGCCCTGCTCTCTGGCCAGCGCGACCGCGGCGAGCGGGGACATGCGTGGCTGGCCGGCGTGGTTGTCGGTCAGGCCGACCAGGTCGACGTGCGAGGCGAGCGCGGCGATGCGGTCGCGCACCCTGGCGGCATCGGGCCGGGTCGGCAGGGAGATCTCGGCGGAGGTGAGCGCATCGATCGACATTGCCCAAGGCTATTCCGCTGGCAGGAGTGGCCGCCAGTCGGCCCGCCCGCCAGTCCGCGCTCCACCTTGCGCCCATATCGGCCGATGAGAATGGCGTGCCAGGCCTGAGGTGCTTCCGCCCCCCTCGCGCGGGCGCGCGCCGACGGAGTAGTGTCCGCAGACCTTGCGCAGTCGTCCGTTGGGGTGTTTAGGAGCGACCCGGATTGGCGCAGACTTGCGCCAAGGGGGACGCTTGGAGAGCCTTCCCAAGGCCGAAGGCCACGGGTGAACCCGAGGAGAGCTGCCACGCATGCGGGACGACCCCCTCTGGTACAAGACTGCGGTGTTCTACGAGTTGCACGTCCTCGGCTTCCAGGACGGCAACGGTGACGGGCGCGGTGACTTCCGGGGGCTGACCGAGCGGCTCGACTACCTGCAGTGGCTCGGGATCGACTGCATCTGGCTGCTGCCCATGTACCCCTCGCCGCTACGGGACGGCGGCTACGACGTGGCCAACTACTTCTCGGTGCTGCCCGACTACGGCACCCTGGGCGACTTCTACGAGTTCCTGGAGTCGGCCCACGCCCGCGGCATGCGGGTGATCGCCGACCTGGTGGTGAACCACACCTCCGACCAGCACCCGTGGTTCCAGGAGTCGCGCCAGCCCGGCTCGCCCAAGCGCGACTGGTACGTGTGGTCCGATGACGACCAGCGCTACCAGGACGCCCGCATCATCTTCGTGGACACCGAGTCCTCCAACTGGACCTGGGACCACGAGGCGCAGGCCTTCTACTGGCACCGCTTCTTCTCCCACCAGCCCGACCTGAACTACGACAACCCCGAGGTCCAGGACGCGGTCCTCGAGGTGATGCGGTTCTGGCTCGACATGGGCCTGGACGGCTTCCGCCTCGACGCGGTGCCCTACCTGTTCGAGCGGGAGGGCACCAACTGCGAGAACCTGCCCGAGACCCACGAGTTCCTCCGGCGGGTCCGCAAGGAGATCGACGACAAGTACCCAAACCGGGTGCTGCTGGCCGAGGCGAACCAGTGGCCGCCGGACGTGGTCCCCTACTTCGGCGAGGGCGACGAGTGCCACATGGCGTTCAACTTCCCGGTGATGCCGCGGATGTTCATGGCGCTGCGGCGTGAGGACCGCACCCCGATCGTCGAGATCATGAACCGCACCCCCAAGATCCCCGACGCGGCGCAGTGGGGGCTGTTCCTCCGCAACCACGACGAGCTCACCCTCGAGATGGTGACCGACGAGGAACGCGACTACATGTACGCG
>DATLQA010000250.1:0-16330 GCA_035535495.1 Actinomycetota bacterium | reverse complement strand
CGTGGGCGAGATCGACATCACCAAGCCGCGTTGGGGCGAACGCCCCACCACGCTCGTGCCCTTGATCCTCGGCAACATCAAGAACTTCGAGCCGGGCGCCGGCGCGCGGCGCTTCGAGCAAGGGCGCCAGGAGGCGTGGGCGAAGGAACAGGAGCTGCTGAAGCGCTTGCGGGCCCTGCCGGACGGGGAGCGGAAGGCCGAAGAGGCCAAGCGGATGATCGACCGGGTCCGGACCTTCATCGGGTACCGGGAGTATCCGAAGTACGGCATGGTCAGCCGCTACTTCGTGTACAAGCAGGCCCTGCTGGAAGAGGCCGAGCGCCTCGTGCAGGCCCACGTGCTTCATGAGAAGGAAGACATCTTCTACCTCAGGCTCCAGGAGCTCCACGACGTCGTGCGCACGAACCACGTGGATGACCAGCTCATCTGCCGGCGCAAGGACGCGTTCCGGTCGTATCAAGCACTCACGCCGCCCCGGGTGCTCACATCGGATGGCGAGGTCATCGCCGGGGCGTACCGACGCGATGACGTGCCGACCGGTGCCCTGGTCGGTCTACCGGTTTCCGCCGGGGTCATCGAGGGGCGGGCCCGCGTCATCCTGGACATGGCGCAGGCCGATCTCGAAGCGGGCGACATCCTGGTCACGGCCTACACGGACCCCAGCTGGACGCCCCTGTTCGTGGCGATCACGGGCCTGGTCACGGAGGTGGGAGGCCTGATGACCCATGGCGCAGTGATCGCACGGGAGTACGGCTTGCCGGCCGTCGTCAGTGTGGTAGATGCCACCCGGCTGATCCCCGATGGGCAGCGGATCCGCGTGCACGGAACCGACGGGTACGTCGAGCTTCTGCCTTGACCGACCACTCACCGAGAAGGCCCATCCGTAGCGTCCGGCCAGAACAACGCTCAGCAGTTGATCCACGAGAAACCCGCGTGAACGGCATTCGTGCTGCTCGACGCCCCTGTCGGGTGATCTTTCACAGGTCGGGTGCCCCCGGCAGGACTCGAACCTGCGCGCCCGGCTCCGGAGGCCGGCGCTCTATCCACTGAGCTACGGGGGCTGGTGCTGCCGAGGCCGCGCGCGGCGCGGTGGGACGTATCCTACCACCCGTCCTGGCCACGTCCCGGTGGGGAATCTGCTGGTGAGCGGGGCTGTGCTATGCTCCGGCCGCCCCGCGTCGCCGACCGTCCTTCCTGTGCAGGCGCCATGTCCGATATGGCCAATGCCCGTATCCTGGTGGTCGACGACGACCAGGTCATCCAGCAGCTTCTCAAGGTGAACCTCGAGCTGGAGGGCTACGAGGTCGAGGTCGCCTCGGATGGCGAGGAGGCGCTCCTCTCGTATGGAGCGTTCCAACCCAACCTGGTGCTGCTCGACATCATGATGCCCAAGCTGGACGGCTGGGAGGTGTCCCGCCGGCTGAAGGAAGGCCCCGGCGGAGGCTCGGTACCGATCGTCCTGCTGTCCGCCAGGGCGCAGGACTCCGACGTGAGGCGGGGGAGCGAGATCGGAGTGGCTGCGTACGTGACCAAGCCGTTCGACCCGATCGCGCTGCTCGAACTGGTCGCCGATCTGCTGGCCCACCGTGGCTACCGGGGCGCCACCCCGAGGCTGACATGACCAGGGCGCCCGTGCTCGCCGTCCAGCGCGAGCTGTCCGAGCTGTTGGCGACCGCCCTGCGCAAGGCAGCGGCGGCAGGGGACCTCGACCTCGATCCTGGCGCGGTCGGCACCCCGGTGCTGGAGCGCCCACGCCTCGCCGAGCACGGCGACTGGGCCAGCAACGTGGCCCTGGTGCTGGCGAAGGCGGCCAAGGCGCCGCCGCGCAAGGTCGCCGAGGCGATGGTCGCCCACCTGCAGATGCCCGACTGGGTGGAGACCGTCGAGGTGGCCGGTCCCGGCTTCGTCAACATCCGCCTCGCCCAGCGCTGGTTCGCCGGGCTGGTCCTTCGCGTGCTGCGCGAGGGCGAGAGGCACGGCCGCGTCGACGTCGGCAACGGCGAGAAGGTCCAGGTCGAGTTCATCTCGGCCAACCCGACCGGGCCGCTGCACGTCGGCAACGCGCGCTGGGCGGCGTTCGGCGACGCGCTCGCCAACCTCCTGGACGCCTGCGGCTACCAGGTCGAGCGGGAGTACTACTGCAACGACACCGGCGCCCAGGTCGACCTGCTCGGGGCGAGCGTCGAGGCCGCCTACCTGGCGCTCCTCGGCCGCCCCGCCACGCCGCCGCCCGACGGCTACAGGGGCGGCTACATCGGCGAGCTGGCCAAGGAGCTGGAGCTCGAGCGGCACGACGAGCTGGCCGACCTCGACCCGGCCGAGCGGCGCGAGACCATCGCCAACTGGGCGTACACCAAGGTGCTCGGCTGGATCCGGCACACCTTGGAGCGCTTCGGGGTCCACTTCGACGTCTGGTTCTCCGAGCGCAGCCTGCACGAGAGCGGCGCGATCGAGGCGACCATCGAAGACCTCCGCAAGCTCGGCGTGGTGGCCGAGCGGGACGGCGCCACCTGGCTGCTCAGCAGCCGCTTCGGCGACGACAAGGACCGCCCGCTGATCCGCTCGAACGGGGTGCCCACCTACTTCGCCGCCGACGCCGCCTACTTCCGCGACAAGCGCCGCCGCGGCTTCACCAAGGTGATCTACGTGTGGGGCGCCGACCACCACGGCTACGTGCGGCGGATGCGCTCGACCATCCGCGCCTTCGGGCTCGACGACGACGCCGCCGAGTTCCTCATCGGCCAGATGGTCAACCTGGTCCGCGGCGGTGAGCCGGTGAAGATGAGCAAGCGCGCCGGCGACTACGTCACCTTCGACGACCTGATCGACGAGGTCGGCAAGGACCCCGCCAGGTACACGATGCTGCGGTACTCGATCGACGCGCCGATCGACTTCGACCTGGAGCTGGTCTCCCGGCAGTCGCTCGACAACCCGGTCTACTACGTGCAGTACGCGCACGCGCGCATCTCGAGCGTGCTCCGCACCGGCCGGGAGCAGGGCTTCGAGCCGGTCCCGGCCGAGCGGGCCGATCTCGGCCTGCTCGTCCACGCCACCGAGAGCGCCCTGCTGCGCCAGCTGGCCAACTTCGAGGAGCTGGTCGCGGTGGCGATGGCGCAGCGGGCTCCGCACCGCCTGACCCGCTACGCCGAGGAGCTGGCGGCCAGCTTCCACCGCTTCTACAGCGAGTGCCGGATCCTCTCCGACGACGTCGAGCTGTCCAGCGCCCGCTGGTGGCTCTGCGTGGCCACCCGCCAGGTGCTGGCCAACGCCCTCGCGCTCGCCGGCGTGGAGGCACCAGAGCGCATGTGACCCGCTGCCGCATGACGGCGGCACCGGCCCGGAGATGCGTGCCCGGCCGCGCCGCGTCAGGCAAGATGCTGGGTGGTCGCCAGCCGACCGGTGGCCGGTGGATGCCGGCGTCGGCCCGGGAGATCCCGGGCGTTCGCGCCGCCGGCTTGACGTGGAGGAGCGGGGGCGTGGGCGAACCGGTCGCAGTCGGGATGCTGGGGTGTGGGGTGGTCGGGACCGGGGTGGCCCGGCTGCTGGCCGACCACGCCGCGCAGGTCGCCGACCGGGCGGGCGCGGCCATCCGCCTGCAGCGGGTGGCAGTCCGCGACCTGGCCAGGCAGCGGGACGCGGCGGTGGACCGGGCCTGGCTGACCGACCAGGCCGCCGAGGTCGTCACCGACCCGCAGGTCGACGTGGTGGTCGAGGTGATGGGCGGGATCGAGCCGGCCCGCGGCCTCATCCTCGAGGCCTTGCGGCTGCGGAAGCCGGTCGTCACCGCCAACAAGGAGCTGCTCGCCACCCACGGGTCGGAGCTGTTCGACGCGGCCGACGCGGCCGAGGTGGAGCTCCGCTTCGAGGCGGCCGTGGCCGGCGCCATCCCGATCGTCCACCCGCTCAAGGCGTCGCTGGCCGGGGAGCGGATCCGCCGGATCCTCGGGATCGTCAACGGGACCACCAACTACGTGCTCTGGCGCATGGCCACCACCGGGACGGGCTACGCCGAGGCGCTGGCCGAAGCGACCGAGCTGGGCTACGCCGAACCCGACCCGTCGGCCGACGTGGAGGGGTTCGACGCCGCCGCCAAATGCGCCATCCTCGCCAGCCTCGCGTTCAACACCAGGGTGGTGGCGCGCGACGTGTACCGCGAGGGCATCACCGACGTGACCGCCGCCGACGTCGCCGCGGCGGCCCGCATGGGCTACACGGTGAAGTTGCTGGCCATCGCCGAGGAGATCGAAGGCGAGGTCAGCGCGCGGGTCCACCCGGCGATGGTCCCCGACGGCCACCCGCTCGCCGGCGTCGGCGAGGCCTACAACGCGATCTTCGTCGAGGGCGACGCGGTCGGCCGGCTGATGTTCTACGGCCGGGGCGCCGGCGCGCTGCCGACCGGCTCGGCCGTGCTCGGTGACCTGGTCGAGGTGGTCCGCAACCGCGCCAACGGCTCGCGCGGCGGCGGCTCCACCTTCCTGTACGAGCCGCGGCTGCGGCCGATGGAGGAGGTCGACACCCAGTACTACCTGGCCTGCGAGGTCGCCGACCGGCCGGGGGTGCTCGCCCAGGTCGCGGCGGTGTTCGCCACCCACGGGGTGTCGATCCGCTCGGTGCTGCAGCGTGGCAAGGGTGATGAGGCCCAGCTCGTGCTGGTCACCCACCTGGCCAAGGAGGGCGCCATGCGGGCCACCCTGGCCGGCCTCGAGCGGCTCGCCGTGGTCAGCGAGCTGGTCAGCGTCATGCGGGTCGAGGGGGAGGAGGCCGACGAGGTGATCGTGAGATGAACATGACCGCGCACCGCCCCCGCTGGCCAGGGGTGATCGAGCACTACCGCGCCTACCTGCCGGTCGGCCCGGGGACGCCGGTGGTCACCCTGCAGGAGGGCGCCACCCCGCTGGTCCCGGCCGCGACCCTGTCGGCCCGCACCGGCTGCGAGGTCCTGCTCAAGGTGGAGGGGGTCAACCCGACCGGGTCGTTCAAGGACCGGGGCATGACCATGGCCGTCTCCAAGGCGCTCGAGGAGGGTGCCGAGGCGGTGCTCTGCGCCTCGACCGGCAACACCTCGGCCTCGGCGGCGGCCTACGCGGCGCGGGCCGCGATCACCTGCGCCGTGCTGGTCCCCGAGGGCAAGGTCGCGCTCGGCAAGCTCGCCCAGGCCCTGGTCCACGGGGCCACCGTGCTGGCGGTGGACGGCTCCTTCGACGACTGCCTGCGGCTCGCCCGCGAGCTGGCCGAGCGCTACCCGGTGACGCTGGTCAACTCGGTCAACCCCTACCGCATCCAGGGGCAGAAGACGGTCGCCTTCGAGATCGTCGAGGCGCTCGGCCGCGCCCCCGACGTGCACTGCATCCCGGTTGGCAACGCCGGCAACATCACCGCCACCTGGCTCGGCTACCGCGAGGCGGCCGCGGCCGGGCTGGCCGCCGGCCTCCCGGCGATGCACGGCTTCCAGGCGGCCGGGGCCGCCCCGCTGGTGGTGGGGGCGCCGGTCCGCAACCCGACCACGATCGCGACCGCGATCCGGATCGGTGAGCCGGCGTCCGGCCCCGGCGCGCTCGCAGCGGCGGGGGAGTCCGGCGGCGGGCTCGCCGCCGTCACCGACCGTGAGATCCTGGCCGCCTACCGCCTGCTCGCCCGCGAGGAGGGCCTGTTCGTGGAGATGGCCTCGGCCGCCTCGGTGGCCGGCCTGCTGGCGCTGGCCGCCGGCGGCGGCCTGGCGCGTGGCAGCCTGGTGGTGGCCACCCTCACCGGCAACGGCCTCAAGGACCCGGACTGGGCGGTCGCCGGCGCGCCCCCGCCCCGCCGCGTGCCTCCCGACGCGGCCGCGGCCGCCGACGCCCTCGACCTGACCGGCGCGTAGCGGCCTGACCCGGACAGCCGACCGGCCGGCAGGACGTGCCTGCCGGCCGGTCGTTCCCGCGTCGTTGCGGGGGCTGGGTCCTCGCTAGCGGGCGAACACCTGCAGCTCGGCCGCGCGCACGTTCAGGCCCTGCGGGCTGCCGAGGTCGCAGTCGTCGACCGCGCGGGGGTCGGCGTCCTGCTCACCCTGGTAGCCGGGTGTGCCGGTGCACTGGTTGTTGAGCACCACCAGGCGCACGTAGGTGGCCTGGACCGAGTGCAGGTCGAACGACCGGATGATCAGCTCAGGCGCGCGCGGCCGCGGCCGGATCGCCGGGAAGGCGTCGGCCTTGCTGGTGAAGGCGACCTTGAACTGGCTGTCCTGGGTGCAGTCGACCCCGGTGCTGACGGTGCAGACCTGGATCTGGAACTGGCGCAGCGCCGAGAAGCGGCTCTGCGCAGGGTCGTTCGGGTCGTTCTGCGTGAACGGCGGCCGCAGGTGGGCGCTCACCTGCACCCGGCGGACCTTGTGGGACGGCTTGGCCGGGTCGAGGTGGACGGTGACCGCCCGCCCCTGCACCGCCACGCCGAGCGAGGCCCAGTTGGTCGCCTCGGTGTCGTCGATCAGGCTGGTGAGGTTGACCCCGTCACCCGAGATGGTGGCCCCGTTGGTGCGCGAGGCGAGGTTGGCGGGGAGCACCAGCTTGGGCGTTGTCACCTTGTTGGCCCGCACGGTCGCGCGGAAGCGCTTGGCGCCGAAGCCGTCGGCCCTGACGATGAAGTCGTAGGTCCCCGGGACCATGCGGGCGACCCCTGGCAGGGCGGTGGCGCCGTTGGTGTCGGCCACCGGCATCGCCCTGGCCTCGTACCTGCCGACGAACAGCTGGGCGCCGGCGACCGGGTTGCCCTTGTCGTCCTTGGGCTGCAGGGAGACCAGGCCCTCGTTGGCGAACGGGGAGGCGAAGCTGGGGATCGGGTCGGGGTCGGCGTTGGTGTTCGAGAAGGCGTCCTCGCCCAGGCCCCGGCTGGCGAAGGTGTTCCACAGCACCGCCTGGTTGGCGCCGCCGAAGCGGACCAGGTCGGCGGCGAGCAGCGCGTCACGCGCGGTCACCATGCTGGTCTGCGAGGGCTGCAGCAGGTAGGAGTCGTACATCAGCTGGGCCCAGCGGCGGTTGCCCGGGCAGCGGTCGGCCGGGCGCTTGCCGTCGGCGCAGGCTTGCTGGAGCCCGCGGTTGCCCGACGGGAACTGGCGGTCGTACTTGGCGATCAGCGCCTGGCGGATGGCGAAGTTGGTGGCGCTCCAGATCTCGCCGTCCGCGTGGACCTGCGGGCCGGTGACGTCGTAACCGATGTCGGAGTAGTTCAGCGGGCTGCGGTTCATCCCGTAGTTGCGGATGCCGGCCTGCTTGTCGCCGGTGACGTAGGGACCGACCGCGTAGCGGTTCTCGCCGCCGACCGGGACGAAGCCGTACTCGTTCAGGTACTCCATGGCGTTCAGGTCCGACCAGGACTCGCCCATGGCGCCCGCCTGCGGGCCCGACAGCCCCAGGTCCGGGCCGCCGACCATCCGGTTGGTGATCGCGTGGGTGTACTCGTGCCCGATCACCGTCTGGTCGTAGTCGCCGTCGACGCACGGCGCGTAGAACGCGCCGGCGATCGGCTGCCACAGGTACATGTTGGTGATCGGGGCCATGCCGTCGGGCGGGGTGATCTGGTTGGCGTTGTCACGCGCCTCGAAGTTGGGCGGCCCGCCGGAGATGCCGCCGGCCTGGGCGTTGCCCTGCTCGTGGTCGTTGCCGAGCCCGCCGCGGCCGAAGTTGTCCTTCTGCAGGTTGAAGGTCTGCTCGGTGAAGCCGAGATGGTAGGACCAGTCGTGCATGCGGTTGTGCATGGCGAACAGGTTGGCCCGTGCGGCGTCGATGTCGTTCCGCTGGGCGGAGGTGAACGTCGTGTCGGGGTTGCACCGCTGCTCGAACCACTGGTTCGTCCACGGGTAGACGTAGTCGCGGTCGGGGCGCGGCGTGGCCGTCTCGGTCCCGACCGTGAACGGGTCGTTGCTGTTCCAGTTGTGGACGGCCTTGGCGTTGTTGCCGTCGGTGGTGAAGGACGGCCCGGTGCCGGGGTTGACGTCCCATTCGAGGTCGGGCGAGCTCGGGTCGAGCGCCCGGTCGCAGCCGGGGCTCGGCTTGGTCCAGCACCACAGCTCGCGGGTGTCGCTCGAGGAGTAGTCCTGCGGCGGTGAGGCCGGGAACGCCTTCCACGCCGGGTTGTCCTCGGCGTAGTTCACCAGTGACTCGCGCCGCCAGACCTTGCCCGTCTGGGCGTCCACCCAGCTCAGCAACGCGAGCGGGTCGCCGCCGGTGGCGTTGTCGAAGACGATCGTCTCCCACACCGGCCGCACGCCGTTGCGCGGAGTCGGCAGGGCCCGCAGGCGGGCCGCCTGGCGGCCCTCGAAGCCGGCCGCGCTCATCAGCGTCCAGCCCTTGACGGCGCCGTTGACGCTGGCCTTGGCGCCGGTACGGCCGGCGTCGCTGGCGGCCCGGTCCCAGGCCTGCTCGGCGGGGATCCTGGCGCCGCCGGGCGCCGCGCCGTCGCCGGCGATCGAGGAGGAGGCGTAGGCGATCCTGCCGCCGGACACGCCCACCGTGACCAGGCCGTCGGCCGCGGCGACCGCGTCCCCGAAGCGCTGCCGGAAGGTGACCGCGCTGCCACTGCCGACGCGGACGTTCATGATCACGTCGAGCCGGTCGACGTCGGCGGCGTCGAGGCGGAACAGGGCGTGGTTGCGCTTCAGCCAGGTGCGGGCGGCGACGCCGTCGTTGCCGGACAGCCCGGTGGCCAGCCAGCCCTTCTGCTTGAAGATCGAGAGCGGGGTGCCGAAGGCGTTCCAGCTGACCCGCGCGCCCGCCGCCAGGCGCCGCTGCGCGGCACTGGGGCTGACCCGGCCGGCACGGGCGTCGGCGCCGCCGGCGCGGGCACCCTCGCCCTGGAAGCTGAACTCGCGGGCCGGCGGCTTGGAGCTGGCACCGGCGGGCAGGCCACTGGCGATGGCCATGGGCACGGTCAAGGCGACGGCGAGGAGTGCGACCCCCCCGCGTCTGCTGCCCCGGTGGAACCTGGCGAGCATCGGGCTGGCTCCCTTCTGCCACCCCACCCGGGGAGGTGTGATGGCGGCTGGCAGGGACGGGACGCTGCGACGCGGGACCAGCGCGGCTGGCCTGGCGGCCGCCGTTGGCCGGTCCGGTAGTGACTTCTATGCACCGCCTTGCGTTGTGTCAATGGTTTGGGCGGATTCTGGTGATGCTTACGCGCTAGCGTAATCTTGGCTGGATCGTCTGGCTCCGAAACCTCGTGGCCCGTGGCCGGCAGGCGGCCGCCACGACACGCCACCAGGCGGGTAGGCTTGCCGGCCATGACCGCCCGCGTGCTCGTCCAGGCGCCCGCCACCAGTGCCAACCTGGGGCCGGGGTTCGACGCGGCCGGCCTCGCCCTGGACTGGTGGGACACGCTGGAGGTGACCGCCGGCGAGGCCGGTCCGGCCGCGCCCATGCGGGTCACCGGGGAGCAGGCCGAGCTGATCCCCACCGGGCCCGACAACCTGATCCGCATGGCCATGGAGCGGCTCGCGTCGGCGACCGGGAGGGTGCTCCCGCCGGTCCGGCTCGCCGTGGTCAAGGGCTTCCCGCTGGGACGGGGCTTCGGCTCCAGCGCCGCCGCGATCGCCCTCGGCCTGCTGGCGGCGCGCCAGCTGGTCGCCGCCGACCTGCTGGACGGCGAGCTGCTCGCGCTCGCCAGCGAGCTGGAGGGCCACCCGGACAACGCCGCCGCCTGCCTGGCGGGCGGCGCCACCCTGAGCCGGAGCGAGGGCGGGCTGGCCCGCGCCAGCAGCCTGGACGTCCACCCCGACCTGGTGGCGCTGGCCCTGGTCGCGCCGGAGGCGATGGCCACCACCGAGGCACGGCGCCTGCTGCCCGACCAGATCCCGTTCGCCACCGCGGCGCGCACCGCCGGACGTGCGGCGCTGCTCCCTCTCGCCCTTTCGGGCGAGTTCGACCTGCTCTTCCCGGCCACCGCCGACGAGCTGCACCAGCCGGCCCGGCTGGCACGGATGCCGGACGCCGCCCAGCTGCTGGAGCGCCTCCGCGACCGGGGCCACGCCGCCTTCCTTTCAGGTGCGGGACCGTCCTTGCTGGTCCTGGCGGCGCGAGCAGGCCTGGCCACCGCCGTCGGGGACGCCAGGGAGGCGCTCGACGACGCCGCCGGTTGGCGCCTCCACCCGGTCGAAGTGGCTCGCGACGGCGCCCAGGTGCGCACCGGCTGATCCGCCTGTCCTCGCCGGCGCGGCCGCCGAAGGCCGGCCCGCGGATCCATGCCTGCCTCCCTAGCCGTGCGTAGACTTGCTCAAGCCAAGCGGGCTGACGCCGACGCAGGATCGACAGCCTGCCGCGTCCGACGCACCCGAGCGTCCCCCGGAGCGTGCTCCGTGACCAACAAGGTGACCTCACCGCGGGGTGAGGAGTTCGTCCTGGCCGACGAGTCGGTCAACCGCGTCCTGGTCAAGGGCGTCACGGCGGTGCTGCGCGCCCGCACCGAGCAGCTCTGGTCCACCAAGGAAGGCGACATGTTCCTGTTCTCGGACGCGGAGGGGAACCTGGTGCCGGAGAAGGGCGTCGGCGCCGGCCTGTACTACCGGGACTGCCGCTTCCTCTCGGACCTGGTCATGCGGGTGGACAGCCGCGACCCGCTGCTGCTGTCGACCTCGGCCGACCGTGCCTACATGAGCCATATCGACGTCGCCAACCAGGACCTCCACGCGCCCGGCAACGGCGAGGTCGTCGCCTTGCAGGGCACCGTCAACATCCGCCGCACCCGGGTGATCAACGGGCGCCTGTACGAGCGCATCCGCATCCGCAGCTACAACGAGACCCCGGTCGAGCTCACCATCGAGCTCGCCTTCGGCACCGACTTCGCCGACATCTTCGAGGTCCGCGGCCTGCGCCGCACCGAACGCGGCAAGCTGGCCGTGCCCAAGGTGGACGGCAGCACCGCCGCGTTCGCCTACGCCGGCGAGGACGGCGTCTTCCGCGAGACCCTCATCGCCTTCGAGCTGCCTCCGACCCAGCTCGAGGTGGACGGTGACCGGGTGGTGGCCTCCTGGCGGATCCACCTGGAACGCGGCGAGGTCGAGGTCATCCCGTTCACCGTCGAGCCGGTGATCGACGGCGTGGCGCCGGCGGCCAAGCCATTCGACGCCGCCGTGCACGAGCTGCGCCGCTCCTACGAGGAGTGGGAGCGCTCCTGCACCCGCATCTGGACCGACAACGAGCTCTACAACTCGCTGCTCACCAGGGGCATGCGCGACCTGCGGGCGCTGCGCACCCCGACCGAGCACGGCGACATCGTCGGCGCCGGCATCCCCTGGTTCGTGGCCCCGTTCGGCCGTGACGCCCTGATGACCTGCCACCAGACGCTGATGCTCAACCCCGACCTGACCCGCACCACCCTGCAGGTCCTGGCGGCCTACCAGGCTGACGAGGTGGACGAGTGGCGCGACGCGCAGCCGGGCAAGATCCTGCACGAGCTGCGCCAGGGCGAGCTGGCCGGCGCCGGGATCATCCCCCACACCCCCTACTACGGCTCGGTCGACTCCACCCCGCTGTGGCTGGTGCTGCTCGGCACCTACCACCGCTGGACCGGCGACCTGGCCTTCTGCCGCCAGATGCTGCCCCACGCCGACCGCGCGCTCGCCTGGGTGGACTCCTACGGCGACCTCGACGGCGACGGCTTCCTCGAGTACCAGCGCTCCAGCCCGCGCGGTCTCGCCAACCAGGGCTGGAAGGACTCCCACAACTCGGTGGTGCACGCCGACGGGCACCTGGCCGACGGGCCCATCGCGCTCGCCGAGGTGCAGGCGTACGTGCACGCCGCCAAGTGCCGCATGGCCGAGGTGTACCAGGCGCTCGGCCACGGCGACCGTGCCGCCGCGCTGCGGGAGCAGGCCGCCGCCCTCCGGGACGAGTTCAACCGCCGCTTCTGGGTCGAGGAGGAGGAGTTCTTCGCCATGGCCCTCGACGGCGACAAGCGGCCGGTGACCACCGTGACCTCCAACCCCGCCCACGGCCTGTACTGCGAGATCGTGGAGGACGAGAAGGCGGACGCGATGGCCAGGCGCCTGCTGGCGCCGGACATGTTCTCCGGCTGGGGCATCCGCACCATGTCCAAGGCGTCGGTGGCCTACAACCCGATGAGCTACCACAACGGCTCCATCTGGCCGCACGACAACGCCTTCATCGGTGCCGGGCTGAAGCGCTACGGCCATGCCAAGGCGGCCAACCGGGTGGCGACCGCCATGTTCGACATGGCGGTGAGCGTCGAGTACATGCGCCTGCCCGAGCTGTTCTGCGGCTTCACCCGGCGGGCGCCCAACCGGCCGGTCGCCTACCCGGTCGCCTGCGCGCCCCAGGCGTGGGCCGCTGGCGCCCCCTTCCTGCTGCTGCAGGCCATGCTCGGCATCTCGCCACGGGCGTCGGCCAACACGGTGACCGTCAACAAGCCCCTGCTGCCGCCGTGGCTGAACGTGGTCGAGCTGCACAACCTGCGGGTCGGGGGCTCGTCGATCGCGGTGGTGTTCCGCCGCCAGGGCGAGACCACCGGGTTCTCGTTGCTGGAGAAGGAGGGGGATGTGCGAGTGCTGATGGAGGAGTGACCTCCACCGCCGGGCGGGCCTGGGTGGCCAGGTGAGCGACCTGTTGCACTCGGCTGGGTAGCGCCCCTACAATGCCCTAGGTCTCAGTCGCTGGCCAATTCGGTCGACGCCCCCGCAAACTTCGGTCCTTCGCCACGAGCGTAGTCTGGGGTTCGAGCATTCGGTCGTTGCCACGACCGTCGCGGGTGCCCGCCAGGCGAGCAGCCGTCCTCCAAGGGGTCGACGCCCGACCGACCAGCGGTGGGATCACGAGTTCCTCTCGAATTGAGCTGCGAAGCTCGCACCGATTCTCATCGTGGCGAACGCCCGATTCGGTCGAAGGTGTCCGCGGCGCCACAACTGGCGACGCCCACCAGGACCGCACGTTCCGTAGATAGCGACACCGGGAGTCCGGTAAGCGGGAACAGGAGCAGACGCGGGATCTTCCTCCAATAGGGGTGCCGATGCCGGCACCGACTTTCTCTGGTTCCGCACAGCAATCACAACGACGGCGCGCAAAGCGCGCTGTCCGGCCGAGGAGCGCAAGGACGCTCCGTACCGGCCGGCACTACCCCTCCTACCAGGAAGGTGAAGATGGCAACCACCGAACGAGACGTCCTCGAGCAAAAGGTGCTGCCCGAGTTGCAGGCGATCGCCTCGTCGATGGGGGTTCAGGGTTACCAGCGGCTGCGTAAGGCCGACCTGATCGGTGCCATCATCGCCAAGGCAAAGGGCGTCGAGTTCACGCCGTCCCCACGCCCGTCGACCAGCGCGAGAGCGGCCCAGCCGGCCGAACCGACACTGCTCGACGCCGGCGCGGGCACCCAGGCACCAGAGCCGACGCAGACCGAGGCCGATGGCGATGGTGACGAGGCAGGCCGCCGGCGCCGCCGGCGCCGCACCCGTGGCGGCGACGGTGACGGCGATGCCGCCCCGGTTGGCGAGTTGACCGCTCCCCCCGCGGTCGAAGGCACCAGCAACGGCAGCGCGCCGCAGGCCGCCGCCCAGCAGGCGGCCGAGAGCATCGAGCGCCGCGAGGGCCAGGACGGCCAGGCGGCGCCGGCCCCGGCCGCGCAGGGCGGCCAGGCCGCGGAGGCCCAGGCCACCCAGACCGCGGCGGCCGAGCCCCAGGCGGCGCCGGCGGCCGCGCCCGCCAGCGGCGACGGGCAGGCACCCGCCCAGACCGAGCAGCGCTCCGGCGGACAGGCCGAGCAGCGCTCCGGCGGACAGGCCGAGCAGCGTTCCGACAGCGGCCAGGGCGACGGCGGCCAGGGCCGCGGCGACGGCCAGGGCGGCAGGCAGAACTGGAACCAGAACCAGGGTGGCGGTCGCTGGGAGTCCGGCCAGCAGCAGTCAGGCAGCGGCCGGCGCCGCAACCGCAACCGCAACCGGCGCAACCGTTTCCAGCAGGGCGAGGGCGGCGTCGGCGTGATGGAGCGGGGCGACAGCCGCGGCGGCCAGCCCGACGACCGTCCCGAGGTGGTCCGCACCGGGACCCTGGACATCCGCTCCCAGGACGGCTACGGCTTCCTGCGGGTCGGCGCGTTCACCCCCGGCTCCGACGACGTCTACGTGCCGCTCTCGATGATCCGCCGCCTCGGCCTGCGCCGCGGCGACGAGGTCGAGGGCGTGGTCAAGCTCCCCAGGGACTCGGAGAAGTACGCCGCCCTGGCCCGGGTGGAGAAGATCAACGGCCAGGACCCCGAGGAGGCACGCGGCCGCCGCGACTTCAAGGACCTGACCCCGCTGTACCCGCAGGAGCGGCTGCGGCTCGAGCACAACCCGACCGAGATCTCGACCCGCATCATGGATCTCATGTGCCCCATCGGGAAGGGCCAGCGCGGGCTGATCTTCTCGCCGCCGAAGGCGGGCAAGACCACGCTGATGAAGCAGATCGCCAACGCCATCAGCGAGAACAACCCCGAGGTGCACCTCATCATCCTGCTCACCGACGAGCGGCCGGAAGAGGTCACCGACATGCAGCGCTCGACCAAGGCGCAGGTGATCTACTCCACCTTCGACCGCCCCAGCGACGAGCACTGCCAGGTCTCCGAGCTGACCATCGAGCGGGCCAAGCGGCTGGTCGAGTACGGCCGCGACGTGGTGGTCCTGCTCGACGGCATCACCCGCCTGTCCCGCGCCTACAACCTGGCCACCCCGGCCAGCGGCAAGATCCTCTCCGGTGGCGTTGACTCCTCCGCCCTGTACCCGCCCAAGCGCTTCTTCGGTGCGGCCCGCAACCTGGAGGAGGGCGGCTCACTCACCATCCTGGCCACCGCGCTGGTCGACACCGGTTCGCGCATGGACGAGGTGATCTTCGAGGAGTTCAAGGGCACCGGGAACATGGAGGTGCGGCTGGACCGCAAGCTCTCCGAGCGCCGCATCTTCCCCGCGCTGGACATCGACGCCTCCTCGACCCGCAAGGAGGAGTTGCTGCTCACCGAGGAGGAGCTGGTGGTCTCCTGGAAGCTCCGCCGCGTGCTCGGCGCGCTCGAGCCCGCCCAGGCCCTGGAGCTGGTGGTCGACAAGATGCGCGCCAGCAAGACCAACACCGAGTTCCTCCGCGTCATCCAGCGCGCCAACATCAACTGACCGACCCGCGGGTGGGGCGACCGGGAGGGTTCGGCGGCGGTGCGGCTGGCTGCCGCGACGTGATGGAATGCTGTGCGGGCCGGCGGCGTTATCGTGGCGGGCATAACCCGATCTGATTACCGAGGAGCATGGGCGTATGAAGCAGGGGATCCACCCTGAGTACAAGACCGCGACCGTGCGCTGTTCGTGCGGCGAGACGTTCACCACCCGATCCACCCAGTCCGAGCTGCGGGTCGACATCTGCTCCAAGTGCCACCCGTTCTACACGGGCAAGCAGAAGCTGGTGGACGCCGGCGGCCGGGTCGAGCGCTTCGAGCGGCGCTACGGCAAGCGCAAGACCCCTGAGGCGCAGGCCTGAGCCCGGCCGGGCGAGGCGCTGGCATGGCTGACGAGCCCGCCGGCCAGCAACCGGTGTACTACGGCGGCCAGGCCGTCCTGGAAGGCGTGATGATGCGCGGCCAGGACGCCTGGGCCGTCGCCGTGCGCCGCCCGACCGGCGACATCTACGTCGAGCGGCGGGAGCTGGCCCCGCTGGCGAAGCGGGTGCGGCTGTTCCGCCTGCCGTTCTTCCGCGGCATCGGCGTGCTGGCCGACTCCCTGGCCATCGGCGTGCGCGCCCTGGCCATCTCCGGCAACCAGTCCCTCGGCGAGGACGAGCAGCTTACCGACAAGCAGATGAACTGGTCGCTCGGGATCGGCGCCGGCTTCTTCACGGTGGTGTTCATCCTGCTGCCGGCGCTCGGGACCAACTGGCTCTCCCGCCGGCTCCCCGACGACCTCGTCTTCAACCTGGTCGAGGGCCTGCTCCGGCTCGCCTTCTTCCTCGTCTACATCCTGCTCATCGGGCAGCTCCGCGACATCCGGCGGGTGTTCCAGTACCACGGCGCCGAGCACAAGGCGATCCACTGCTACGAGGCCGACCTGCCGCTCGAGCCCGAACAGGTCGACCGGTTCCCCACCCTGCACGTGCGCTGCGGCACCAACTTCCTGCTGATCCTGTTCGTGGTCACGCTGATCCTGTTCACCGTCGGGTTCTCGGTGGTGGGGCGGCCGCCGCTCCTCGTCCGGGTACCGTTGCAGATCCTGGCCGTGCCGGTGATCGTCGGCATCGCCTACGAAGGGATCCGCCTCGGCGCCGGCCGCGAGCACTCGGTGCTGGTGCGGGCGATGATGAGGCCGGGCCTGTGGCTGCAGATGCTCACCACCAAGCCGCCG
>DATLQA010000249.1:0-14866 GCA_035535495.1 Actinomycetota bacterium | reverse complement strand
GAGTTGCGGCCCGACACCACCCCGACGTCGACCGAGGCGACCTCGCCGAGCAGCAGCACCACCTCCTGCAGCACGCCGCCGAAGACCAGCCGCCTGAAGCTCACGATGGTCAGCGAGGCGAGCCGCTCGGCCAGGAACTCGCGCAGCGGGGCGGCGTAGCCGACCTGGAGCAGCTCCGCCGGGAGCACCAGCGCGACCCGCCCACCCGGCCGCAGCGCCAGCACTGCCGCGACCGTGAACGGCACCCAGGCGTTGACCAGCCGGCTCGGCCGGAGTCCCGCCGCGCGCATCAGCCCGAAGGCCAGCACCCTGGTCCGCTCCGACCAGCTCCCGAAGCGGATGTACGGCGGGTTGCCGACCACCGCGTCGAACGCCCCGTGGTGGGCGTGGCCGAACCACGCGAAGAAGTCGGCGGTCACCACCGGCAGCCCGTGGCGGGCGGCCTTGGCCGCCTCGCCCGGGTTCAGCTCGACCCCGACCGCGCCACGCCGGAGCCCGGCCTCGCCGAGATGCTCGGCCAGCGCCGCCAGCACCGCCCCGTCCCCGCAGCTCGGCTCCAGCACCCGCGGCCCGGCCGCGCTGGCCCAGGCCGCGATGAAGCGCGCCACCGCCGGCGGGGTGTAGTAGCCGCCCCGCAGCTTGTCCGCTGACGGCGCCGGCGGCGCCGGGAACGTCTCCACGCCGGCAGTCAAGCACAACTGCCCCGCAGGCGACGCGACTCGTACGGACATGGGGGCGGTGCGGCTCGTTGTGCTGGGGCCGGCGCGGCGCGCTGCCGTGGTGGCGGCCGTCGCATGGAATGGCTTGCTTGTTCTGGATAGTCGGCCTGGCATAGATCTGGCGGTTTGTCTTCACTAGACTGTGTTCTTCCGCAATTGCTGCTCTGATCGTCCAACCTCGACTGCGAATATCGCGGCAGGGCTGATGCTCCCGGGTCGCTTGTTCCTCCGCATCGTCGCTACCACGCCCCGTCGTGGGTGCCATCGCCGGTGCCTCCAGGCCGGGCCTCTGGCGTCACCGTCGTCATCGACAGGGGGCAGCGCGTGGCGACGGGGATCGGCTCCGGATGCCAGAGCGCGACGCAAGGAGCTGGCCGCGCATGCCCGATTTCACCTCCAACCCCCCGATCATCACCGACCTGGCCGGCCGCCTGGCCGTGGTGACCGGGGGCGCCAGCGGCATCGGCTACGCGATCGCCCGACGTCTCGCCCAGGCGGGATCCAAGGTGCTCATCATCGATATCGACCAGGACAAACTCGAGCAGGCACAGCGCAACTTCTCCGACGAGGGTCTCGGCTTCACGCCGGTCGTCGGCGACCTGGCCAGCCGGGCCGCCGGCCGGCTGGCCGACGACCTGCTGGCGGATCACGGCAGCATTCCCCTGATCGTCAACAATGTCGGCGTGTGCACCGGCACCGGCTTCTACGACACCGACGAGGATCGCTTCGACCGGGTCTTCGCCACCAACCTGCGCGGTCCCTGGTTCTTTACCCGTCGCCTCACCGAAGAGCTGGTGCGGCGGGGCGAGCCCGGCTCGGCGCTGTTCATCTCCTCGCTGCACGACCGCTTCGTCATCTACCGCCCCCAGTACAGCGCGAGCAAGGCCGCTGTCAGCCAACTGGTGCGCGAGCTCGCTTCCCTGCTCGCGCCGCACGGCATCCGCGTCAACGCGATCTCACCCGGCTCCATCGAAACCGCCGGATCCCCGGAGCGCGACGGCCCGCGCTTCAGGGCCGAGGAGGTCCCGCTGGGCCGCGGCCTTCCCGACGATGTCGCGAAGGCGGCACTTTTCCTGCTCAGCGAGGCTTGGTCGCGCTACATCACCGGGGTCAACCTACCGGTGGACGGCGGCTTGGCCCTGCACACCTGGCATCCGCTGAGGGAGCCCGTGCTCGATTGAGCCGTGCCGGGCCGGCCGGGGGCCTCACCGGGAGCGCGCGCCGCGACCCCTCGCGGCGTGCCCCCGCCGGTGGTTCGGCGCCGCAGCCTCGAGGCGGGGGACGAGCGCGATGACGATGACCGCGCAGCAGGTGGCGGACCTCCTCGGCGAGAGCGAGCTGTTCGGCACACTCGACCCGCACACCCGCCTCAGCCTGGCCGAGCGTACCTCTCAGCGCGGCTACCGCCGTGGCCAGGTGGTGTTCGTCCAAGACCAGCCTGGGGACCGCATGTTCGTGGTGGCCGACGGCACCGTCCGGCTGCTCATCCACTCGGCCCAGGGGGACGCGGTCGAGCTCGCCCGCCATTCCCGCCCTGCCGTGTTCGGCGAGCTCGCCGTCCTGGACGGTGGGCACCGCTCGGCGACCGCGGAGGTGATCACCCCGGCTTGGCTGGTCGGCATCACCCGGACCGAGCTGATCCAGTTGATGCACTCGGACGAGGGCATGGTCGACGCGTTCCTGCAGCTGCTCGGCGGCCTCGTCCGGCGGGCCAACACCCTGTCCAGCGGACTGGTCTTCCTGGACGTGCGGCGGCGGGTGGCCGGCAAGCTGCTCGAGCTGGTCGCATGGAGCGCGGACGCCAAGCCAACCGGGCCGCTGACCTGCCATGTCACGCAGAGCGACGTGGCGCAGATGGTCGGGGGCGCGCGCCAGACGGTCAACCACGTGCTCCGCCAGTTCGAGGAGCGAGGCTGGATCCAGCTGGCCAACCGTGCCTTCGAGGTGCTCGATCCGCTGGCCCTGCACCATCTGGCGGAGGACTGACCGCCGGGCGGGCCGCCGTGGGATCGGGATCGTCCACACCGGTCACCATGCGGATTTCGTCGAAGCGGTGTGGAGGCACGATACTTGCCGCCGTGTCCCGGAGGGGCAGCCTCCGGGGCCGAGGAGGAGCGAGTTGCCGTGGACGCTCACCAGGTTGCTTCGCTCCTGTCCAAGACGACGCTGTTCGGCGCCCTCGACGGACAGGCCTGCCTTGAGTTGGCCGAGCGCACCACCCAGCGGGTCTACCGACCCGGTCAGGTCGTGTTCGTGCAGGACGAGCCGGGCGACCGGATGTTCGTGGTGGCGGAAGGTTCGGTAAAGCTGCTGATCCGCTCGGCCCACGGCGACGTGGTGGAGCTGGCGCGGATCTGGCCCTGCGACGTCTTCGGCGAGGTCGCGCTGCTGGACGGCGGACCCCGTTCGGCCAGCGCCGAAGCGGTCGAGCCGAGCGTCCTGATCGCCATCGCCCGCGGCGAGCTGATCCGGCTCCTGCGTTCGAGGGAGGTGGTGGTGGATGCCTTGCTGCAATCGCTCGGCAGCCTGGTACGCCGGGCCAACCGCCAGGCCACCGACCTGATCTTCCTGGACCTGCGCGCCCGGGTCGCCAAGAAACTGCTGGAGCTTGGCGCCGCCGGCGGCGTCGTCCAGGGCAGGCTGCATCGCCGGATCACCCAGGGCGACCTGGCCCAGATGGTCGGCGGTGCCCGCCAGACGGTCAATCAGGTGCTGCGCCAGTTCGAAGAACGGGGCTGGATCAACATGGCCAACCGCACCATCGAGATCGTCGGACGGGAGGGCCTGGAACGCCAGGCTGGCGGGTGACCCTCATGGTCACCCGCCAGTGCTTCGTCCGGTCGATCGCGGGATTCCGAGTCGCTCGAGGCCCGGCGGTCAATGGCGGCCGCCGCCGTGGTACCTCGGGACCGGGTTGTACGCAGCCAGGATGACGATGGCGCCAAGGACAAGGGGCAGGACCGCCGCCGAGGGCCGCGAGCCGGGCCCGGGCTGGGCGGACTCGATCGCGGCCTGGTGGCTCTCTGGTGTGGTGGGCGCGGCCGCCGCCGAGACCGACATGGCCCCGAGCAGGAGCACCGCGGTGATCGCGAGCACGGCGGCCATGCGACGGAGCATCCTCGGTCGGCGAGGTGAGGTCAGAGCGGTCGTGGCTGGCATCGCGGTGCCTCCCCGGTCGATCACAGATATTCCGAGGGGAACAGCATGGCCAATACCTACGAAGGGATCGGTCCAGAAGAAGCGGCTGCCATGTCACGTAGGTGACAGTCTGGCCGACACCGTCACCGCCGATCACCGCGTTGTCCGGAACGGGTCGGTGGGAGATTGGTGGCTCGTCCCGGCTTCCGCCGGGAATTGTCAGCAATCTGACACATCCAGCCCGGGGAGGGCGACAGACCAGGTGCACCCGGATCTAGAGCATCTCAATCGTCTCGACGGGGGGCCAGGTCAGCACGGTCGCCCCATGAGGCTTGTGCATCCATGTCTTGAAATGATTCGACCGCCCAATTTGTCTCAGCCGCCGTGTCTCCCGTCGATCCATTCGTGCTCCTCAGCGCCTGAAAGGAGCGCGTGAGCTGCGGCTGGACCGCCTACATCCCGCTCGGAGCGCTGACCACCAGTGAATTCCACGGCCCTGCTTCTCGTGATCGAGAGCATTCGGTGCTGATCCTCGTCGGGGCAACTATCGGATATGGCGCCCTGGCCCTCGGATACTCCCTCTTGCAGTGGAGCTATGCCGTCCGCTTCCGGCGCGAGTGGATCAAGGCCGAACACCCGCGTCGGCCCGAGGCCCGCGATCGTGGTGAACCCAAGGCCGTGGACGTCATCGTCCCCTGCTACAACGAGCAGCCGGAGGTGCTGAACGCCTGCTGCACCGCGCTCGAGCGGCAGCGACGGCACTACCCGGGCCAGATCCACGTCTGGCTCGTCGACGACGGCTCGCAGATGATCGCCGCGCTCGAACCGGTCTACCGCCGGTTCGAGGCGCTGCCAGGCTGGACGGTCATCCGTCACCCACGCAACCGCGGCAAGCGACGCGCCCAGGACAGCGCCTTCCAGCTCGGCACCGGCGCCCTGGTGGTCACGGTCGACTCGGACACGACCCTCGCCGCCACCTGCATCGCGCGCCTGGTCGCCGCCATGGCGCGCAACCCGAAGGCCGGCGCGATCAGCGGGCACGTGCGGGCCCGCAACGCCGGGACCAGCCGGCTCACCGCCCTGATCGACCAGCGCTACGAGTTCCTGTTCCGCCAGGAGCGCGCGGCCCAGAGCTGGCATCGAGCGGTCACCTGCTGCTCCGGGCCCGTCTCGATCTACCGGCGCCCGGTGCTCACCGAGATCTGGCACCGGTACGTCGAGGACACCTTCCTCGGCAGGCAGCGCCACTTCGGCGATGACCTGAAGCTCAGCCTGCTGGTCCTCGAGCAGACCTACGACTCGCTCTACTGGCCGACGGCCAAGGCCTGGACGATCGTGCCGGACACCCTCCGCGGCTATGCCAGACAGCAGGTCCGCTGGAACAAGAGCTACTACCGTGAGCTGCGCCGTACCGACCAGGCCCTGCGCAAGCATCTCTCCTTCGGCTATCTCGGGCTGCGCCGATCGCCGTTCCTGGGGCTGCCGACCGGCCACCGGTACCTCCGCTTCGAGTTGGCCGCCCGCGTCCTCCTGCCGCTGCTTCCACCCGTCCTGCTCGGCGGGAGCGCGTGGGCCGCGCTGACCGGCCGCGACGACCTCCGCTGGGTCCCGCTGCTGGTCATGGTCACCGTCATGCTGCTGTTGTTGACCGCGATCGGGTTGCAGGCACGAAGCTGGTCGTTTCCCCTGCTCTATGCGCCGCTCCACCTGGTCATGCTGCTCTTCGTCCGGGTACGCGCCCTGCTCACGCTGGGCAACAGCCGTTGGGGTACGCGCGACGTGCTGCGGCCATGGCGGACGGTCAAGCGCGAGCCTAGCGCCGACCCGGTCGGTGCTAGGCCGGCGCCTGGTCGACCAGTGGCTGAGCGTACGGGCTCCTGAGCTTGCCAGCCGCGACCGTGTTCCCTTTGCCTTCGTAGAGGACGATCGCTTGTTCGAGCGCCTCGGCGGCGGCGTCTTCCTTGCCGGCCAGCCGTAGCACCTGGGCCAGGTCCGCCAGGGCCTCGGCCTGGGTATCGGGCTGTTCGCAGCTGTCCGCCCAGGTGACCGCTTCCCTCGCCAGGTGCTCGGCTTCGGCCAGCTGGCCTCGGCGGGCCAGGATGGTGGCGCGGAGCGCGCGCCAGCGCGTCTGCGCGTCGGCCTGGCTGGCCGCGGTGATCTCCTCGCAGATCCGGGTGAGCTGCTCAGCCTCCTCGTCGTTTCCTTGCAGGATCAGCGTGCGGGCGAGCATCACGGCGACACTGGCGAGTGGGCCGTGGCCGCGCATCTGTTCGAGCGTCTCGTAGCCGGCGCGCAGGGCCGCCTCCGCCGCCGCGGGCTGGTCGGCGAGCAACTCCACCAGGCCCTCCGCCATCGAATCGGCCGCGGCCGTGAGCAGCTCGCCGAGCTCGATCGAGATGTCGCGAGCCTGCTGGTTCAGCCGGCGAGCCAGGTCGAACTCCCCCCGCATGGCAGCCGCCCGCCCAAGCACGCTCAGCGCGCCCGCCTGCAGGCTGGCGATGTTGCGGGCTTGGGCCCATACCAGGGTTTCCTCGGCGTAGCTGACGACCTCGTCGAGCGGTGTCGGCCCCCAGAACAGGACGATGCAGAGCAGGCGGCGGATCTTGGCCTCCAGGTACTCCAGCCCCTCTCGCTCGGCGATCTCGATCGCCCGGCGAGCCTCCTGCTCGGCGGCGGCGAGCTGGCCGACCGTGTAGTACAGGTAGGCCCTGAGGCGCCGCGCCTTCGCCAGGCCGAGGTAGTCGCCGGCCTTGACGAACAGCGGGATCGCCTCCCGGATCTCCCCCTCGCCTGCCTGCATGCGTTCCGGGTCGCTGAACGCCATCACGTCCAGCAGCCCGAGCCGCGCGTGCATCAGCAGGGTCTGCTGCCCGGCCGCCCGGGCTGCCTCGACGAGCTCGTGGTAGACGCCGACTCCGCGTTCGAAGTCGCCGGCCTCGGTCAGCGCGTCGGCCAGGTCCAAGGCCGCATCCAGGCGCGCCTGGCGCCCTTCGGGCAGGAGTTGGACGGCTCGGTCCAGCAGCTTCAGGGAGACCTGGATGTTGCCGCGGTTGGAAGCCCGGCGGCCCGCTGCGGCCAGCCGCTCACCGGCCCGCAGGGCCAGCAGGCGGTCCTCTTCCGAATCGGAGCCGAGTTCCGTGCGGTACTGGTAGGCCGCGGCGAGGTGAAAGCCGATCAGCTCGTCGAACTCCGCCAGCCGCTCCGGACTGGCGGCGGTCTCCAGCCAGGTCGCGTAGCGCTCGTGGAACTCCGCCCTGACCTGTTTGGAGGTGCCCTTGTAGGCGGTCTCGCGCATCAGCACGTGCCCGAACTTGTACGGTTCGCCGCTCTCCTCGGCCGGCAGCAGCGGCACCGGATCGGGGTCCCGCTGGACCAGCTCACGACTTGCCAGCGTCTCCAGCGCGGCTTCGACCCTGGGCCGGTCCGGTACCGGGGTGAGCGCGACCACGTCGGCGACGTGGAATTGCTTCCCGACCACGGCGGCGCGCTGGATGATGGCACGGTCCTCCGGGGCGAGCCGGACCAGCCGGTCGGCCATCAGGTCCTCGATGGTCGGCGGGGCGGGCAGGTCGTCACGGGCCCGCTCCCTGCCTTCCGCCGTCTGGAGCAACTCTTCGAGCATGGCCACGTACTCCTCGGAGTACAGCGGGAAGCCCTCGGACAGCTCGACGATCCGGTCGGTCAGGCTGGCGATCTGGTCGCGGATCGCCGTGTCGAGCGGCTTGGTCCGGAGCACGTGCCCGACGTGCTCCCGCTCCTGGACCGGGCTGAGCGGGGTCAGGCCCAGCGAGAAGGAATTCAGCTTCGCGCCGGCCCAGCCTCGCCGCTTTTCCAGCAGCTCCTCGCGGGCGATGCAGACCAGCATGACCGGGGCGTCGCGGATCTCCTCGGCGATGTACTCGATGGCGTCGAGCAAGGTCGGCTCGGCGCGGTGGAGGTCGTCGATGATCACCACCAGCGGACGCTCGCGGGCCATGCTCTCCAGCAGCCGCCGCAATGCCCAGGCGATCTCGGACGGCTTGCCGGCGCCGGCACCCACGCCCAGCATCTGGGCCACGCCGGTGGTGATCCGGGCCGCGCCCGGCTCGGACCCGACCAGGGCCCGCAGCTTCTCGTAGGCGGTCTCTGACGGGTCGGTGGCGGCGATGTCGGCCGCCTTGCGGACCATCAGGACCAGGGGCCAGTAGGTGATGCCTTCGCCGTAGGGCAGGCAGTGGGCTCCAAGCACCGTGGCCTGTTCGCCGACCTCGTCCCAGAACTCCTGCATCAGCCGGGTCTTGCCGACGCCACCAGGACCCAGCAGCCGGACCAGGTGGCAGGTCTTCTCCGCGACGGTGCGCTGGTACAGCTCGGTGAGCAGCCGAACCTCCCGAGTCCGGCCGACCAGGGGGATGTCGATCGGCCAGCGCCGGCGCGGTCCCTCACGGTCGATGCTCACCAGCCGGAAGGCAGGAACCGGCTGGCGCATGCCGTCGAGCTTGAGTGCGCCGACGGGGTCGGCCGTGACCGCCTCCCTGACGATCTGCTGGGTGGCCTGGCTGAGCAGGATGAGGTTCCCGGCCTCGTTGAGCTCCTTTCCGGCCTGCTGCAACCGGTGCGCCAGGTTGGGCGTGTCGCCGCGGATGCCTTCCGGCCCGGTTTCCGGCCTGACCAGCACCTCGCCGGTGTGGACGCCCATGCGGACCTTGAAGCTCACCGAGTGTCTCCCGGTCACCTCCGGACCCACGTGCGCCAGGACGCCGGGGAGCTCGTTGGCCGCCTGGACCGCTCGCATGGCGTGGTCCTCGTACCAGGTGGGCACGCCGAAGACCATCAGCACGCCGTCACCGACGATCGGGCCGACCGCGCCGCCGTGGCGCCCGGCGACCTCTTCGACGACCTCCTGGTACCGGTCGAGGAGCCGGTCGGTGATTTCGGGATCCAGTCCATCGGAGGTCTCGACCGATCGGGCCATGTCACAGAAGACCACCGTCACGCGCTTGAGGTCGCGGCCGGCGGCCGGTGGGGTCGCGCGTGCATCGGGCTGCTCCGGCCCGCGACCGAGGAACGCTTCCGGCGTCCCAGCTTGCGCCGGACCGTCGTCCGGGATCGACCCGTCGAACGGCTGGCCGCACTGGTCGCAGAATCTCGACTCGGCGCGTGCCGAGATGTGACCAGCGGGGCAGACCCGCTTCATGCTCGCGGACAGGCCAGAACCATCACCTGGAAGGTCAGCGTTCGTCATCATGCTCCCCGCGAGATCGCACGATACCGCTCAATGTGTCAGGAAGCGAGACCTTCCGACCAACCGTCGGCCTCTTCGCAACTGGCTCGGTACCACCTCCAGGTGGGTGTCTTCGATGCTGGCCACGCCCGCGGCGCCTCGGCTGTCACCTCCTGGACCGACAGAACGTCGTATGTCTGCTGGACTTTCACGGGCCAGGGTGCAAGGTGGGCTGATCGCCGGACGTCACCGCGCGACCGCGCCGGGAGGCCGCACCGGTCCAGCCTCATGGATGCGATAGCGTCGAAGGAGTCCTGAGGCGGGAGGCGGATCCATGGATGACGGCGCGCTGCTGCGGGACTTCCGCGCCTGCTTCGCTGGGCTTGCGGCCATCGGGCGTGACCCGGAAACCGGTGGCTACCACCGACTGGCCTGGACGGACGAGGACCGGGCCGCGCGGGGCTGGTTCGCCGCGCAGGCGGCTGCCTGTGGCCTGGCCGTCGAGCGGGACCGCAACGGCAACCTCTGGGCCTGGTGGCACCCGCGCGAGGGGGACGAGGCCGCTGGCGCCGAGGCCAAGGCGCTGGTGCTCGGCAGCCACCTGGACACGGTGCCGCGGGGCGGGGCCTACGACGGGGCGCTCGGGGTGGTGGCCGGGTTCGTGGCCGTCTCGGCGCTGCGGCGGCGCGGGCTGGTCCCCGTCCGGCCGGTGGCGGTGGCCGCGTTCGCCGAGGAGGAGGGCGGTCGCTTCGGGCTCGCCACCCTGGGCAGCCGGCTGCTCGCGGGCACGCTCGCACCCGCCGACGCCCTCGGCCGGCGCGACGCCGGCGGCGTGACCGTCGCCGAGGCGATGCGCGGCGACCGCCTCGACCCCGACCAGGCGGGCTCCGACCCGGACCTGCTCGACCGGCTCGGCGAGGTGGTGGAGCTGCACGTCGAGCAGGGGCGTGGCCTGGTCGACCTGCCGGCCCCGCTCGGCGTCGGCCGCCGCGTCCAGCCGCACGGGCGCTGGCGGCTGGAGCTCCGCGGTGAGGCCAACCACGCCGGCACCACCCGGCTCGGCGACCGGCGCGACCCGACCCTGCCGCTCGCCACGGCGATCACGGCCGCGCGGGAGCTGGCCGGGCGCGCCGGCGCGGTCGCCACCGTCGGCCGGATCCTGGTCGAGCCGAACAGCACCAACTCCGTGTCCGGCGGGGTGCGGGCCTGGCTGGACGCGCGCGCTCCCGAGGACGCGGTCCTGGACCGGCTGCTGGCCGCCTGGCGCGCCGAGGTGGCGGCCGCCGCGGACGAGCACGGCGTCGAGGCCGAGCTGACCTGCGAGTCCCGCAGCCCCGCCGTCGAGCTCGACCCGGGCCTGCGGGCCAGGCTCGCCGAGGTCATCGCCGGCCTGGGCCTGCCGGCGCCGGAACTCGACACCGCCGCGGGCCACGACGCCGCCGCCCTGGCCGGGGTCGTGCCCACCGCCATGCTGTTCGTCCGCAACCCGACCGGCGCCAGCCACACCCCGGCCGAGTCGGCCAGCGACGAGGACTGCGCGCTCGGCTGCGCCGCCCTGGCCGCTCTGGTGGAGGCGTGGGCGTGCCGCTGAACGCCCGGAAGGCGACCAGCTGGTGGGCCGAGCGGGCCTGGCTCGGTGGCGACCGGGTGGCCGAGCGGGTGCTGATCGAGACGGACGGCGACCGGGTGGTGGCGGTCGAGGAAGGCCGGGACGCCCCGGCGGGCGCCAGGCGGCTGGCCGGCCTGGTCCTGCCCGGGCTCGCCAACGCCCACTCGCACGCCTTCCACCGCGCCCTTCGGGGCCGCACCCACGCCGGCCGCGGCGACTTCTGGTCCTGGCGGGAAGGCATGTACGCGCTGGCCGCGCGGCTGGAGCCGGACAGCTATCTCGCGCTCGCCAGGGCCGCCTATGCGGAGATGGCCCTCGCCGGCATCACCACGGTGGGCGAGTTCCACTACCTGCACCACCCACCCGGCGGTGGTCGCTACGCCGACCCGAACGCCTTCGGGGCGGCGCTGACGGCCGCGGCGGCCGAGGCCGGCGTCCGCCTCACCCTGCTCGACGCCTGCTACCTGCAGGCCGACGTGGACGGCAGCCCGCTGGCCGGTACGCAGCTCCGCTTCGGCGACGGCGACGCCGAGCGGTGGGCGGAGCGGGTCTCGGCCCTGGACTCCGCGGTCGCCCACGTCGGTGCGGCCATCCACTCGGTGCGGGCGGTGCCGCCGGCGGCCATGCGGGTGGTGGCGGCCTGGGCGGAGGAGCGGGGCGCCCCGCTCCACCTGCACCTCTCCGAGCAGCAGCGCGAGAACCAGGCCTGCCTGGCGGCCACCGGCCTGACGCCGACCCGGCTGTGCGCCGAGACCGGCGTGCTCGGCCCGCGCGCCACCGCCGTCCACGCCACCCATCTGGACGACGACGACCTGCGGCTGCTCGGTGGGAGCGCCACCTGCGCGTGCATCTGCCCGACGACCGAACGCGACCTGGCCGACGGCGTCGGCCCCGCCAGCCGCCTGGCCGCGGCCGGCTCGCCGCTCGCCCTCGGCTCGGACAGCCACGCCGTGGTGGACCTGTTCGAGGAGGCCAGGGCGGTGGAGCTGGACGAGCGCCTGGCCACCGGGCGGCGCGGCCACCACCGCCCGGCCGACCTCCTGGCCGCCGCCACCGAGGGTGGCATGCGGGCGCTCGGCTGGCCGGAGGCGGGCGTGATCGCCCCTGGCCGGCTGGCCGACCTGGTGGCGGTCCGGCTCGACTCGCCCCGGCTGGCCGGTGCGCCGGTCGACGAGCTGCCCGCCGCGGTGGTCTTCGCGGCCACCGCCGCCGACGTCTCCGACGTGGTCGTCGGCGGCCGCCAGGTGGTCGCCGACGGCCACCATCTCATGGTGGGTGACGTGGGCGCCGCCCTCGACGCCGCGATCCGACCGCTGACCGGCTGACACGCTGGCCGATGGTGCTGGCGTCGGCGGCGCTGGTGGCTAGTACACCCGGCCGCCGAGCCGGGCCGGACGGCTCGGGACGAGCAGTGAGAGGCCGCCGTCCTCCGCCGGCACGCCGAGCAGCAGCACCTCGGAGGTGAAGCCGGCGATGTTCTTCGGGTGCAGGTTGACCACCGCGAGGAGCTGCCGGCCCACCAGCTCGTCGGTCCGGTAGTCGTGTTTGGCCTGGGCGCTCGACCAGCGCACGCCCAGGTCAGAGCCGAAGTCGACCTGCACCTTGTAGCTCGGCGTGCGCGCCCGCGGGAACTCCTCGACCGCCGTCACCAGGCCGGCGCGCATGTCCACCCTGTCGAAGTCGGCGTAGTCGATCGGCATGGCTCGGCCTCCAACTCCTCGGTCGCGTGGGGTGCGGCGACTCTCGCGCGCCGGCTCGGAGGGCGTCAACGCGCGGGACGGCCACCTGGCGTGGCCGACGGCGGCCCAGCGCCGCATCCGGTAGGTGGCCAGGGGTTCCGAGGCGGCCTCCGGGTCAGCGCGCCACCGCCGGCGCGGCGCGCCGCGCGAGGCCAGCCAGGCCGTCCAGGGTCGGCGCGGCCTCCTCGGGCACCTCCACGTCCACCAGCAGCGCGCCGTCGCCGGGCGTGACGGTGAAGGCCATGAAGGCGCAGCACTCCCGCTCGCGGGCGACCAGGTCCCGCACCGGGTCCAGGCCGGCACCGCCGGCCAGGACCAGCCGGAGCCTCGTCGGAGCCGGCCGGTCGACCCCGCGCAGGTGCGTCGCGAGCAGCTCGTGCCACTCGGCCAGGCGCCCACCCATCTCGTTCGGGGACAGCGTGCAGACGATCGGGACGCTCGACTCGGTCATGGCGACCTCCGCTGATCGGTCCGTGCCAGGGCGCCGGTGGCCCGGACCACACCGTAGCCCCGTACCGGGGTACCGGAGTCAAGTCCCGCCCGGAGGGGGCTGTGGACGGACGCTCCACCCTGGCACCGGGAGCGGTAGGCTCGGAACCGGTCCGCCGCGACGACGCAGGGTTCCTCCGGGACCCGCGGGAGGACAGGGGGATCGAGATGGCCACCACGCTGCGGCTCGCGCAGGACCCTGAGGCCGACGAGCTGCTTGCTCGCGACCCGCTCGCTCTGCTGATCGGCATGCTGCTCGACCAGCAGTTCCCGATGGAGCGGGCGTTCGCCTCGCCCTGGCTGCTCGCGCAGCGGCTGGGCGTCAGCCGGCTGGACGCGGCCGCGATCGCCGCCCACGACCCGGACGCGTTCGCCAAGCTGATGGCGGGGCCACCGGCCCTCCACCGCTACCCGGCCGCGATGGCCGGGCGGGTGCAGGCGGTGTGCGGGCTGGTGGACGCGACCTACGGCGGTGACGCGGCGGCGCTCTGGCGCACCGCCGGGAGCGGGACGGAGCTGCTGCGCCGGATCCAGGCGCTGCCCGGCTTCGGCAAGCAGAAGGCGCGCATCCTGGTCGCCCTGCTCGGCAAGCAGTTCGGCGTCCAGCCGCCCGGCTGGCGGGAGGCTGCCGGACCCTACGGCGAGGCGGGCAGCCTCCGCTCGGTCGCGGACGTGACCGACGCCGCCAGCCTGGCCGCGGTCCGTGCCGCCAAGCAAGCGGCCAAGCAGGCCGCCCGGGGCGGCTGAGCGCCGCCGCCAGGGGTTGACGGCTCAGCGGTGGCGGTGGTCCGCTCCTGCTCGTGGACGACCTCGTCGAGCGTGTCCTGGCCCTGGTCAGGCAGATCCCGCCCGGCCGCGTGCTCTCCTACGGCGACGTGGCCGCCATGACCGCCGCCCCGACACCGCGTGACGTGGGCCAGGTGCTGCTCCGCCACGGCGACGACGTGCCGTGGTGGCGGGTCCTGCGGGCCGACGGCACCGCCGCCGAGCACCTGCGTGACCGCCAGCTCGCCCTGCTGCGCGCCGAAGGCACGCCGATGGCCGCGTTCGGCGACGGCGTCGACCTGCGCCGCGCCCGCTGGGAGGCGGCCGGCGGCGACCACGGCACCCAGGGCTCCCTGTTCGACTGAGGACGACCCGGAGATGAGGCGGGGATCATGACCACTCCTGGCACGGGCGAGGCGGAGCCGGCGCGCCGGCGCACCGGCCGGAGGGGGCCGGCCGTGGCCGCCGCCGTGATCGGGCTGGCGCTCATCGCGTTCGGTGCGGCCAGCCTGATCAGCCTGGCCTTCCAGCGCACCGAACGCTCGACGAGGACCTGGTCTGGCGTCGAGGCCATCGAGGTCGACGTCGGCTCGGGCGACGTCGAGGTGACCGCCGCCGGTCGCGGCGACGTCCAGGTGGAGCAGACCGAGCGGCGCTCCTTGCAGGGGCCGCGTACCCAGGCACGGCTGAGTGGCGGCGTCCTCCACCTCAGCGGGCGTTGCCGCCCGTTCTGGTTCGGCAACTGCTCGGTCAACTACCGCATCCAGGCGCCCGCCAGCACGCGGGTGAAGGCCCGCAGCGGCTCGGGCGACCTGATCGCCGGTGGTCTTCGGAGCGGGGCCGACCTGCAAACCAGCAGCGGCGACGTGCGGGTGCGGGAGGTGGCCGGGGCGGTGTCGGCGGTCACCAGCTCCGGTGACGTCTCCGTCCTGGACAGCGAGGGCGACGTGCGCGCCAGGAGCTCCTCTGGCGACGTCACCGGCGTCGACCTGGTAGCCCGCCACATCGAGGCGCGCAGTTCCTCCGGCGACGTCCGCGTGACCGCGGTGCGCACCCCGCCGGAGGCGCTCACCACGGTCACCTCCTCTGACGACGTGCGGGTGATCGTCCCGGACGAGATCTACCGGGTGGACGCGCGCAGCTCCAGTGGTGACGTCAACCTGTCCCTGCGCCAGGACCCCGACGCGCCACGCCACATCGAGGC
>DATLQA010000248.1:0-29480 GCA_035535495.1 Actinomycetota bacterium | reverse complement strand
TGCCACCGCCTACGTCTGCGAGCACTTCGTCTGCCGCCAGCCGGTCACCGACCCCGAGGAGCTCGCCGCACTCCTGGATTGATTCGGGGGGGAGCCCGAGACAGTCCCCCCCGAACCCCCCATCGGGTACCTAGACGGGATCCCATCAGGTCGGCACCGCACCGAGCGGGTCGTCCTGGCAGCCGCCGTTGCCCTGCCTGCGGGGCAGTGGTTGTTCATCCAGAACGGCTGGCTGGAACCACGGTCCTGAGTCGCCCGCCAGGATGGGCCGTAGCCCCCTGCCACAGCACAACGAGCCGCCCCGCCAAGCCTTCTCAGTCACCCTGCCTGCGGGGCAGTGGGGTGGCGGTGGAACGCGACCGGCTCGGGCGGCAGCGGGGTGTTGCCGAGGATCAGGTCGGCCGCCTTCTCCGCGATCATCATCACCGGGGCGTAGATGTTGCCGTTGGTGATGTAGGGCATCACCGAGGCGTCGACCACCCGGAGCCCGTCGAGCCCGTGCACCCGTAGGCTCGCCGGGTCGACCACCGACAGCGCGTCCGTGCCCATCCGGCAGGTGCAGGACGGGTGCAGCGCCGTCTCCGCCTCCCTGCCGACCCAGTCAAGGATCTGCTCGCCGGTCCGCACCTCCGGCCCTGGCGCCAGCTCGCCCGCGTCGAACGGGGCGAAGGCGGGCTGCCCGAGGATGGCACGGGCGACCTGGATCGCCTCCACCCACTCGCGCCGGTCCTGCCCGGTCGACAGGTAGTTGAAGCGGAGCGCCGGCCGGGCACCCGGGTCGGTGCTGGTGAGCTTCACCGACCCGCGGGCGTCGGAGTACATCGGCCCGATGTGCACCTGGTAGCCGTGGCCGCCGGTCGGCTTGGAGCCGCTGTAGCGGATGGCGATCGGCAGGAAGTGCAGCATCAGGTTGGGGTAGGCGACGGCGGAGTTGGAGCGGACGAAGCCGCCCGCCTCGAAATGGTTGGTCGCGCCCGGTCCCTTGCGCAGGAACAGCCAGGTGAACCCCACCCAGGGCCGGTAGCGGTAGCGCAGGTAGGGAGCGACCGAGACCGGTTGCCTGCAGGCGTGCTGGACGTACACCTCCAGGTGGTCCTGGAGGTGCTCGCCGACCCCTGGCAGGTCGGCGACCACGTCGATGCCGAGCGCCTTCAGCTCGTCCGCGTCGCCGATGCCGGAGACCTGCAGCGTCTGGGGCGAGTTGATGGCGCCGCCGCAGAGGATCACCTCGCCGGCCAGCGCCCGCCGCGGCGCGCGCCGGCCGTGCGTGTACTCCACGCCGACCGCCCGGGTGCCGTCGAACAGGACCCGCGTGACCAGCGCGCGCGTGGTCACCTCGAGGTTCGGCCGGCCGAGCACCGGGTGCAGGTAGGCGCGGGAGGCCGACAGCCGCCGGCCGCGGTGGAGGTTGCGGTCGAAGGCCGCGAACCCCTCCTGCCGGTAGCCGTTCACGTCCTCGGTGAGCTGGTAGCCAGCCTGCTGCACCGCCTCGAAGAAGGCGCGGAACAGCGGGCTCGACGCCGGCCCGCGCTCCAGCACCAGCGGTCCGGCGCGGCCGCGGTAGGGGTCGTCGGGCGCCGCCGCCAGGCAGCTCTCCATGCGCTTGAAGTACGGCAGGCAGTGGGCGTAGTCCCAGGCCTCCATGCCGTCGTCGGCGGCCCAGCGCTCGTAGTCCAGCGGGTTGCCGCGCTGGAAGATCATCCCGTTGATGCTGCTGGAACCGCCGAGCAGCTTGCCGCGGGCGTGGTAGACCCTGCGCCCGTGCAGGTACGGTTCCGGCTCGGAGGAGTAGCGCCAGTCGTAGAAGCGGCTGCCGATCGGGAACGAGAGCGCCGCCGGCATGTGGACGAAGACGTCCCAGCGGTAGTCGGGACGCCCCGCCTCGAGCACCAGGACCCGGTTGGCGGGGTCGGCGCTCAGCCGGTTGGCGAGGGCGCTGCCGGCCGAGCCGCCCCCGACGATCACGAAGTCGTACCGCGATGACCTGGCCATGCGTGGCTCCCTCCCTTCGGGGATGCTCTCCCTCCTGTCAAGCTCTGGCACCCGGTTGCGCCTACCGCAACCCAGGCTCGCGCACCGTGGACCGGCATGAGACCGTTCCGGCAGACGGGAGGAGCGGGGCGTGGTGGGCATCGCGGACGGTCGTCGGCGCGGGAACGGGCAGGTGGCGAGGTGAGCCTGCCGGCAGGGACGTTCGCCGCGGCGGTCGAGACGGTCGAGACGGCCAACCGGGAGGGCGTTCCCCTCAAGCTGCTCGGCGGGCAGGCGGTCCGCTACCTCACCCCCGACTTCCCGCCGCGCCAGCGCGGCGACCAGGACATGGACTTCGCCTCGGTGTCGAGCGCGAAGCGGCCGGTGATGGACCTGCTGACCGAGCTCGGGTTCGAGGGCGACCGGCGCTTCAACACCATGCACGGGCACCGGCAGATGTACTTCAGGTCGCCGACCGACGGGACCTCGGTCGACGTCATCATGGACCGCCTGCAGATGTGCCACGTCCTGCAGTTCTCCGACCGCATCGGGCGGATGCCGTACACCCTCGACGTCACCGACCTGTTGCTGTCCAAGCTCCAGGTGGTCGAGCAGAACGAGAAGGACGTCCACGACATCGTCTACCTGCTGGCGGCGCACGAGGTCCGCGAGGGCGACGAGGCGGGGGCCATCGGGCTGGCGCGGTTCGGCAAGGTCCTGGCCGACGACTGGGGCTGGTGGCGCACTGCCACCGGCAACCTCGACCGGGTGGTGGAGCTGGTCTCCGGCGACCTCGCCCGGCTGATCCCTCCTGGCGCGCCGCACGATCCGGTCGAGCACGCGATCGCCCTGCGCCGCCATGCGGACACCATGCCGAAGAGCCTGCGCTGGAAGGTCAGGGCCCGCCTCGGCGAACGCGTGCAGTGGTACGAGGTCCCCGAGGAGGTCGGGCACTAGCTGGGAGAGCACGGCATGAAGCTGTTCTTCGTGACCGACCTGCACGGGTCGGAGATCTGCTGGAAGAAGTTCCTCAACGCCGGTGCGTTCTACCAGGCCGACGCCGTGATCCTCGGCGGCGACATCACCGGCAAGGCGATGGTGCCGATCGTGCAGCGTCCCAACGGCAGCTGGGAGGCGTCGCTCCAGGACCACCGCGAGACCCTGGAGACCTCGGGCGAGGTCGACGCGTTCCGCAAGCGCGTGATGAACCGCGGCTACTACCCGATCCAGGTGTCGGAGGAGGAGTACCGCGCACTGCAGGCCGACGCCGACCTGGTCGACAAGCGCTTCAAGGAGGTCATGCTCGAGGGGACCGAGCGCTGGATCGCCATGGCCGAGGAGAAGCTCGCCGGCACCGGGATCCGCGTGATCGCCTGCCCCGCCAACGACGACATGTTCGAGATCGACGACCTCCTCGCCGGGGCCCGGGTGGTCGAGACCGGGGACGAGGAGCACCCGATTCAGCTGGGCTCCTACACCATGGTCTCGATGGGCTGGACCAACCCGACCCCGTGGGACACCTTCCGCGAGGCCGAGGAGCCGGAGCTGGCCCAGCGGATCGATCGGGCCCTCGTCGCCGCCGGCGACCCGTCCACCACGATCCTCAACTTCCACGCGCCGCCGTACGGCTCCAAGCTCGACAACGCCCCCGCGCTCAACCCCGACCTCACCTACGTCTCCGGCGGGCAGGCGCTGCGGCCGGTCGGCTCGACGGCGGTGCGGGACGCGGTCCAGCGGGTCCAGCCGCTGCTCTCGCTGCACGGGCACATCCACGAGAGCAGGGGAGCCACCAAGATCGGCAGCACGCTCGCGCTCAACCCGGGCAGCTCGTACGAGGAGGGGATCCTGCAGGCGGCGATCGTGAACCTGGATCCCAAGAAGCGGAAGGTCAGGAACTACCAGCTGGTGAACGGCTAGACGCCGTTCCCGACCCGGAAAGGGGAGCTGATGGCAGCGACTGGTGAAGCGCCAACGCTGTTCCTCCGCAAGGCGACCGGTCTCGTCAAGGGATGGTCGAAGTTCGACGCATTCCTGTATTCCTTCATGTCGGTCAACTTCGTCACGCTCGGGCTCTTCTTCAGCCTGTCCGTGCTCGGCTTCGTGCCCAACGGCCAGATCCTCTCCGCCCTGCTGATCACCGGCATCTTCATGACCTTCCTGGTGATCATGTACGCCGGACTGATCTCGGTGATGCCGCGGGCCGGCGGTGATTACGTCTGGCAGAGCCGCCTGCTCGGCGGCGGCGTCGCCTTCGTGCTCGCCGTCACCGGCTGGTGGTTCATCCTCTGGTACTGGGCACCGGTCTACGCCAACATCCTCAACGTCGAGGTGTTCCAGCCGCTCGCCGCGCTGTTCGAGCTGAACGGGGTCACCGACTTCCTGGCCAGCAACAACGGCCTGTTCGTGGTCTGCCTGGTGACGGTCGCGCTCGCCGGCCTGCTGGTGTCGCTCGGCATGGAGACCTACGCCAAGATCCAGCGCTACTGCTTCTACGTGGGCATGGCGGCGCTCGCGCTGATGCTGCTGGTGATGCTGTTCGGGTCGAGGGCCGGCTTCGAGTCCGCCTTCAACCAGGAGGCCTCCAAGCTGTTCGGCGTCTCCGACGCCTACGCCAAGACGCAGCAGCTCGCCGGCCCCCAGGTCGTGCCCGACCTGGGCTTCTCCCCGCTGCTCGGCGGCTCGCTCCTGCTCATCCCGTTCCTCACCTTCTGGATCCTGTACCCCAACTGGGGCGCGACCCTCTACGGCGAGGTCCGCGGGGCCAGCGACTTCCGGCGCGTGCTGAGCGGCATGATGTGGGGCCTGTGGGTCACCATCGCGATCGCGGTCGTGTTCGTGCTGCTGGCGTCGAAGTTCTTCGGCTGGCAGTGGTTCAACGCCGCCAACCTCGCCTACTGGAACGTGGTCTACGGCCTCGGCGACGCGGCCATCCCGATCTGGCCGTACCCGCCGCTGATCGCCAGCTTCTACTTCCACAACACGCTGCTGTCGGCGCTGGTCGTGCTCGCCTTCGGCGCCTGGTTCCTCGGCTGGGCCGGGACGCTGTTCCTGTCGTCGACGCGGGTGATCTTCGCGGCCGCGTTCGACCGCATCCTGCCCGACCGGGTGGCCGACGTCTCGGAGCGGCGCCACGTGCCGGTGTGGGCGCTGGTCCTGATGCTCGCCCCGGCGGTGGTGGTGAGCATCCTGTACGCGTACACCACCAACTTCCGCACCTACATCCTCGACGCGGTGCTGGTGATCGCGGTGACCTTCCTCGGGACCTCGATCGCCGCGATCGTGCTGCCATGGCGGAAGAAGCACCTGTACGAGAACTCGCCGCTGGCCCGCTACAAGGTGGCCGGCATCCCGCTGATCACCATCTCCGGCGTCCTCACCGCGCTGTTCCTCGCCTACAACCTGTGGAAGTGGCTCGCCGACGAGCTCTACGCGGTGAACAACAAGTCGTCGCTGGTGTTCCTCGGCGTCATGTACCTGCTCGCCCTGGTGATCTACGTGGCGGCGAAGGTGGTCCGCAGACGGCAGGGGATCGACCTGAACGCGATCCACCAGGAGATCCCGGTCGAGTAACGACACGGCAAGTGGAGCGGGGGCGGCCGGACGACCGCCCCCGCCCCTTCGGGGGTGACGCAGGTGGGCCAGGAGCACCAGATGTTCGTCGCTGGCGAGTGGGTCGGATCGGAGAGCGGCGCGGTGCTCGAAGCGACCAGCCCGTCGACCGGCGAGGTGATCGGGACCGTGCCCGACGGCACCAGGGCCGACGCCCGGCGGGCGATCGACGCCGCCCGCGCGGCATGGCCGGGCTGGGCCGCCCTTTCGGCCTTCGACCGCGCCGCCGCGCTGCGCCGCGTCGCCGGGGCGCTCGACGCCCGTCGCGACGACCTCGCCCACACCCTCGCCCTCGACCAGGGCAAGCCCAAGCGGGCCGAGGCCGACGACGAGGTCACCGAGCTGATCGACTACTTCGAGATGGCCGCCGCCGAGGCGACCCGGATGGAGGGGCTGCTGCCGCCGTCGGTCGACCCGCGCAAGCGGGTGCTGGTCCAGCGCGTGCCGCGCGGCGTGGTGTCGGTGATCAGCCCGTGGAACTGGCCCTACACGATGCCGGGCGAGATCCTCGCCCCGGCGCTCGCCTACGGCAACGCGGTGGTCTGGGTGCCGGCGCCGACCACCTCCCTCTGCGCGGTACGGATGGCCGAGTGCCTGGCAGCGGCCGACCTGCCGCCCGGGGTCGTCAACCTGGTCACCGGGCGCGGTCCGGTGGTCGGCGACGAGATCGCCGCCAACCCGGGCACGCAGGCGGTCGGGTTCATCGGCTCGACCGCGACCGGGCACGAGGTGGCGCGGCGCGCGGCCGGCAAGGAGCTGCTGCTCGAGATGGGCGGCAACGGCCCGCTGGTGATCATGGAGGACGCCGACCTCGACAAGGCGGTCGAGGCCACCCTGGTGGCCTGCTTCCTCAACGCCGGCCAGAGCTGCACCGCCGGGGAGCGGATCCTGGTGCAGGAGCGCGTCAAGGACGACTACCTCGCCCGCCTGGTGGCGGCGACCGGCACGCGGATCCACCTCGGCGACCCGTTCGACGACGCCACCACCATGGCCTCGCTGAACAACGAGCCCACCGCGGCCAAGACCGAGCGGCACGTGACCGAGGCGCTGGAGCGCGGCGCGACCCTGGTCACCGGCGGCAAGCGCGCCCCCCAGCACGGCAGCGACCTGTTCTTCGAGCCGACCGTGCTCGACGGGGTGACCGACGGGATGGAGATCGCCCGCGAGGAGACCTTCGGCCCGGTGGTGCCGGTGTCCACCATCCGCCACGAGCAGGACGCCATCGACCTGGTGAACCGGTCGGAGTACGGGCTGCTCGCGGCGATCTTCACCAGGGACCTGGGGCGCGGGCTGGCGTTCGCCGAGGCCGTCCGGACCGGCTGGGTCAACGTCAACGAGGGCACCAACTACTGGGAGCCGCACCTGCCATTCGGCGGCCGGGCGGGTTCGCGGAGCGGCGTCGGCCGGGTCAACGGCCGCTTCTCGATGGAGCGTCTCACCGAGCTCAAGACGGTCGTGATCGACCTGGGCTGAGCCGTTGCGAAGCTCGCAACCATACGGTTGATCGCGCAACCCGGGCTGGCAGGATGAAGGGGTCCGGGGCTCATGTAGCGAAGCGGTAGCCCCGGATGCATGAGGCTGCGGAACCGGGTTCCTGCCCTGGGAGGAGGCACATGCGGGACCGTGCCCAGACGGTAGTCGTCGGCAGCGGCATCGTCGGCGCGAGCGCCGCCTACCACCTGGCCGAGCTCGGCCAGCCGGACGTGCTCGTGGTCGACCAGGGGCCGCTGTCCGCCACCGGCGGGTCGACCTCCCACGCACCCGGCCTGGTGTTCCAGACCAACCGCTCACGGACCACCTGCCGGGTCGCCCAGGACACCGTCGCGCTGTACGACTCGCTCCGGCCTGACGGCGAGGCCTGCTGGTACGGCGTCGGCTCGCTGGAGATCGCCACCACCCCCGAGCGCATGCGGGAGCTGCGGCGGCGGCTCGGCTGGTCGCGCTCGTACGGGATCGAGGGTGGCGAGCTGCTCGGCCCCGCCGAGGCCGCCGAGCAGGTGCCGCTGCTCGACCCCGGCACGATCCTCGGTGCCTACCGGATCCCCAGCGACGGCATCGCCGCCGCCGTGCGGATCGTCGCCGAGCTCGCCCGCAGGGCCTCGGAGCGGGGGGTGGGCTTCGAGGGCGGCGTCACCGTCACCGGCTTCGACCTCCGGGACGGCCGCGTGCACGGGGTCGAGACCGACCGTGGCCGGATCGAATGCGAGCGGGTGCTGATCTGCGCCGGGATCTGGGGGCCGACGGTCGGGGCCCTGGCCGGCGTGCCGGTGCCGCTGGTGTCCGTGCAGCATCAGCTGGTGTGGACCGACCCGGTCGACGAGCTCGCCGGCGAGACCCGCGAGGTGGTCCACCCGATCCTGCGCCACCAGGACATGGCGATGTACTTCCGGCACCGCGCCGACCACTACGGGGTCGGCAGCTACCGGCACGAGCCGATCGCCACCGCGCAGCGTGAGCTGCGCCCGCCCGGCGGCGCGCTGCCATCGGCCGTCATGCCGTTCACCCCCGCCGACTTCGACGTCGCCGAGGCGGAGGCGGCCAGGATCATGCCGGCCCTCAAGGGCAGGATGCGCCCGGCCGCGCCCGAGCGGTCGCTCAACGGCATGTTCTCGTTCACGCCCGACGCCGCCTCGATCGTCGGCGAGAGCGCCGCGGCCAGGGGCGTCTGGGTCTGCGAGGCGGTCTGGATCACCCATGCCGGCGGCATGGGCAGGCAGGTCGCCGAGTGGATGGCGCTGGGGGAGCCGAGCTACGACCTGGCCGAAGCCGACGCCAACCGCTTCTACCCGTACCAGGCCACCGCGCCCTACGTGCTGGAGCGCGGCAAGCAGCAGTACCGCGAGGTCTACGACATCATCCACCCGCGCCAGCAGCCCGCGCGCCCGCGCAACCTCCGCCTCACCCCGTTTCACGCCTGCCACACCGCGCTCGGCGCGCGCTTCGTGGTCGGCGCCGGCTGGGAGCGGCCGCAGTGGTTCGAGGCGAACCGGCCGCTGCTCACCGGCGCGCCGTGGGAGACCCGCGACCAGTGGGCGGCGCGGCTCTGGTCGCCGATCGAGGGCGCGGAGCACCTCGCCACCAGGTCCAACGCCGCCCTGTACGACCTCACCCCGTTCGCCAAGTTCGAGGTGAGCGGCCCGGACGCCGGCGCGTTCCTGGAACGGGTCTGCGCCAACCGGGTGCTGCGCGACGTGGGCACCATCGTCTACACCTCGATGCTGACGCCGCGCGGCGGGATCCGCTGTGACCTCACCGTGACCAGGGAGGGCGAGGACCTCTTCCGGGTGGTCACCGGCGGGCCCAGCGGCCAGCACGACCTCGCCTGGCTGCGCGCGCAGCTCCGCGACGGCGAGCGGGTCTCGATCGCCGAGCGCACCGGCTCGACCTTCGTGCTCGGCCTCTGGGGGCCGAAAGCGCGCGCGATCCTGCAGGCGGTCACGGACGCGGACGTTTCCAACCAGGCGTTCGGGTACATGACCGCGAGGTACCTCGACATCGGCGAGATCGGGCCCGTCTGGGCACAGCGCATCAGCTACGTGGGCGAGCTCGGCTGGGAGCTGTACGGGGACGTCGCCATGGGCTACCGGGTCTGGGAGCTGCTGTGGGAGGCCGGCCGCGAGCACGGCCTGATCGCGGCCGGGCTGGGCGCGTTCGAGAGCCTCAGGCTGGAGAAGGGCTACCGGCTGTGGGGCCAGGACATCCACACCGAGTACGACCCGCTCTCCGCCGGGCTGGGCTTCGCCGTGCGGTGGGCCAAGGACTTCCAGGGCAAGCAGGCCCTCGAGGCGCTCCGGGAGCGCGGGGTGCGCCGTCGGCTGGCGCCGATGCTGCTCGACGACCCAGGGGCGGTGGTGATGGGCGCCGAGCCGATCAGGGCGGACGGCGCGGTGGTCGCCTACGTGACCTCCGCCAGCTACGGGTACTCGATCGGCCGCGGGATCGTCTACGGTTACCTGCCGGTCGAGCTCGCCGCCGAGGGCACCAAGGTCGAGGTCGAGTACTTCGACGAGCGCTACCCGGCGACGGTCGCCACGGAGCCGCTGGTCGATCCCAAGGGCGAACGGCTGAAGGGATAGCGGATGCCGGAAGAGGAAGAGATCGTCCTTGCCGAGCTGAGCGACGAGGACCTGGTCAAGCAGATGCACGACGACCTCTATGACGGCCTGGCCGACGAGATCGTCGAAGGGACCACGATCCTGCTGGGGCGCGGCTGGGAGGCGGGCACGGTCCTGAACAAGGCGCTGGTCGAGGGCATGCGGATCGTCGGCATCGACTTCCGTGACGGCATCCTGTTCGTCCCGGAGGTGCTGCTGGCCGCGAACGCGATGAAGGCCGGGATGGCGCTGCTCCGCCCCCTGCTGGCGGAGACCGGTGCCGCGCGGGTCGGCAAGGTCGTGATCGGCACGGTGAAGGGCGACATCCACGACATCGGCAAGAACCTGGTGGCGATGATGCTGGAGGGCGCCGGCTTCGACGTGGTCGACCTCGGCATCAACAACCCGGTCGAGAACTACCTCGCCGCGCTCGACGAGCACAAGCCCGACATCCTCGGGATGTCGGCGCTGCTCACCACCACCATGCCGTACATGAAGGTGGTCATCGACGAGCTGGTCGCCAAGGGCATCCGCGACGACTACATCGTGCTGGTCGGCGGCGCGCCACTGAACGAGGAGTTCGGCAAGGCGATCGGCGCCGACGCGTACTGCCGCGACGCGGCGGTGGCGGCGGAGACGGCCCAGGCGCTGGTGCTGTCACGCCGCGCGGCGTCCACGGGGTCGGCATGACCGCCGGGCAGCGGCTCCTCGACGAGGAGGTCGGCGATGAGCCGGCGGCCTCCTCCGGCGGCCCCAGGGTGCTGGTGGTGGCGTGCGGGGCGGTCGCGCGCGAGGTGCTGGCGGTGATCCGGCTGAACGGCTGGTCGAACGTGACCCTGCGGTGCCTGCCAGGCAAGCTCCACAACACGCCGCAGTGGATCGCCGGCCTCCTCGACGCCAAGCTGCTCGAAGCCGAGGCCGAGGGCGGCTGGGACCGCGTGCTGGTCGCCTACGGCGACTGCGGCACCGGCGGCGCGCTGGACCGCGTGGTGGCCGCGCACGGGGTCCAGCGCCTTCCCGGCGACCACTGCTACGCGTTCTTCGCCGGGGTGGACGCCTGGCTGGCCATGCACGAGGCGGAGCCGCGGACCTTCTACCTCACCGATTTCCTCTGCCGGCACTTCGAGCAGTTCGTGGTGGAGGGGCTGTGGCTGGACCGGCATCCCGAGCTGCTGGCCGACTACTTCGGCAACTACGTGCGGGTGGTCTACCTGGCCCAGCGCGACGACGAGGCGCTGGTGCGCAAGGCGCGGGAGGCCGCCGACTACCTCGGCCTGGCGCTGGAGGTCCGCCGCACCGGCTACGGCGACCTCGGGCGGGCACTGGAACACACCATGGAGCGTGAACAGGCATGACGGACACCGTGGTCGGCTCGGCCACGAAAGAGGTCGTGATCGGGTTCGACCGGCCGTTCGTGATCATCGGCGAGCGGATCAACCCGACCGGGAGAAAGCAGCTCGCGGCGCAGATGGTGGCCGGCGACTTCGCCACCGTGGTCGGCGACGCCCTCGCCCAGGTCGAGGCGGGCGCGCACATGCTCGACGTGAACGCGGGCATCCCCCTGGCCGACGAGCCGGCGATCCTGGCCAAGGCCATCGAGCTGGTCCAGTCGGTCACCGACGTGCCGCTCGCGATCGACTCCTCGATCGTCGAGGCGCTCGAGGCCGGGCTCGCCGTCTACCAGGGCAAGCCTCTGGTCAACTCGGTGACCGGCGAGGAGGCGCAGCTCGAACGGGTGCTGCCGCTGGTGGCCAGGCACGGCGCCGCGGTGGTGGCGATCTCCAACGACGAGACCGGCATCTCCGAAGACCCCGACGAGCGCTTCGAGGTCGCCCGCAAGATCGTCGAGCGCGCCGCCGACCACGGCATCGCCCGCGCCGACGTGGTGGTGGACCCGCTGCTGATGCCGATCGGCGCCATGGCCACCGCCGGGCAGCAGGTCTTCCGCCTGGTGCGCCGCCTCAGGGAGGAGCTGGGCGTCAACACCACCTGCGGCGCCTCCAACGTCGCCTTCGGCCTGCCGAGCCGGCACGCGCTCTCCGCCGCGTTCCTCACCATGGCGGCGGCGTCCGGGATGACCTCGGCGATCACCAACCCGCTCAGCGAAGAGGTCCGGCGCGCCGTCATGGCCGCCGACGTGCTGCTGGGCCACGACCCCGACTGCGCCACCTGGATCTCCCGTACCCGCGAGGGCGGGCAGGGTGCCACGCCCGACGGCGCGGCCGGCCGCCGCCGCGGCGGCCGCGAGGGCCGCCGCCGCGCCGCGGCGGACAGCGGCGCGGCACCGGAGGAAGGGGCCGGGGGTCCGGGGGGCTCAAGGAGCGGAGCGAAGCCTGGGCCACAGGAGCGAGCCGCCGACACAGGCGCAGGCGGCCTGCCTGCGGGGCAGTCGGCGGTAGCCCCCCGGTCAACAGGGCAGCCGTGAGCGAGGCGGCGGAGGCGCGCGCCGTGTTCACCCCGTCGGGCCGGCGGGGCTCGTTCCCGGTCGGCACCACCGTGCTCGACGCCGCGCGGGCGCTCGGCGTCGACCTCGACTCGATCTGCGGCGGGCGCGGGATCTGCGGGCGCTGCCAGGTGGTGGTGAGCGAGGGCGCGCACGCCAAGTTCGCGATCACCTCGCAGGCGCGGCACCTGGCGCCGTTCACCGAGCCGGAGGAGCGCTACCTACAGCGCCGCGGGCTCGCGCCGGGCCGGCGGCTCGGCTGCCACGCGCGGCTGCTCGGCGACGTGGTCCTCGACGTCCCACCCGAGAGCCAGCTCCACCGGCAGGTGGTGCGCAAGCAGGCGGAGGCCCGGGCGATCGAGCTCGACCCGGTGGTCCGGCTGCACCACGTCGAGGTCGCCGAGCCGTCGCTCGGCTCGCAGACCAGCGACCTGGCGCGGCTGCTCGACGCGCTGGAACGCGAGTGGGGGCTGACCGGGCTGCGTGCCGACGCCCAGGTGATACGCGACCTGCAGCCGGCGCTCAGGGCGGGGGAGTGGGCGGTCACCGTGGCCGTGCACGACGGCGAGGCCGTGACCGCCGTCTGGCCCGGCTTCCGCGACGTCGCGCTCGGGATCGCCTTCGACGTCGGGTCGACCACCATCGCCGGGCACCTCTGCGACCTGGTGACCGGCGAGGTCCTGGCGAGCGCCGGTGCGATGAACCCGCAGATCCGCTTCGGCGAGGACCTGATGAGCCGGGTCAGCTACGTGATGCTCAACCCCGGCTCGGTCGGCGCGCTGACCAGCGCCGCGCGCGGCTGCCTGAACCAGCTGGTCGCGGAGCTGACCGCCGAGGCGGGGTTCGAGCCGGCCGACGTGCTCGAGGTGACCCTGGTCGGGAACCCGGTCATGCACCACCTGGTGCTCGGCATCGACCCCACCCAGCTCGGCGGCGCGCCGTTCGCGCTCGCCACCGACCTGGCGCTGCGGCTCGCGGCCGCCGACCTGGAGCTGGGCACCCACCCGGGCGCGCGCGCCTACGTCCTGCCGTGCGTGGCCGGCCACGTCGGCGCGGACACCGCCGCCGTGCTGCTGGCGGAGGCGCCGCACCAGCGCGACGACGTCTCGCTGGTGGTGGACGTCGGGACCAACGCCGAGATCGTGCTCGGCAACCGCGACCGGCTGCTGGCCGCGTCCAGCCCCACCGGCCCGGCGTTCGAGGGCGCCCAGATCTCCGGCGGGCAACGGGCCGCGCCAGGCGCGGTCGAGCGCGTCAGGATCGACCCCGCCACCCTCGAGCCCCGGATCCGGGTGATCGGCACCGAGGCCTGGTCGGACGAGCCGGCTTTCGCCGGCACCACGGTCACCGGGATCTGCGGCTCCGGGATCATCGAGACGGTCGCCGAGCTGTACCTCGCCGGGATCCTCACCGCCGACGGCACCGTCGACGGCGCCGCCGCCGCACGGTCGGCGCGCGTGGTCGGCGACGGGCGGACGTTCGCCTACGTCCTCCACGACGGCACCGCGCACGGCGGCCCCCGGCTGGTCGTCACCCAGAACGACGTCAGGCAGATCCAGCTCGCCAAGGCCGCACTGCACGCCGGCTGCCGGCTGCTGATGGACCGGCTCGGCGTGGACGTGGTCGACCGCGTCCGGCTCGCCGGGGCGTTCGGCGCCCACATCGACCCGGTCCACGCGCTGGTGCTCGGGATGGTCCCGGACTGCGCGCCGGCGTCGGTCAGCAGCGCCGGCAACGCCGCCGGCACCGGTGCCCGCATCGCGTTGCTGAACCGCGCGGCCAGGGTCGAGATCGAGGCGCTGGTCCGCCGCGTGGAGAAGGTCGAGACCGCGGTCGAGCCGCGGTTCCAGGAGCACTTCGTCGACGCCATGGCGATCCCGCACGCCCGCGACCCGTACGCGCGGCTCGCGCAGGTGGTCGAGCTGCCGCGGCGGGAGCCTGGGCGAGCCGACCGGCCGCGCCGCCGCCGTGCCGCGCGCCGAGGTTAGCGAGGTGGCCGTAGCCGCGCTCCGGGGCCACCGAGCGTTTCCGTAAAGGAGAGTCAGATGAGCACCCAGACCGGGCCGCGGGGCCGGCGCAGCGGTGGGCGCGAGGCGCGCCGCACCGCGCGGCTCCACGCGGCCGCCGAGAAGGTCCCGTTCATCACCCGCACGATGACGCCGTTCGAGGTGCTCTCCACCGAGGGCCTCGAGCTCGTCGAGCACAACGCCGACACCATCCTGGAGCAGGTCGGCATCGAGTTCCGCGACCCGGAGGCGCTCGCGACCCTCAAGGCGGGCGGCGCCGAGGTCTCCGGCGAGCGGGTGCGCTTCCCCCGCGGCATGGCGCGCTCGCTGGTCCAGGCGACCGCGCCGGGCGAGTTCGTCCAGCACGCCCGCAACCCGGCCAACGACGTGCGGATCGGCGGCGACGCCACCGTGTTCGCGCCGGCCTACGGCTCACCGTTCGTCCGCGACCTCGACGGGGGGCGGCGCTACGGCACCATCGAGGACTTCCGGAACTTCGTCAAGCTCGCCTACCTCTCGCCCTACCTGCACCACAGCGGGGGGACCGTCTGCGAGCCGGTCGACCTGCCGGTGAACAAGCGGCACTTCGACATGGTCTACGCCCACATGCGCCACTCCGACAAGCCGTTCATGGGCTCGGTCACGCACCCGGACCGGGCCCGCGACACGGTGGAGATGGCGCGGATCCTGTTCGGCGCCGACCGGCTCGAGCGCGACTGCGTGATCCTCAGCCTCATCAACGCGAATTCCCCGCTGGTGTGGGACGCCACCATGCTCGGCGCCGCCAGGGTCTACGCCGAGGCGAACCAGGCGGTGCTGATGACCCCGTTCATCCTCGCCGGCGCGATGAGCCCGGTGACGGTCGCCGGCACCGCCACCCAGACGCTCGCCGAAGCGCTCGCCGGCATGGCCTACATCCAGCTGGTCCGGCCCGGCGCGCCGGTGGTCTTCGGCTCGTTCGCCTCATCGATGTCGATGCAGTCCGGCGCCCCCACCTTCGGCACCCCCGAGCCGGCGCTGGTGCTCTACATCCTGGCGGCCTGCGCGCGGCGGCTCGGGGTGCCGTTCCGCAGCGGCGGTGCGCTGACCGCCTCGAAGGTTCCCGACGCCCAGGCCGCCTTCGAGTCGGCCAACACCATGCAGCCCACCATGCTCGCCGGCGCCCACTTCGTGCTGCACGTGGCCGGCTGGCTGGAGGGCGGGCTGGCGATGGGCTACGAGAAGTTCATGCTCGACGCCGACCAGGCGGGGGCGTGGCACGCCTTCGCCAGGGGCGTCGACCTCTCCCCGAACGGCCAGGCGCTGGACGCGATCATCGAGAACGGCCCTGGGCAGCACTTCCTCGGCACGGCGCACACCCTGGCCAACTTCGAGACCGCCTTCTACCGGTCGACGGTGGCCGACAACAACTCGTTCGAGCAGTGGGAGCTGGAGGGCTCCCGCGAGGCGGCGGTGCGCGCGAACGCGGCCTGGAAGCAGCTGCTCGCCTCCTACGAGGACCCGCCGATCGACGAGGCGGTCGACGCCGAGCTGCGCGAGTGGATCGAGCGGCGCAAGGCGTCCTTCCCCGATTCCAACGTCTGAGGCCCCTGGATCGCCCACAACTGTCCGTGTTCATCCTGATCGTGCCGCCGCGATACGGTTCGCGGGATGAGACCGCCACCCGAGCGACCAGCACCGTCCCAGCCCGCCCGCCGGATCCCCTACCAGCCCGCGCTCGACGGGCTGCGGGCGCTGGCGATCCTCACCATCATGCTCTACCACGGCCAGGTGCCCTGGCCGCGTGGCGGCTACCTCAGCGTCGACCTGTTCTTCGTCCTGTCCGGCTTCCTGATCACCACCCTGCTGGTCGCGGAGTGGCGGGCGCGCGGCGGGATCGACCTCAAGAGCTTCTGGTCGGGACGGGCGCGGCGGCTGCTGCCGGCGCTGTTCCTGCTGCTCGCGGGGATCGCCGTGTACGCGGCGCTGCTGGCGCCGGCGGCCAGGTTCGCCGCGGTGCGCTGGGACGCGCTGTCGACGCTGCTGTACGTGGCCAACTGGCGCTTCGCCTTCACCCACCTGTCCTACTTCGACCAGTTCGGTGACGCCTCCCCGCTCACCCACATGTGGACGCTCGGCATCGAGGAGCAGTACTACCTGGTGTGGCCGCTGCTGGTGATCGCCGGGCTGCGCCTGGCCAAGGGCAACCTGCGCTGGCTGCTGGCCTGGACGCTGGTCGCCGCGCTCGGCTCGGCCGCGCTGATGGCGGTGCTCTACCGTCCGGGTTCCGACCCGTCGCGGCTGTACTACGGCACCGACACCAGGGCGCAGGCGCTGCTGCTCGGCGGCGCGCTGGCGTTCGCGCTGGCGCTCCGCGGCGCCGACGCCGGGCCGCTGCCGCGCCGGGGGGTCCTCGGCCTGGCGGTGGTCGGGTTCGGCGGCTACCTGGCGATGCTCGTGCTGATCCCCGACACCGCCCACTGGATGTACCTCGGCGGCTTCCTGGCGACCGCGCTCGGCTGTGCCGCGACCGTCGCCGTCGCCACCCAGCAGGGCGGCTGGGTGCAGCGCCTGTTCTCGGTCTGGCCGCTGCCGCAGATCGGTCGGATCTCCTACGGCCTGTACCTGTGGCACTGGCCCCTCTACGTGGTGCTCTCGCCCGAGCGGACCCACCTGCACGGCACCGCGCTGCTGGCGGCGCGCTTCGCCGCCACCTTCATCGCCGCCAACCTCTCCTACCACCTGCTCGAGCTGCCCGTCCGCCGTGGCGTGCTGCGCCGGCGGCGCCTGGCGCGGCCGGTGACCGCCGGCGCGTTCGCGGCGGTCGCCGCCCTGCTGGTGGTCACCACCGGGCCGGGGCGGCTGGCGACGGGGGAGGGCCTGACGCTCAGCGGGGCCACCGGCCCGGTCGAGCTGCCCACCCGGGCGCCGCCGAGGACGGCGGGGCCGGCGCGGGCCAGCGGCAGCGGGTTCCGGGTCTACCTGGTCGGCGACTCGGTCGGCTTCTCGCTCGGCTACTACTACCCCAAGGGCTCGGTGGCCGGCATGACCCTCGGCGGCGACCCGGACATCGGCTGCGGCCTGGCCCGCGCGCCGATCGTCATCGGCGGCAGCGCGCAGCCGGTCGATCCGAAGTGCACCACCTGGCCGACCCGCTGGCGCGAGAAGACCGGCCGGTTCCGCCCCGACGTCGGCCTGCTGGTACTCGGCGGCTGGGAGGTCCTCGACCGCCAGGTCGACGGCCGTACGCTCCGGGTCGGCACCGCCGACTACGAGCGCTACCTGAACGGCGAGCTGCAGCTCGCCTACGACACCCTGGCCGCTTCCAGCCACCGCGTCGCCATCCTGAACGTGCCCTGCTACCACCAGCCCGAGACCGGCCTGGACGCCTCGCTGGCGGAGACCCGCAACGACCCGGCCAGGGGAGCGTGGATGAACGGGGTGCTCGGCCGCTTCGTTGCCGCCCGCGCCGGCCGGGCGGTGCTGCTGGACCTCAAGACCTACCTCTGCCCGGACGGGCGCTACGCCGACCGCCTGCACGGCGTGAAGCTGCGCTCCGACGGGGTCCACTTCACCCCCGAGGGCGCCAAGCTGGTGTGGCGCTGGCTGGCCCCGCAGCTCAAGCAGCTCGCCCGGTCGTAGCGCCGAGGACGCGCTCGGCGCCTGGATCACGGGGCCAGCGCGCGCCCGCCGTCCCGCCGGTGTCACAGACGCGGTGCCTGTCCCGTCTTGGTGGTCGGAAACCGTCGAGCATCAGAGGATCTGATGAGCATGCTGAGGAGCACCGCGATGCATCCGACCACGACCAGGTGGCCGCCGGCTCCGGCGCCGGTGGAGCGGGGCCGCGGCCTGGTCCGCGCCGTGACCCTCCTCCTGGGGTTGTCGATGGTGGCGGCCGGTGTGTGGTCACTGGCCGCGCCCCGCTCGTTCGCCGACTTCGTCGCCTTCCCCTACCACGAGCATTTCCTGCACGACCTCGGCGCCTTCCAGCTCGGCGTCGGCGTCACCCTGCTGCTCGCGCTGGCCTGGCACGACGGACCCGCGCTGGCGCTGGCCGGCTTCCTGGCCGGCAACACCGTCCACGCCGTCAACCACGCCGTCGATCTCGATCTCGGCGGCCATGCCCGTGATCCCTGGCTGCTCGCCGCCGTCTCGCTGGTCACCCTGGCGGCCCTGGTGATCCGGCTGCGCCAGCTCGGCTGGGTCGTCGGCGAGGTCATGACCACCGCGGCGGTCCCGGCGCTCGAACCGTTCGTCCGCCAGAAGACCATCCTGCTCACCACCTACCGCCGTGACGGCACCCCGGTCGGCGCGCCAGTGAGCATCGTGGTCGACGGCGGCCGCGCCTTCGTCCGCAGCCCGGCCAGGGGCGGGAAGGTCAAGCGGATCCGCAACCACCCGACCGTGGCGGTCGCCCCGTCCACCGCGCGCGGCAGGCCCACCGGCCCGGCGGTCGAGATGCGCGCCAGGCGGCTCGACGGTGCCGAGTTCGAGCATGCCGCCCGCCTGCTGAACCGCAAGTACCCGCTCCTCCAGGGCGTGTTCGTGCGCTCGGTCCACCGCCTGTTCCGCGGCCGGACCGGCGGGACGGCGCAATTCGAGCTGACACCGTTGCACTAGCAAGCGCCGGCCGGAGGCGACCTGGTCAACCCGAGGTAGTCCGGATTGTCTCGATCCTCGGTTGACGGTCACGCTCGAGTGCTGGTCGACGGTCGGGCTCGGCGCGGGTGGGTGGTTCGCGTCAGGCGCCGACGGCCGGGCCGCTGGCGATGATGTGGCGCTGGGCCGTCCGCACCACCGCGTGGTAGGCGGTCTCCAGCTCGTCGGCCATCCGGGGCAGGTCGAACCGGTCGAGCGCCTGCTGCCGGCAGGCCCGCCGGTCCAAACGGCCGACCTGCGCGACCGCGCTGGCCAGCTCGCCAGGGTGGTCGCACAACCAGCCGGTCACGCCGTGGTCGACGATCTCGGTGGCCGCGCCCCGCCGCAGCGCCACCACCGGCGTGCCGCAGGCCAGCGCCTCGGTCATGGCCGAGCAGAACGGCCACATCCCGGTCAGCGGCGCGAGCAGGCAGCTGGCCGAGGTCAGCAGCTCGATCCGCTCGGCGGGGCTGGGATGCATGGCGAGCCGGTCACCAGGGCCGAGGAGCCGGCCGATGCGCGGGTCGACCGATTCCCAGGTTCCCGCCACGCTGCCGGAACCCACCACCACCGCCGGGCGGCCGGCGCGGTGCGCCGCCTCGAGCGCGGACTGGGTGTCCTGGATGGTGCCGAGCTCGTCGAGGATCACGCAGGGACCGCCACGGTCGGCGCCGAACGGGTAGGTCTCCACCGCGACCGCCGGATGGACCGTTGCCAGCCAGGCCCGGTTGGGCACCAGGGCGCGCTGGTGGTCGGAGACCGCGACCAGCCGCAGCCTCGGCGTGGCGCCCCTGGCGGCGGTGGCGGCGATGGTGTCGGGCGCGGTGGTGTAGACGGTGTGCACCACGGTGGCCTCGTGCCGGTGGACCAGGAGCGGCCCGCTGAGCGTGTGGTCGTGGACGATGTCCAGCTCGGCGCTGTCGAGCATGCGGTCCACGCTGATCGAGTGCATCGACTCGGCCATGAACGGGTCGGCGTGGAGGCCGGTCGAGCGCTGCGTGTCCAGCCAGCGGTAGGGCGTGGCCGGTGGCGGGTCGGGGCGCCCGGTGCCGAGCACGGTGACCTCGTGACCGCGGTCGGCGAGGTGCTCGGCGAGCCGGCAGACCAGCTGGACGCTGCCGCCGGCCAGCGGCGGCCTGACCTTGTCGACCGGGGCGACCAGCGCGATTCGCAGTCGATCCATCACGACCCTCGTCCGGTGCGACCAGCAGAGCAATGGATTGTGGATTTGCCGGACACACACGCTATGATCGGACATGCCAAGTGCGGATGCAACTGCTGATGCCAAGTGCAAGCATCAAGTGCAGCTGGCAAGTGCAAAGGCCAAGTGCGGGGGTCAGGTGGGCGCGGGGGGAGTCCTACGGGCATCCCAGAGCCTGAAGGGACCGGGAGCGATGCTTGAAGCTGAAGGGTCCAAGACCTACAACGGCATGCCCGCTGGCGCTCTGCCGGGCGCACGCTGGCGGAAGAGCAGGTTCAGCAGCGCCCAGGGCAACTGCGTCGAGGCGGCCAGGCTGTCCCGCGACCAGGTCGCGGTCAGGAATTCCAGGCACCCGGAGGGGCCGGCGCTGATCTTCAGCGATGCCGAGGTGCGCGCGTTCCTGGAGGGTGTGAAGGACGGGGACTTCGACGACCTGCTGTAGCGCCGAGCCGCCTCAGGCGTCGCCGCTCTCCTTCAGGATCCGGCCGAGGATCTCGGCGGTCCTGTCCGGAGCCGCGCCGCGGACGCAGATCGTCTCCATGACGTGCAGGTACTGGTCGACGTCGTCTTCCTTGTTCAGGTAGATGGCGCTGGTCAGGTGCTCCAGGTAGACGACGTCGGGGAGCTCCTGGTCGCCGAAGCGCAGGACGCTGAAGGCGCCGATCATGGCGGGGTGCGCCCCGGCGGCGAACGGCAGCACCTGCAGGGTGACGTCGGGCAGCTCGGCCGCCTCGATGAGCCGTTCGAGCTGCGCCCGCATGACCTCGCGGCCGCCCACCGGCCGCCGCAGCGCCGCCTCGTCGACCACCGCCCACAGCCGCGGAGCATCGTGCCGGTCGATCAGCTTCTGGCGGGCCAGCCGGAGCTGGACGCGCTGCTCGAGCTCCTCGGGCGTGTCCTCGAGCAGCGCCCCCTGGATGACCGCGCGCATGTACTCCTCGGTCTGGAGCAGGCCGGGGACGAACTGGGCTTCGTACGTCCGGATCAGCGCGGCCGCGGACTCCAGGTCGACATACGCCCGGAACCACTGCGGCAGGACGTCCCCGTAGTGGTGCCACCAGCCGGGCTGGTTGGCTTCGCGGGCCAGGATGACGAAGCCGGCCACCTCGCCGGGATCGGTGACCCCGTAGATCCGCAGGAGGTCGACGACGTCGCGTTCCTTGAAGCTGACCTGGCCGTTCTCGAGCCGGTGGATCTTCCACTCCGACGCTCGGATGGCCTCGCCCGCCTCCTCACGCGAGAGTCCCTGCTCGGTTCGGAGGCGGCGGAGCTGCGCGCCGACCAGCATACGGCGGACGGTCGGCCCACTCCCCGGCTGGACCTCTGTCACTCCCAACCCTCCCGCAGCCTGTACCGGCATACACTACGCCACTTCGCTCGGACCGGGCTCGCGAGGGCAGCGCCGACAGTCGAGCCGTAGCAGACGATAGGACCCTTTCCCCTCGACGGGAACCCCCTTGACCCTCCGGACCCCCCGCTTCGCGGCCCGGTAGGCCGGCCGACGTGGTCGAATGGAGACAACTCCGATAGCGGCGCGTACCGGTCGCGCTGCCAGTTCGTGACCGGAGCGCCTCAACGTCATGGCTGCGGCGCCGCAGAAGGCGGCGCGCGAGGGGGGAGGCAGCCATGCCGTCAGCAACACTCGACCAGGACCGAGCCGACCAGTCCATGCCGGCCGCGGCCCCACCGCGGCGTCGCCGCACGGCGGTGCTCGTGGTGAGCGCGCTCGTGGTGCTCGCGATCGGGATCGGCGCCACCGCGGCCATGACCAACCGGCAGGCGCCGGCCGCCACCGTGGCCGAGCCGCCGGCCGGCACCGCCGCGGCAGCGGTGAGCGCACCCGCGACCCCGATACCGAAGCAGCCCGCCCCGCCGGCGCGGTCCACCGGCCAGGCCGCCGCGAGCAAGCCGCCGGTGCTGCCCGACGGCCGCCACGACGCCTTCATCCGCCGCGTCGACCTCCGCCGCGACCGGATCGTGGTGGACGTGGTCCAGGTGTTCGAGGACGACGCGGCCGTCAAGGCGGCCATCCAGGACGGCAAGCCGCGCGACTACGCCCAGTACCTGACCGTCTACGTCCGCAACCAGAACGGACGGCTGCGCACCCTGCCGCTCGCCGACAACCTGCAGGTCGACCTGATCGTCCCTTGCGGCGACGAGGCGACGCCCCGGGCGGCCGTGCTCGGCAAGCTGGCCTCCAACGCCGCTTCCGGCAGCTACTACTACACGTTGAGCGTGAGGGACGGCGTCGTGTGGCGGATCGCGGAGCACCTCAGCGCGAACGCCTGCTGATCACCGTCGCAGACACCTCGGAGGGTAGCTACCAGCTCGACCGCGCAGGTTCCCTTGGGGACGCCGGCGTGAGCCCCGGACTGGCGGACGGCGCGCGTAAGCTGCGCGTCGTCCTCCCCGGTCCACAGCACCACCTGGGTGTCCGGGTACCGGCGCCGGATCACCTGGGTGGCCTGGATGCCGTTCATGCGTGGCATCCGGAGGTCCATGAGGACCACGTCCGGGCGGGTCGCGGCGGTCTGGTCGAGGGCCTGCGCGCCGTCCGCGGCCTCGCCCACCACCACCAGCCCCTCGCGTTCGAGGGTCAGGCGGATGCACTCCCGGAGCGGTGCGCTGTCGTCGACCACCAGCACTCGTAGCGCGGTGGCGGCGTCCGAGCTTCGGTTCGTCATCGCGACCTCACGGTGATCCTGGGCACGCAGGGTGGCGCGCGCTATGATCTGCCACGCCAAGTGCGGATGCAACTGCCAGATGCCAAGTGCAGACGCTAGGTGCAGGTTCTTGGCAGCCCGAAGTGCGTGGCAGACTGGCGCTGACCACCCTCGGGGAGGTAGGCGTGAGCATGGTGCAGCCAGGGGGCGGGCCCACCGTCCGCCGCATGTTGGTCGGCGCGCAGCTCCGCCGTCTCCGCAACGCCAAGAGCATCTCGCGCGAGCAGGCGGCCGACGCCATCAGGGCCTCGGAATGGAAGATCCACCGGCTCGAGAACGGCCAGGTCAGCTTCAAGGAACGCGACGTCGTCGACCTGCTCCGCCTCTACGGGATCTCGGACCCCGGCGAGGTCGCCGGGTTCGTCATCCTGGCCCGCGAAGCCAACCAGCCCGGCTGGTGGCACCAGTACAACGACCTGCTGCCCCAGTGGTTCAAGACCTACGTGGACCTGGAGTCGGCCGCCGTCCTGATCCGGTCGTACGAAGCCCAGTTCGTCCCCGGGCTGCTCCAGACCGAGGAGTACATGCGCGCGGTGATCCATGGCGCCCACCTGGAAGAGTCCAGCGAGGGGGTGGAGCGGCGGATCGCCCTCCGCCTGGCCCGCCAGGTGCTGCTCACCAGGAAGCGCGCTCCGCGGCTGTGGGCGGTGGTCGACGAAGGCGCGCTGCGCCGCCCCGTCGGCGGGCCCGAAGTGCTCCGCGCCCAGCTCGAACGGCTCATCGAAACGGCCGAGCTGCCCAACGTCACCCTGCAGGTGCTGCCGTTCGCCGCCGGCGCGCACCCCGCCATGATCGGCGCCTTCAGCATCCTCCGGTTCCCGGAGCCGGAACTTCCCGACGTCGTCTACCTGGAGCACCTGACCAACGCGTTGTACCTGGACAAGCGCGAAGAGGTGGAGGAGTACCTCCACGTCATCGAGACGATCGCGCTCCGCGCCGCGCGCCCCGACAGGACCGTCGAGATCCTCGCCCGGATCCTGAAGGAGAACGAGGGCTCCTGAGCGGTGGCCGCCCGGCGGCCTCAGGCGTGGACCTCGTCGCGCACCACCGCCTCGACGGCGGCGAGCGCCTCGCGGATGCGCTCGACCGAGTTGGCGTAGGAGAAGCGCAGGTAGCCCTCGCCGTGGGCGCCGAAGGCGGTGCCAGGGAGGCAGGCGACGCCGCCGCGGACCAGCAGTCGCTCGGCGAGCTCCGCCGCGGGCAGGCCGACCTCGCGTACCCGCGGGAAGACGTAGAAGGCGCCGCCCGGCTGCTGGCAGGTGAAGCCGGGGATCTGGTTCAGGCCCGCCACGATCACCTCACGCCGGCGCCGGAACTCGGCCACCATCCGCTCGACCGGCTCGTTCGGTCCCTCCAGCGCGGCGATCGCCGCGTACTGGCTGAACGCCGAGGTACACGAGACCGAGTTGATCACCAGCCGGGTTACCGGCTCGACCAGTGCCTGGGGGAAGACGCCGAAGCCCAGCCGCCAGCCGGTCATGGCGTAGCTCTTGGACCACCCGTCCAGCAGCACGGTCCGGTCGGCCATCCCGTCGACCGACAGCACGCTGGCGTGCTCGCCGCCGTAGCGGATCGCCCAGTACACCTCGTCGCTCAGCACGACCAGGTCGTGCTCGATGGCCACCTGGGCGATCGCCTCCACGTCCTGGCGCGTCAGCGCGCTGCCGCACGGGTTCTGCGGTGAGTTCAGGATCACCAGCCTGGTCCGCTCGGTCACCAGCGAGGCGAGTTCGGCGGGGTCCATGCGGAAACCGTGCTCCTCGCGCAGTGGCACCGGCACCGGGGTGGCGCCGGCGAACGCGGCGATCGACTCGTACATCGGGAACCCCGGGTCGGGGTAGAGGACCTCGTCGCCCTCCTGGCAGAGGGCCAGGATGGTGAAGAACATGATCGGTTTCGCCCCAGGTGTCACCACCACCTGGTCGGGGCTGGTGCGCAGCCGCCCGGTGCGCTCGAGGAACGCGGCCACCGCGGTGCGCAGCTCCAGGATCCCGGGCGCCGGCACGTAGTGGGTGTGCCCAGCGGCCAGGGCCTCGTCGGCGGCGGCGACCACGTGGGGCGGCGTGTCGAAGTCGGGCTCGCCGATTTCCAGGTGGATGACCTTGGCGCCGGTGAGCTCCAGCGCGCGGGCCCGCGCCAGCACCTCGAAGGCCGACTCCGTCCCGAGCCGCCCCATCCGGTCGGCGAGCTTCATGGCCTCCTCACCCCTCCCATGCATCCCCCGACGTCGCCAGCATGCTCGCCGAGTCCGGTGCGTGCATGGTGTCGCGTCCGGCGACCCTGGGCAAAGGCCGGAGCAGCGACCCGGTAGGCGCGGACCGGCCACAAGCGGTACAAAGGTCGAGTCGGGTGCAGCTTCCGGGGCCGGACAGGGGTGCGAGATGGCGGACGACCCGCGCCAAGACCGCGACGCGGCGCTGGTGGCCGCGCTCGGGCTGGTCAACCGCGTGATCCAGCTCGACCCGGCGGCCGACTCGCTCCTGTGGCATGCGCGGGCCGGCGCCGGGTCCAGCGGCCTCGCCGCCGAGGGCCTCCGGCTCTGCACCGCCTACCGGAACCTGGGCGCGGCGCTGGCCGCCCTCGACCTTCCTGGCCCGACGGCCGCGTCGATCGCGGCGATCGTCGAGCATCACCTCCGCCTGGTGCGGGCCGCGCTCGACCTCGTCTACCGGCCGCAGACCGAGATGGTCGCCACCCAGCGGCTGCGCCTGGTCGGGGTCGGTCCGACCGCGGAGCGGCTGGTCGAGCTGCGTGACCGGCTGGCCACCGAGGCGTCCCGCGAGGCGCTCGACCCATTGGTCGGGTGAGCGGGCGCCTCCTCAGTACCGCTAGCCGCAGACGGCGCCGCGGTCGGCGCCGCTGACCAGGCGGGCGTACTTGGCCAGGGCCCCGGAGGGGTAGCGGGGGGCAGGCGGCTTCCAGCCGGCCCGCCTGCGCTCCAGCTCGGCGGGGTCGACCAGCAGGTCGAGGCGGCGGGCGGGCACGTCGAGGCGGATGCGGTCACCGTCGGCGACCAGCGCGATCGGTCCGCCGTCGAACGCCTCGGGCGCGACGTGGCCGACGCAGGCACCGTAGGTCGCGCCGGAAAAGCGCCCGTCGGTGAGCAGCAGCACGTCGCGGCCGAGGCCGACGCCCTTGATGGCGGCGGTCACGGCGAGCATCTCGCGCATCCCTGGACCGCCCTTCGGGCCCTCGTAGCGGATCACCAGCACGTCGCCCTTTGCCACCCGGCCGCCGGTCACCGCCTGGAAGCACTCCTCCTCGGTGTCGAACACCCGGGCGGTGCCCTCGAAGTTGAGGTTGTCCAGGCCGGCGACCTTCACCAGGGACCCGGCAGGGGCGAGGCTGCCCGACAGGACCGCCAGACCACCCTCGGCGGCGATCGGCTCGCCCGCCGGGCGGATCACCGTGCCGTCCGGCCCCGGCGCCTGCTCCAGGTTCTCGGCCAGGGTGCGACCGGTCACGGTGAGCACGTCGCCGTCGAGGTAGCCGCCGGCGAGCAACTCCCCAAGGACCGCCGGCAGGCCGCCGACCCGGTCCAGGTCGGCCATGACGAAGCGGCCGCCGGGGCGCATGTCGACGAAGTGCGGCGTGCGCCGGCTCACCTGGTCGAAGTCTTCCATGGTCAGCTCGACGCCGGCCTCGTTGGCGATGGCGAGCAGGTGCAGCACCGCGTTGGTCGATCCGGCCATGGCCATCACCACCGCGACGGCGTTGAGGAACGCCGGGCGGGTCATGATCTGGCGCGGCCGCAGGTCCTGCTCGATCAGGCGGACGACCGTCTCGCCGGTCAGCCTGGCCAGCTCGGCCCGGCGTTCGGAGACGGCCGGCGGGCTGGCCGAACCCGGCAGGGCCATGCCGATCGCCTCGGCGACCGCGGACATGGTGTTGGCGGTGTACATGCCGGCGCAGGAGCCGGCGGTCGGGCAGGCGACCCGCTCCAGCTCGGCAAGGTCCTCGTCGCTCATGGTGCCGGCGGCGTTGGCGCCGATCGCCTCGAACACGTCCTGCACGGTCACGTCGCGGCCCTGGAAGTGGCCGGGGAGGATGGTGCCGCCGTAGAGGAACGCGGCCGGCACGTTCAGCCTGGCGCAGGCCATCAGCATGCCCGGCAGGGACTTGTCGCAGCCGGCGATCGCCACGATGCCGTCGAGCCGTTCGGCGTGGACCATCAGCTCCACCGAGTCGGCGATCACCTCGCGGCTGACCAGCGACGCCTTCATGCCCTCGTGGCCCATGGAGATCGCGTCGGACACCGCGATGGTGGTGAACACCAGCGGGACCCCGCCGCTGACCCGCACCCCCGCCTTGGCCGCGTCGGCCAGGCGGTCGAGGTGCACGTTGCAAGGGGTCACCTCGTTCCACGACGACGCGACGCCGACCTGCGGCCGGTCGAAGTCCTCGTCGGTGAACCCGACCGCCCGCAGCATCGAGCGGGCGCCCGCGCGGTCCCTGCCGACGGTGACCTGAGCCGAGCGGCGGCGGGGCAAGGTGTCCATGGGTGGTGCCTCCTTAGGGTCCGGGGCTCAAGTAGCGGAGCGGTAGCCCCGGATGGATAGGGGCTCCGGGGCTCAAGTAGCGGAGCGGTAGCCCCGGATGGATAGGGGCTCGGTGGGGCGGAGGGTTGAGATAGGGGAGGGGTGGACGGCCTCGAAGGCGTCGATCGCGTCCAGGTGCGCCAGCAGGTAGCCGAGCTCGTCGCGGCCTTCGACCAGCATCGCCTGGGCGAACGGGTCGATCGGGAAGGGTACCTCCTCGCCGTCGGGCAGGCGCACGGTGGCCGCCGCGAGGTCGACCACCACCTCGGCGTCCGGGTCGGCCTCGACCTGCGCGACCAGCCGGGCGTGGACGGCCTCGGTGAGCGTGACCGGGACCAGCCCGTTCTTGAGCGCGTTGGCGCGGAAGATGTCCGCGAACGAGGTGGCCAGCACGGCGCGGATGCCGAAGTCGACCAGCGCCCACGGCGCATGCTCCCGCGAGGACCCGCTGCCGAAGTTGGCCCCGGCCAGCAGCACCCGCCGGCCCGCCATCCCGGGGCGGTTCAGCACGAACCCGGGCTTGGGCGCGCCGTCGCCGTCGTAGCGCCAGTTGGCGAAGAGATGCTGGCCCAGCCCGGTCTTGGAGGTCGCCACCAGGAAGCGGGCCGGGATGATCTGGTCGGTGTCGACGTCGTCGGCGACCAGCGGGACGACCGCGCTGGTGACCGTGGTGAACGGCTCCACTACGCCCCTCCTGGTGACCGGGGGGCTGCCGCGCGGGCGTCGGCGATCCGGCCCGCCAGCGCCGAGGCGGCGGCGGTGAGCGGGCTGGCCAGGAAGGTCCGCCCGCCGGCGCCCTGGCGGCCCTCGAAGTTGCGGTTGGAGGTGCTCACCGCGAACTGCCCCGGCGCGAGCCGGTCGTCGTTCATGGCGATGCACATCGAGCAGCCAGGCTCGCGCCATTCCGCCCCGGCCGAGCGGAACGTCTCGGCTAGGCCCTCGGCCTCGGCCTGCCGCTTCACCGCCTGCGAGCCGGGGACGACCAGGACCCGCACGCCAGGGTCGACCTTGCGGCCGCGCAGCACCGCGGCCGCCTGGCGCAGGTCGGAGATGCGCGAGTTGGTGCACGAGCCGATGAACACCACGTCGACCGGGTGGCCCAGCAGCGGCTCCCCGGGTCGGAGGTCCATGTAGTCGAGGGCCTTGGTGAGTGCCTGGCGGCGGGCCGCGTCGCCGAGGCTATCCGGGTCGGGGACGCGGCTGGACACCGGCGCGCCCATGCCCGGGTTGGTGCCGTAGGTGATCATCGGCTCCAAGGCGCCGGCATCGATCGTCACCGAGCGGTCGTAGACGGCGCCCTCGTCGCTCGGCAGGCTGCGCCAGTCGTCCAGCGCGGCCTGCCACGCCGCCCCGTTCGGGGCGTGCGGCCGGCCGGCGAGGTACTCGAAGGTGACCTCGTCGGGCGCGACCATGCCGGCGCGGGCGCCGCCCTCGATCGACATGTTGCAGATGGTCATCCGCTCCTCCATCGACAGGGCGCGGATGCCCGGACCGGTGTACTCGAAGACGTGCCCGGTGCCGCCGGCGACGCCGATCTTGGCGAGCAGCGCCAGGATCACGTCCTTGGAGGTGACGCCGGGCGCCAGGAGGCCCTCCACGCGGACCTCGTAGGTCCCCGGGCGCCGCTGCAGTAGCGCCTGGGTGGCGAGCACGTGCTCGACCTCGCTGGTCCCGATGCCGAACGCGAGCGCGCCGAAGGCGCCGTGGGTGGCGGTGTGGGAGTCGCCGCAGACGATCGTCATGCCCGGCTGGGTGAGCCCGAGCTCGGGCCCGATGACGTGGACGATCCCCTGGTTGGCGCTGCCGGTGCCGTGCAGCGGGATGCCGTGGGCGCGGCAGTTCTCGCCGAGCCGCTCGATCTGGGCGGCGGCGAGCCCGTCGGCGATCGGCAGCGACCGGTCGGCGGTGGGGACGGCGTGGTCGACGGTGGCGACCGTCAGGTCCGGCCGGCGCACCCGCAGCCCCCTGGCGGCGAGCCCGGCGAACGCCTGCGGCGAGGTCACCTCGTGGACCAGGTGGAGGTCCACGTAGAGGAGGCTGGGGTGGCCCGGGGTCTCGCTGACCACGTGCCGGTCCCACAGCTTGGCGAACAGAGTCCGAGGGGAGGTGACTGGCATGGCCGGTTCTCCGCCCTACTCGACGTGCTCGAGCCAGTCGGTGTAGCGGGGCTCCCGGCCACGGGTCGCGGCGGTGAACACCTCCTGCAACCGCCGGGTCACCGGCCCCGGCTCCCCAAGCACCCGATCATCAACCTCCCGGATCGGCACCACCTCCGCCG
>DATLQA010000247.1:0-11954 GCA_035535495.1 Actinomycetota bacterium | reverse complement strand
CCCGCAGTGTCAGGAGTGTGCCGCGCCTGGCCGGGAGATCGCGCGGCGGTAGCGGTCGGCCATGATCGCGAGCTGCTCGACGAGTTCGGGTGGCTCGCGAACCTCGAAGTCGACATCGAGCATCCCCCCCAGGGCCTGGCGCTGTTCGGCGGCTACGACCTCCTCCGCCGCGTCATGGACCCTGACCACAGGATCGCGCACTGGAGCCAGTACGACCGCGGCGGCCACTTCCCCGCCATGGAAGTCCCCGACCTGCTCGTCAACGACGTGCGCACGTTCTTCCGCCGCTTCCGCTGAACACCGCCGACCGACGCCGCCGCCTCCCGGTGCGTTGGGTTGGCGTACCAGCTCCTACAGCTCGCGGCGGACTGCCGCGCTGGCCAGCTCGCGCGCCCGGACGACCACCGGACGTGCCTGCCAGGCGGCCAGGTCCATCTCGACGGAGTCGTCCAGGTCGGCCAGGAAGTGCTTCTCCAGCTCGACCACGAGGGCCCGCTCGCGAAGGGAGATGTTCAGCTCGTCGTTGAGCGCGAACGAGCGGTTGTCCCAGTTGATCGACCCGACGGTGGCCCAGTTGGCATCCACGATCAGGACCTTCGCGTGGAGCATGGTCCGCTGGTATTCGAAGATGCGGATCCCGCAGCCGAGCATCCGCTCATAGCTGCGCCGGCCCGCCTGGCGGACCAGCTGCTTGTCGATGTGCGGGCCGTTGGTCAACACGCAGACGTCGACCCCGCGCCCGGCCGCGTCACAGAGGGCATCGACAAACGCCCGCCTGGGCGCGAAGTACGCGCTGGTCACCCAGATCCGCTCCCTCGCGCAGGCGACCGCCGCATAGAACAGGTGCTCCGCGTCGGTCGAGCCTTTCTCGGCGGTGCTGCGGGTCACCTGGACCTGGATGCCGTCGTCGAACCCTTCCACGTCCGGCAGGTGGTCGGGGCCAGACAAGATGCGCTGGGTCGCCTCCGCCCAGTTGTCCAGGAAGCCGCCGAGCAGATCGCGGGCGGCCGGCCCCTCCACCCGGACGTGGGTGTCCCGCCAGTGGTCGGGGTCCTCGCCGTTGCCGGTCCACTCCTCCGCGATCCCGACCCCGCCGGTGAACCCGACCCGGCCGTCGACAACCAGGATCTTGCGGTGGGTGCGGTTGTTGAGCTTGTGCAGCGTGTACCATTTCGGCGGCCGGAACCACGCCACCGTGGCCCCGGACCGCTGCAGCCGGTCCACCAGGCTGCGATCCATCTTCGCCGCCCCGACGGCGTCGAGCAGGACGTTGACCTCGACCCCGGCCTCGGCGCGCTCGGCCAGGGCCTCGGCGAACTGCGGGGCGATGCTGCCCGTCCAGTAGACGTAGGTGGCGAAGTTGACCGTCCGCCGGGCCGAGCGGATCGCCTCCAGCATCGCCGGGAAGATCTCGTCGCCGTTGCGGAGCACCTTGACCCGGTTGCCCTGACGCAGCGGCGCCACCGTCAGCGCCTCCACCAGGCGGGCGAATGCGGGCGTGCCAGGGGCTGGCGGGTCGTCGAGCTCGAAGCCCTTGCCGGCGGTGCGGTGATACTGGGCCGTCTCGAAGGCGTAGACGCCGGCGAGCCCCAGACCGCCGACCAGGGCGGCCCGCCGCCAGGTGCTCGGGCTTGGCACGGTCGCTCCTTCCAGTCGATCGGCCTGCGACATCCCGGGGAACCAGCAGGCAGGAGCCAACAGCATAGTTGGGACCTGCCACGCAGCGTGAATGCGGACGGGACGTCCGGCCGGAGGCCGCCCAGCGCCATGCGCGGCTGCGCCGCCTGCGGCCTCGCAGTCCAGCAGCACCAGCCGGAAGGCCAGCCACTCCAGGGTGTCGACCTGGCCCCACAGCATGACGCCAGCTCCTTGCGCGCTGCTGCCCCCGGGCGGCCGGCGCCGCGCTAGGGCGATCCCAGGTGGTCGCGGAGGAACTGGACCGTGATCGACCAGGCCTCGGCGGCCGGCTTTGGCGCGTACAGGGCCACGTCGGCGTTGGCGAACGAGTGCTCGGTGCCGGGCCAGGTGCGGGCCTCCACCTGGGTGCCGGCGGCCCGCAGGGCGGCCACGAATCGCTCGTACAGCTCCGGAGGGTCGAACTCGTCATGCTCGGCCAGGTGGAGCAGGACCGGGCAGCGGATGCTGGGCGCCTGCTCCTCGTCCAGGGCCGCGTAGTAGACGGCGATCGCGTCATAGGCCCCGGTGGTGGCCTGGAGCAGGGTGCGGAATCCGCCCATGGAGAAGCCGAGGCCGCCGACGGGGCCGCCGCCGGTGCGCTCGCGAAGGTCGGCGGTGGCGGCGTCCAGCCGGGCCTGTGTCTTGGCGTCCTCCAGGGCCTCCATCAGGGCCTCGGCCTGCTCCGGGTCGGTGGTGGAGCGGCCGTCGTAGAGGTCGGGGGCGAGGGCCACCAGACCCGCCGCCGCCAGCTCGTCGCAGGCGGTGCGGACGTGCGCCAGCAGCCCGTACCAGTCGTGCAACACCAGCACCCCGGCACGCCCAGGCCCGGACGGTTCGGCCAGGTAGAAGCCTTCGTGGTCGGTCATCGTCCCTCCCTGGTCGGATCATGGGCGCGGGCAAGCTACCGTACCGCCCTGACAGCCTTCATTCAGGCGGGCCACAGCACCGGCCGGAGCTCGACCACATCCCCGGGCTGAGCGAACCGCGCGGCGATCTGTCGGCGCGGGTCGACTCCCCCCGCGTGTGGCGCCGACGGCTCAGTGTGAACCCCTGGCGCGGCCGGTCGGTGGCGGTGATCCTGCGCTGCGCCACAGAATGGCGACGTGAACGACCAGCTCATCGGCCGGGAGCGCGAACGGGCGCTGTTGCAGGCGTGCGTGGCGGAGGCGCTTGCCGGTCGTGGGTCGCTGGTCCTGCTCGCCGGCGAGGCCGGGGTTGGCAAGACCACCTTGGCGCGGCGGGTGCTGGCCGGCTCCGGCCTGGAGGTGCTCGAGGGCTTCGGAGTCCAGGGGGGCGCCTCCGCGTTCGGTCCCATCGTGGAGGTGCTGCGGTCGCGCCTTCGCTCGGAGGGGGGCGGCCGGCTGATCGAGGGGCCGCTGGCCGCGCACCTGGCGCTGCTGCTCCCGGAGCTCGGCCCTGCCGCGCCGGAGGGCGACCGCGCGACGCTGTTCGAGGCCGTCCGCCTGGCGCTGGCGGCGATCGCCGCACGGCACCCGGCGGCGCTGTTCCTGGACGACCTGCAGTGGGCCGACGACGCGACCCTGGAGCTGCTGCCCGCGCTGGCCCGTTCGGTGGACGAGCAGCCGCTGCTGATCCTCGGGGCGTTCCGCAGCGACGAGCTACCGAGGGGGCACTCGATCCGGCGGACGCGCAGCGAGCTACGCCGCGCGGGCCACCTGCGGCAGGTCACGGTCGAGCCGCTCGGGGCCGAGGCCACCGCCGTCCTGCTGGAACGGACCCTGGGGACGGCGGCACCCTCGCTGCGCCGCGCCGTGTTCGACCGGACCGACGGCGTCCCCTTCTTCGTGAACGAGCTCGCTTCGGCGCTGGCATCCAGCGGGCGGCTCGAGCCGGGCCCGTCCGGCGTGGAACTGCTGGAAGGAGAGGACGTTCCGCTCCCCGACAGCGTGCGGGACGCCGTGCTGCTGCGGGCGGCCGGCCTGTCCGACGACGCCCGTGCCGCGGTGATGGCGGCGGCGGTCGCGGGGCCGACGTTCGACCCCGAGCTGGTGACCGCAATCGCGGGGCTGCACGAATGGCCGGACGAGCTGCTCCGCCGCGGCATCGTGGCCGAGGCCGCCGCCGGGCGCATGGCGTTCAGGCACGCCCTGGTCCGTGACGCCTTCTACGGGGAGGTTCCCTGGACGCGGCGGGTGGCCCTGCACCGGGCCGTGGCGGAGCGGCTGCAGGCCGACCACGCCGCCCCGGTGGTGGTCGCCGAGCACTGGGCGCTTGGCCGGCGGCCCGATCAGGCTCGGGAGTCGTTGCTGGCGGCGGCGGAGGCGTTCGGCGCCGTGCACGCGTACCGCGACGCGGCGCGGACCACCCGCCGGGCGCTGGAGCTGTGGCAGGAGGAGGGCGACGAGCGCGCCCGCCTCGACGTGCTCGAGCGCCTCGCCTGCCACGCCGAGCTCGCCGGCGACCTCGGCGAGGCCATCACCGCCTGGCGCGAGGTCGCCGACGGGCGCCGGCATGAGAACGACCTGCCTCGCCTCGGCAGCGCCCACCGCCGCCTGGCCGCCGCGCTCGAGCTGCAGGGCCGCTGGCAGGAGGCACTGGCGAGCAGGGAGCTCGGCGCCGCCGCCTTCACCGCCGCCGGCCTGGTGGCGGACGCCGCTGCGGAGCGCCTCGCGTCGGCGGCCCACCTCAGGTCGGCGGCGAGCTTCCGGGCGGCGCTGAACCTCCTGGAGACCGCCGGGCAGCAGGCGCGCGCGGCAGGGCGGGTCGACCTGCAGGCACGGATCCTCGGGCTGGAAGGCAACGTCCGCGCCAGGATGGGCGAAGGTCACGATGCGGTGGAGCTGGTCCGGGCCGGCCTGGCGATGGCGCTGGAGCACGGCCTCACCGGGCCGGCGGCTGAGATCTACCAGCGGCTGGCCGACGCGTTCGAGCACGGCGGCGACTACCCCGCCGCCAAGGACACCTACGACGAGGCGTTCAGCTTCTGCGCCACCAACGCGCTCGAGCCGACCGCACAGCTCTGCCTGGCCTGCCTGACCGCCGTCCAGCGGCAGTCGGGCGACTGGGAGCGCGCGGTTCCGCTCTGCCGGCAGGTGATCGCCTCGTCCGAAGCGACCTTCCACGCGCGGGCCGTCGCCACCGGCATGCTCGGCTCGATCCTCGGCCTTCGTGGCCAGACCAGGCGAGCCCGGCCGGTGCTGCTCGAATCGCTCACCCTGGCCCGCCGGATCGAGCTGGCGGCGATGGAGATACTGGCGACCTGGGGACTCGCCATCGTGGACCAGGCCGAGGGTGCGACCGGGTCGGCGGCTGGTCACTGCTGGTCGATCGTCGAACGCTGGAAGCAGACCGAGGACCGGCACTACGCCATCTCGGCGCTTCGCTGGGCGACGAGCTTCTTCGCCGAGTCGGGGGAGGCCGCCGGGGTGCGGACCTGTGCGGCGGCGCTGGCGCGGATCGCCGCCGACGCCGGCCAGGCCGAGGCGATGTCCGCGCTGTCGCACGCGTTGGGTGAGACGGCGTTGCTGGACGGGAGCGCGGAGCAGGCGGCCGGCCAGTTCGCCCGGGCGCTGGCGCTGCTGCAGGGCATCGACGCTCCCTTCGACCGGGCGGAGTCGGCGCGCCGCGCCGGCGCGGCCCTCGCCGCGGTCGGCCGGCGTGAGGAAGCGGTGGAGCAGCTCGTCGCCGCCCACCGCACGGCACGGCGGCTGGGCGCGAGGCCGCTGCTCGAACGGGTGAGCGACAGCCTCACCGCGCTCGGCGAGCGGGCCGACCGGCGCCTGGGCCGGCGAGCCGTCGCGCAGCTGGCCAACCGCGGCCTTACCCGCCGCGAGGTCGAGGTCGTCCGCCTGGTCGCCATGGGCCACACCAACCGGGAGATCGCCCGCGAGCTGTTCCTCAGCCCGCGCACCGTGGAGATGCACGTCGGCAGCATCCTGCTGAAGCTCGCCTGCCGCTCCCGGGCCGAGGCGACCCGCCGGGCCAGCGAGCTCGGCCTCCTGGCCCCGCCCGAGTCAGCCGGTGGCGCCGGCGCGATAACCCCGTAGATCCACGCATGTTCGCCGGGTCGGCGCTCCGTAGCCTCCTGCGTCGAGGCTCACCCACAAGAGGAGGCCGTCATGGCCGGCAAGGCCGTCGTCAGCCTGACCACCGGGCTGGAGGACCCCGAGCGGGTCACCGTCGCGTTCCTGGTCGCCGTCGGCGCGGCCGAGCAGGGCCGCCCGACGCTGATGTTCCTGACCAAGGAGGCGGCGCGGTTGGCGCTTGCGGGTGTGGCCACCGCGGTCGCGTGCCAGGGCTGCCCGCCACTGGCCGAGCTGGTCGACCGTTACGCCACGGCGGGCGGGCGCTACCTGGTCTGCCCCATCTGCTTCGACGCCCGCAAGCTCGACAAGGGTCAGCTCATCGACGCCGCCGAGCTGGGCGGCACGGTGCCGATGTGGCAGTGGATCGGCGACGACGGCGCCACCACCTTCAGCTACTGATGCCCGGCTCCGGATCCTGACCGCCCGCCGCAAAGGGGTCCGCTGGCCTCATCCGGCTGCGAGCACGTCGGGAGGGTCACAATGCGAGCCGCCCGCTCAGCCGAACAGCGACGGGTAGAGCAAGTCCAGGAACAGCCGCCGAACCAGGGCCCGGCGGTCGCGGACCCCGACCTTCTCGAACACGTGCGAGAGGTGGTTCTGGACCGTGTACTCCGAGATGTGCAGCGTGGCCGCGATCCGGGCCGTCGAGGCACCCCGGGCGACCAGGGTCACGACCTGCTGCTCCCGCGGGCTCAGCCCGAAGACGGCCGGCCCCAGCTCGACCAGCTCCTCGGCCCGCACCCGGGCGGCTGCTGCAGTTCACCCTGCCCGGCGGGCTGGAGCGGGGCTTCCAGGAGATGGGGTCGCCGGCCGCAGGCCCGGTGCTACCGCCACCTCCGGCCGGACCACCCGACCCGGCCGAGCTCGCCAGACAGGAGCAGATCACCAGCCACCACCGGGTGGAGATGCTCGGCCCACCGCCGGGGCAGCCCGGGTTCCCACTCCCCGAGCCGCACACCCACCCGCCCGCGTAGCACAGCGACTACGTAACCCACCGCGAGCCTTGGCGCTTGCGATCACGAAGCAGCGGCGACTGCCGCCGCGGGAGGGTGGGGTTGGGACGGGCTGCCCATCTCCTGGAACCGAACAGGCTCGTCGGGGGTAGTACCCAGCATGCGAGTGCCCCGTACGCGTGCGCTGACCTGGTCGAGGTACGCAGCTGCCCTGGCTCTTGCCGTCGCGGCTGCGGCATCCGGCTGCTCGACGACTTCACCGGAACCTCCGGCGCGGGCCAGCGCCTTGTCAGCGCCGCCGAGTTCGACGGGCAGGACGCCGACGCCTTCCCGGAGCAGCGCGATCGTTGCCCGGATCGGCTTGCCCGGGTCGCCTGTCTCGGTCGCCACCGGCGGAGGATGGGTGTGGGCGCTCACGCGGCGGCCGGCCCCGGCGGTCTGGCGCATCGACCCGAGGTCCAACCGCGTCGTCGGGGAGCCGACGCGCTTGCCGGGTGATCCTTGGAGGCTGGCCGTCGGGGCCGGCTCGGTGTGGGTGACGCCGAACGGGGCGGACGGGCGGCTGGTCCGGATCGACCCACGCACCGGACGCGTCAGCGCACGCATCTCGGCGCGTCCCATCTACTTCGGTTCCGTTCTGGCGTTCGGCGCTGGCTTCGCTTGGACGGGGAACGACGACGAGCGGTACCAGCGCGGCGCAACCGTCTCGAAGCTGGACCCTCGGACCAACCAGGTTGCTGGCAAGCCACTCGTCCTTGGCAGTCCGCAGAGCATCGCGTTCGGCCACGGCGCCGTCTGGGTCGCCGACCACACCGGCTGGCTGGTGAAGATCGACCCGACCAGGTTCGAGGTCGTCGCCCGACAACGCCTGGACTTCGGTCCGCACGGGGTCGTGGTCGCCGGCGACGCCGTCTACGTGGCCGACGCGCACGGCAGCCGCCTGCTAGAGGCCGACCCCAGGACCGCGGCGGTCCGAAGGGTCGCGCGACTGCCGATCGGGCCGATCTACCCGGCGGTCGGGGCTGGCTCGATCTGGTCCAGCCCGGCGGCCGTCTGGCAGGACGAAACGGGCCAGGACGACCGGGTGGTCCGCATCGACCCGAAGACGCTCGCCGTCGCCGAGACGTTCCACCTCGGGGGCAACACCTCCGCGGTGGCGTTCGGCTTCGGAAGCGTCTGGGCAACGGTGGCGACGGGCCAGGTGGTCCGCATCACCCCGGAGTAGGCCGAGGAGGGAATCCGGCATGGTCGGGCTTGCTGACCCGCCGGACCAGTGGAGAATCGCCCCCGGCACCGATCGGGTGTACGTCGGCACGTCCGAACGCGACACCCCGCTCACTGCAACGTTCGAGGTCTCGTCGCCCTGACCTCGAGCAGTGCCTGGAAAGGTGGTCAGGGGACGCGTACGGTCCGCTGGGTGGCCCGGGCGCCGGTCACGTCTGCTCGCGTTCCCGGTCCTCCGCAAGGTCCAGCGCAAGGACGCTGGCCAGGATCAGTAGGTGGTCCTCGCCCGCGGCGACGTCCACCGCGTACGTGTCGCGCATGCTGAACCAGCGCTTGGAGACGGTCGCCACCGTCTGGTCTCCCCGCTGGATGGTGAACTCGTGGTCGAACAGGTTGCCCCGCATCTCGAGATCGTCGGGGCCAGGGACGTCAATGGTGAAGCGGTCGCCGAAGGGCGTGAAGAGGTGCTTGCGCACCTCGGCGGCCTCCTGTCCGCCGACGGTGACCTTGTAGGACGGCCGCAGCGAGACCAGCTTGCGGTGCACCTGTGCGACTTCGTTGCCCTCAGGGTCGCGGAGGACCAACCGGTCGTGCAGGGTCAACACCTTGCCGTCCACGTGCAACACGGGCCGGCCGGTGTCGTCGGTGATGTCGGAGTCTTGGCCCAACCGGAAGAAGCGCTCGCGGATCAGGTACATCGGCTCTCCTGCGTGTGAGGTGGCCCCGGCGCGTTCCTCCAGGCGGCCTGGCGGATCTCCTCCGGGTTCTTGAGCACCAGCGTCGTGGCTCGTCCCGCGAACGCGCAACCCCCACGCCAAGACTGCCAGGGCGAGATCGTGCACGCGTTCTAGAGCGCTGTGCGCTGAGGCGTCACGACAACGCGGCCGGTTCCCGTAATGCTGCTTGCACCAGGCGTCACCGCCGCCGCTGAGACGCCATCGACAAGGAGAGTGTCGCCGTGCTCCAGGACATAGCCTGCCCCGACCCGACCTGCCAGGCACCCACCCGCATCGTTGACCGCTGGACCTGGGGGTCCAGCGACGGCCCGGTCGAGCACGTCAAGACCATGTGCGAGCGCGGCCACTGGTTCACGCCGACGGTCGACTCGCTCCGCCTGCGGATCGACCAGGTCGAGCGGGTGCCGGCAGCCGTTTGAGCGGTTGCGAGGTGTAGAGCCCGCCCCATGCGCGTGGTAGGGTGCTGGCTGTACAAGCGGTTTGGGCGCATTGCCTGCCGCGTGGTCCCGGTTTCCGCGGTCGAACGCTGGCGGTCGGCCGCCACGGGGGCTGCGATGAGCAATCTGGTCCGGGTTGACGAGCTCCCAGCGGCCGAGCGGTTCGAGTTCCTGCACGAACTGGTGGCCCAGACCTGGGTGCCGATGGAGTGCCACTCCGACTACCGGGCCGACTACCGGGCGGTGTTCCGCTCCAGCGGCCTGGGTGCCATGCAGGTCGTCGTGATGGACATTCTCTCCATCAAGGTGTGCCGCACCCCCAGGCTGATCCGCAGCGCCGACCCGGACATGCTCAAGGTCGTGATGCCCGTGGAAGGGCGCGGGCCCTACCTGGTCGCCCAGGACGGCCGGCAGGCTCACCTCCGATCTGGAGAGTTCGCGTTCTACGACACCAGGCGCCCCTACGAGGTGCACTGCGGGGTCGGCGAGCACGACGCCGGCCAGGCGCTGACCTTCATGTTCCCGTGCTCGCTGCTGCCGCTGCCGCCCAGCCAGCTCAAGCGGCTCACCGCCGTGCGCATCCCCGCATCCGCGGGGATTGGGGCCCTGACCTCGCAGTTCCTGGTGCACCTGGCACGCACGATCGACCAATGCAGCCCGGCGGAGGCGGCGCGGTTGTCCACCGCCGCGCTCGAGGTGTTGGCCTCCCGGCTCGCCCACGAGCTCGACGCCGTCGGCTGGGTGACGCCCGAGACGCACCAACGCGCCCTGCTGGCCCGCATCCACGCCTTTATCCAGGAGCACCTCGGCGACCCCGAGCTGTCCCCCGGGACGATCGCCGCCGCCCACCACATCTCCCTGCGCTACCTGCACAAGCTGTTCCAGGAGCAGGGCACGACGGTGGCTGGCTGGATCCGGCAGCGGCGCCTGGAGGGCTGCCGGCGGGATCTGGCCGACCCGGCGCTGGCCTCCCGCCCGGTGGCAGCGATCGCCGCCCGTTGGGGCTATTCCAGCGCGTCCCATTTCGGTCAGGTCTTCCGCGCCGCCCATGGGATACCACCCCAGGAGTACCGGCAGTGGGCGCAGCATCCGCGCGATGCCGGCGAGGTCGCGCACGCGCTCTAGGACCGCCACCGCGCGACGCTGTTCGAGGCCGTCCGCCTGGCGCTGGCGGCGATCGCCGCACGGCATCCGGCGGCGCTGTTCCTCGGAACCCGAAGCACCGGAGGGTTCAGCCGGCGCGATACCCCATTGTCAGCAGCTATCGGGGTTCAGCCCGGCGCGATCAGTGGCTCGAACGGCACCGTGTGCGGGCATTCCGCGCCCGCGTCGGTGACTCTGGTAAGGGCGCCGAGCTGCAGGCCCATGCGCTCGTTCGGGGTGATCGGGTTGGGCTGCACCACCACCGCCATGTCGCGCTCGAAGCGCCGGCCCGCCGGCGCGCGCCGGTTCTCGTCCCACGGCCACCAGCGGGCACAGGAACGGTCGATGACCGGCGGGTGGATGTCCACCCCGTAGCCGTGCACGAGGTCGTCGTAGATGGAGTAGCCACGCTCACCGATGACCGCCGCGGCCTGGATCACGTCGGCTTCGGTGGCGCCCGGGCGGAGCGATTCGGTGATGCGCCGGTAGGCCTCCAGGGCGGTGTCGAACAGGTGCTGCCAGGCGGGCGTCGGCTCCGCTGCGACGAACACGGGACGGTGGATCTGCCCGCTGTAGCCCCAGAAGGACGCGCTGATCTCGGTGATGATCACATCGCCCCGGCGCAGGCGCCGGTCGGAGGGGTTCTGCGCGGGAACGCAGCCGTTGGGATCGTCCATCGGCATGGAGCGGAGGAAGGCGATGTGCGGCAGGCCGCCGTCGGCACGGTAGGCCGCCTCGATGCTGCCCAGCAGGGCGTACTCCGGCAGCCCGGGACGGGCGTGCGCCTGCAGCGCCAGCACCGCCTGGTCGGTGAAGGCAGCGGCACGCCGCAGCCAAACCCACTCCTCCTCCGACTTGACCGAGCGCAGCGCCGCGAACGCGGCGGTCACCTCCACCAGCTCCAGCGTGGGCAGCGCAGCCTGCAGATCGTGCCGGTGCTGCCAGGGCATACCCATCCCGAAGGTGGCGTTCACCCCGACCAGCCCGACCCGGCCCCTGCCCAGCCCGGTCGCGCGCAGGCGCGCGGCCACGGTGTCGGCGGGTCGGTGGCCGCCCCACTCGATCAGCGGAAGCGCACAGGTCTGCCGGGCGTTTGGTACGTGGTTGGCCAGCCCGACGTACAGCGCCGGCTCGATGCCGGGATCCAGCGGTGCCACAAGGTAGCTGTGGTGCAGGTCCAGGTGGTTGGTGAGCCAGAACACGTTGGCCTGGTTGTGCCGGTTGACGCCGGAGTTGCCGAACACCAGCAGGGCTCCGAGGCCATGCGCTTCCATCAGGGAGCGTGCCAGGGCCCAGCGCCGGGCCATCTCGCCCGCCGAGAACCGCGCCCACATCCCGACGACCACCCCTTTCGGCGCCCGCGCCCGGCGACAAGGCCACCCGCGTGCCAGACCGACCAGCACGCGCCTCCCGATCCTGGGCGCTCTACCCGCTCAGCCTAGCCGGTGGCCCACGCCGGTTCCTGGTCGGCCTGGAAGCCCAGCCGCGGGATTCTCCATCTTTGGAGGGGCTCCTCATCGTGTTCGCGTGAGCGTGGGTAGGCGACCGGAAGTAGGTCTGGCGCGGTGTGCGGCCTCCGATCAGGGGCGGCGGTCCGCAAGGACGCAGAACTCGTTCCCCTCTGGGTCGGCAAGTACGACCCAGCTCTCATCGCCTTGGCCGACGTCGGCGTGTCGAGCACCTAGGTCGAGCAGGCGACGGACCTCTTCGTCTTGCTCCCTGTCGGTTGGGTTGACG
>DATLQA010000246.1:0-26811 GCA_035535495.1 Actinomycetota bacterium | reverse complement strand
GGGTCGACGGCCTGCCCGGCCCAGGTCGCCCGCACCCAGGCGTGGGCCGGATCGTCGCAGAAGCGCCAGGCCCGCTCCTCGCCGGGGCCGGCCATGACGTTGAGGTAGTACATGTCGTAGCCGGGCGCGGCCATCGAGGGTCCGTGCCAGCCGTATGGGACCAGCACCACGTCGCCGGTACGCACCTCGGCGCGGACGTCGATCCGCCGGTCGGGCCCGGAGCTGTAGACCCGCTGGTAGCCAACCCCCTCGATGCTCCGGGGGGGCGGGGTTCGCCCCCCCGGTGAATCAGGGGCCTCGGTGGCCGTCGCCTGCGGTGGACCAGACGAAATCTCGTAGTAGTAGACCTCCTCGAGCTGGGTTTCCTCGGGCGGTCGTTCCTGGTCGTGCTTGTGCGGCGGCCATGACGACCAGTTGCCGCCGGGGGTGAGGACCTCGACGGCGATCAGCTTGTCGGCCTCGAACGAGTCCGGCCTGCAGAAGTTGTTGACCTGGCGGCTGGCCTGGCCGGCCCCGCGCAGCTCGACCGGGACGTCGGCGGCCGCGCCGTAACGGGCGGCCAGCCGCCGCCGCGCCCTGGCGGACGGGAGCGCGAAGCGCCCACCGCCCGGCGAGGTCACCTCGGCGTGGGCGTCCCTCGGGACGTAGACGAAGTCGGTGACGCGGTCGAACACGTCGTCGCGGCCGGTGACCTCGAACCGTTCGCCGTCGCAGTCGACCACGCAGCCGCCGGCCAGCGGCAGGACGAGCAGCTCGTCGGGGCCGCTGTCGAAGCCGTGCGAAGCGCCGGGGGCGAGTTCCAGCACCCGCAGGCCGCTGAACGCCCAGCCGGCCTGTTCCGGGGTGATCGCGAGCGAGAAGGCGCCCTCGGCGCTCGAACCCCGCTTGAGGTGGAGCTTGCCGTCGGTCACCCGCTGACCTCCTGCAGCAGGCCGACCGCCGCGTCGACCGCACCGGCCACGTCGTCGTCGGGCGGGTACAGCAGCGACCGGCCGATCACCAGGCCGCAGACGGTCGGCAGCTTGAGCGCCTTGCGCCAGCGCTCGAACGCCGCCCCCTGGTCGGCGCTGACCTCGCCGCCGAGCAGCAGTGCCGGCAGGGTGGTCGCCGCCATGACGCGTTCCATGTCGTCGACCACCGGCACTTTCAGCCAGGTGTACGCCGAGGTCGTGCCGAGGCCGGCCGCCACGGTCATGGCGCGGACCGTCGCCTCGGGGCTGAGGTCGATGCGGACCCGCCCGTCGACCCGGTGGGCGATGAACGGCTCCACCATCGCCATCAACCCGTGGGCGGCCAGCTCGCTCACCGCGTGGGCGCACGCCTCGACGGTCGCCACCGTGGAGGGGTCGTCGGGGTCGATGCGCAGCAGCATCTTGCCGCCCTCGAGGCCGGTGGCCGCGATCGCGGCGGCGTCGTACCCGGTGAAGCGGTCGTCGATCTCGAAAACCGTCCCGGCCAGGCCGCCACGGTTCATCGACCCGACCACCACCTTGCCGTCGAGCGCGCCGAGCACCAGCAGGTCCTCGATGATGTCCGGGGTGCCGAGCAGGCCGTTGACGCCCGGGCGCGACAGCGCGAGGCAGAGCCGGTCGAGCAGGCTGACCCGGTCGGCCATCGCCATCGACCGTTCGCCGGCACGGAGCGCACCGCGCGCCGGGTGGTCGGCGGCGATCATCATCAGCCGGCCGTGCTCGTTGAACAGCGAGGCCGGGCGGACCCGCCCGCTCGCCGCCGCGGCGATCGCCCCTGGGCGGTGGGCGCGGGCTTCGAGGATGGCCCGGTACTGCTCCTCACGCATCGACGGCCTCCTCGGTTCCGGCCTCGCTCGTGAGTCCCCCGGACCCCCCGAGGAGGGCCTGCACCTCGTCGGCGTCGGGCATGGCGTCGGCGCAGGCCAGGCGCGAGGCGACGATGGCGCCGGCGGCGTTGGCGAAGCGCATCACCCGCTCCAGCTCCCAGCCGGCGAGCAGGCCGTGGCAGAGCGCCCCGCCGAAGGCGTCGCCGGCACCGAGGCCGTTGACCACCTCGACGGACAGCGGTGGCACCTCGACCTCGGTATGGCTGTCGGCGGCCAGCACGCCCTTCGGGCCTTGCTTGATGACCACGGTCTCGACGCCGCGGTCGCGCAGTGCCGCGGCCGCCGCCTTCGGCTCGCGGGTCCCGACCGCGGTCTCGGTCTCGTCGAGGTTGCCCACGGCGACGGTGACGTGGTCGAGCGCCCGCTGCACCCAGCGCCGCGCCTCCTCGCGGGAGGGCCAGAAGATCGGGCGGTAGTCGAGGTCGAGCACGGTCAGGCCCCGCCTGCCCCTGGCCTCGAGCGCGGCCAGGGTGGCGCCGCGGCTCGGCTCGGCGCACAACCCGGTGCCGGTGGCCCAGAACACCTTCGCCGCCCTGATGGCGTCGAGGTCGAGCTCGTCGGTGGCGATCTCCAGGTCGGGCGCCTTGGGCCAGCGGTAGAAGTAGAGCGGGAAGTCGTCAGGCGGGAAGATCTCGCAGAAGGTCACCGGTGTCGGCAGGCCGGGGACCGCCGTGACCCAGCGGTCGTCGACCCCGAAGCGGCGCAGCGCGTCGTGGAGGAAGAGGCCGAACGGGTCCTCGCCGGTGCGGGTGATCACCGCGGTGCGGCGCCCGTAGCGGGCGGCGGCCACCGCCACGTTGGTGGCGCTGCCGCCGACGTACTTGCCGAACGTCTCGACCTCACGCAGCGAGACACCGACCTGCAGCGGGTACACGTCCACCCCGATGCGGCCCATGGTGATGACGTCGAAGGGCTCGGTCATGCCGCCGCCTCCATGGGGACGCGGAAGACGCCGATCCCGAAAGGTCCCACCTGCATGGTGCGCCTCCACCATGCTTCGTCAGGATGCAGGCTGATGCTCGTGTATCGGACGAGGACGCGGTATTGTAAGGAATGTCATAACTACTGTGTATGTAGATGTCAAGGCTTGTCATTACCTATTGACAGCCTTACCTGGATGGTCATGGAGCGACAGCGACGGTTGCCCGGTAGCGGCACAGACGGCGGAGGCGCGTGATGTTCTCCCTCACCACCTCGATCGCTGTGGACCGCACCAGCCCGGTGCCGCTCTACTACCAGGTGGCGCAGCAGCTCGAGCAGGTCATCCAGTCGGGCGAGCTGGCGCCTGGGACCCGCCTGAACAACGAGCTGGTCCTCGCCGACCAGCTCGGCGTCTCCCGGCCGACGCTGCGCCGCGCGATGGAGTACCTGGTCGACCGGGGCTACCTGGTGCGCAAGCGCGGGATCGGGACCCAGGTGGTCCACCCCAAGCTGCGGCGCCCGGTCCAGCTCACCAGCCTCTACGACGACCTGATCCTCAGCGGCAAGCAGCCACGGACCTCGGTGCTCTCCCTCAAGACCCTGCCGGCGGCGGACGCGGTCGCCCACACGCTCGGCATCGACGAGGGCAGCCCGGTGGTCTCGTTCGAGCGGCTCCGCTACGCCGACGACGAGCCGCTCGCGCTGATGCGCAACTGGATTCCCGCCGGGCAGGTCGAGCTCACCGCCGAGCTTCTGGAGCGGACCGGGCTGTACCAGCTCATGCGCGCCGCCGGCCTGCGACTGCACCTGGCGTCGCAGACCATCGGGGCACGTGCGGCCACTTCGGCCGAGGCCAGGCTCCTCGACGCCACCAAGGGCGAGCCGCTGCTCACCATGCGGCGGACCACCTACGACGACATGGGACATCCCCTGGAGCTCGGCGACCACCTCTACCGCGCCTCGCTCTACTCATTCGAGGTCGTCCTCTCAACCGCGAGGCGCTAGCCCCTCGGTCATGCGGCGCGCATCAGCCGGACGGGTTGGCTGGCGGGCCGAGGCCGGACTGGTAGGCGAAGACCACCAGCTGGGCACGGTCGCGCGCGTTGAGCTTCACCATCGCGCGGCTCACGTGGGTGCGGGCGGTCGCCGGGCTGATCACCAGCCGCTCGGCGATCTCGTCGTTGGTCAGGCCCTCGGCGACCAGCGTCATCACCTCGCGCTCCCGGTCGGTCAGGGTGCGGATGCCCGGGTGCGGCGCGAGCCGCTGCGACGGCTGCGCGGCCAGCTCGCTGATCACGCGGCGGGTGACGGTGGGAGACAGCAGCGACTCCCCGCGGGCGACCACCCGGATGGCGTGCAGCAGCTCGGCGGGCTCGCTGTCCTTGATGAGGAAGCCGCTGGCGCCGATCCGCAGCGACTCGAAGACGTACTCGTCCAGCTCGAAGGTGGTCAGCATGATCACCCGGGTGTCATTCAGCCCGGGGTCGGCGACGATCGACCGCAGCGCGTCGAGGCCGTCCATCACCGGCATGCGGATGTCCATCAGGATCACGTCGGGACGCTCGCGGCGGGCGAGGTCAAGGGCCGCCCTGCCGTCCTCCGCCTCGCCGGCCAGCTCCACGTCGTCCTCGGACTCGAGCAGCACCTTGAGGCCGAGCCGCACCAGGGCCTGGTCGTCGGCGACCAGCACCCGGATCACTGGTGGTCCTCGCCGGAGGGCAGCCGGGCGTGGACGCGGAACCCGCCACCTTCACCAGGCCCCGCCTCCAGGGTGCCGCCGACCCCGGCGGCGCGCTCCCGCATGCCGGTGATGCCGTGGCCGCCCTGCCCGTTGCCATGCGGGTCGTGCCCGCGGCCGTCGTCGGTGATCTCAAGGTCGAGCATGTCCGCCCCGTAGGTGACCCGCACCGTGGCGGTGGCGTGGCCGGCGTGCCGCAGCGTGTTGGTGAGCGACTCCTGGACGATGCGGTAGGCCGCCAGGTCGACCGCGCCGGGAAGGCGGGCCCGCTCGCCACTGACGAGCAGCTTCACCGGCAGGCCGCTGTCGGCCATGTCGGTGGTCAGCGACTCGAGCTGGTCCAGTCCTGGGGTCGGCCGCCGCGGCGCGCCGGCCTCGTCGGGCTGGCGGAACACCGCCAGGGTGGCGCGCAGCTCGTCGAGTGCGTCCTTGCTGGTCGTCTTGATCGCCTCCAGGGCGGCCTCCGCCTGGTCGGGCCGCTTGCCGATCACGTGCAGGGCGATGCCGGCCTGCATGTTGATCACCGCCAGGCCGTGGCCGACCACGTCGTGGACGTCGCGGGCGACCCGCAGCCGCTCCTCGTAGGCGCGGCGGCGCGCCTCCTCCTCGCGCTCCCGCATGGCCTGCTCCCGGCCGAGCCCCACCAGGGTGCCGATCGCCCACGGGACGCCGAGCCAGCCGGCCGCCCATGGCGCGTCACCGGTCACCCTGACCAGGAACTCTCCCCCGCCGAGGCCGAGGTATTCCGGCGTGTGCCCGGCCAGCAGCGCGACGAAGCCCACCGCCAGGGCGGCCAGCGAGGCCCTGACCGGCCAGCGCACCGCGAGCGAGTACATGGCGATCGCCGGCGCCACGAAGAACGGGCCGACCGGGTAGCCGGCGGCGAGGTAGACGACCGACAGCCCGACCGTCACCACCAGGGTCGCCAGCGGCCAGGACCGCCGCGCGGCCAGGGAGCCGACGGCCGCCGCCATCAGCGCGTAGGCCCACAGGTCGAGCGCGCGGGCACCGCCGGTGAAGGACGCGGCCTGCCGGGAGCCGACCACGACCACCACCCCGGCGAGGACGACGACCAGGCCGTCGAACACCGCCGCCCGCGCGACCGGAGATCGGATGAAGCTCATGGACAGATGGTAGTGCCGAGCGGGCGTCGCCGAGTCGGCTCCAGGGCGCAGGTGTGATCCGTCCGCGGACGTACGCCATGAGCCGCTCGGGGACTGATGACGCGCGTACGCCGCCAGGGCCAGCCTGGACGCGACGTTCGCGAGCCGCAGGCCACGGCGACGCGGACCTGGACCTCCGGCAGAACGGAGCACGCTCATGAACGAACCCATCGTGGTCACCGACGGGCTGACCAAGCGCTACGGACGGCACGCCGCCGTCGACGCCGTGAGCCTCACCGTGCGCCGCGGCGAGATCTACGGCTTCCTCGGCCCCAACGGGGCCGGCAAGACCACCACCCTGCGGATGCTGGTCGGGCTCATCCGCCCGACCAGCGGCTCGGCGCGGGTGCTCGGCGGCCGCCCGGGCGATCCGGCGGTGCTGCGCCGCATCGGCGCGCTGATCGAGGGCCCCGGCTTCTACCCGTACCTGTCCGGCCGCGACAACCTGCGCGTCCTCGCCAGGTACAACCGCCTCGACGGCACCGCCGTCGAGCAGGCGTTGGAGCAGGTCGACCTGAGCGCCCGCGGCGGCGACCCGTTCAAGTCCTACTCGCTCGGTATGAAGCAGCGCCTCGGCGTGGCCGCGGCGCTGCTGGGCGACCCGGACCTGTTGATCCTCGACGAGCCGACCAACGGCCTGGACCCCAACGGGATGGCCGACATGCGGGAGCTGGTCAGCCGGCTCGCCGCCAGCGGCAGGACGGTCCTGCTCTCCAGCCACCTGCTCGGCGAGGTGCAGCAGGCCTGCGACCGCGTCGGCGTGATCGCCGGTGGCCGCCTGTTGACCGAGAGCACCGTCGCCGACCTGCGTGGCGCCAGCTCGCTGTTCGTCCGCGCCGAGCCGGTGGCCGACGCCGAGCGGGTGATCTCCTCGGTCCTCGGCCCGGTCGAGGTGCACCGCACCGGCGACGACGGGCTGCAGGTCGCCGCCGGGCCGGCCCGCAACCCCGAGCTCGTCCGGGCGATGGTGCAGGCCGGTATCGAGGTGCACGAGATCCGGTCGGCCGAGCGGAGCCTGGAAGAGGTCTTCTTCGAGATGACCGCCGAGCCGGCCGCCACCCACACCCCCGAAGAGGAGATGGCGAGATGATCGCGAGCATGCGCGCAGAGCTGCTGCGCCTGAGGAAATGGCCGGCGACCTGGGTGATCATCGGTATCTGGCTGACCCTCAACGTGATGTTCGGCTACGTGTTCGACTACCTCAACTACCGCGAGGCGGTCGGCGGCGGGGACCGGCGCGTCGCCGACGCCCTGCTCGGCCAGCTGTCGCTGGTGGGCGTCCCTTCCACCATGGTCGCCGGGTTGCCGATGTTCGGCGGCGCTCTGGTGGTCATCCTGGCGGCGCTGGCCACCGGGAGCGGCTACGGCTGGAGCACCTGGAGGACCGTGTTCACCCAGGGACCACGGCGGCTGTCCGCGCTCGGCGGCACCCTGCTCGCGCTGGGCGTGGTGGTGGCCACGGTCGCCACCCTCACGCTGGTCACCGACCTGGCGGCGAGCGCGATCGTGATGGGGGCCACGTCACAGGACCTGGTCTGGCCGGGGCTCGGCGCGCTGGCCGAAGGCCTGGGCGGGGCGCTGCTGATCGTCGCCACCTGGACGGCGGGCGGCGCCCTGATCGGCATCGTGGCCAGGAGCCCGGCGCTGTCGGTCGGGCTCGGACTGGTTTGGCTGCTGGTGGTCGAGAACCTGCTGCGTGGCGTGGCCACCCTGCTCGGCCCGCTGGAGGCGGTCACCAACGTCCTTCCCGGCTCGGCGGCCGGATCGCTGGCCGGAGCCATCGGCGCTCCGACCGCGATCGAGACGGGCGGCGCGCCTGGCGTGCTCACCGTGCTCAGCGGCACGCAGGCGATCGCGCTGCTGGTCGCCTACCTGGTCGCCTTCGTGGTCCTGGCTTCCCTGCTGATGACCCGCCGCGACGCCTGACCGCCGCTGAGACTCGTCGCGTGGCTTCCTCGCACCAGGAAGCCACGCGCTGGTCCCGCCGAGCTTCGTGGACACCTGACCGGGTCACGCCCCGGTGGCGGGCTGGTGCCGCGAGCCGTCGCGGGCGGCGAGGCGGGCGCGCTGCGGCCCGACCACGTACGCCGGGTCGGCCGCGGAGATGATCCCGGCCTTGTGGACCGCGAAGCGCTGGCAGGCCGCGCCGGCCAGGATCAGCGCGGCGCCGGCGGCGGCGCCCGTCCGCCGCCGACCGCCAAGGCCGACGGCGAGCGCCCCGGCGGTCATGAACCCCCGCGCCAGGTTGGCGAAGCGCCGCGCCGGCGGACGCTCGTAGGGCGTCCCGAGGTCGCCGAGGCGGCGGCGCATGACCTCGACCGCGGCGAGGTCGGCGAGGGCGCCGCCGACCGCCAGACGGCGGGCCGGGCCGGCGTCGGCGGCCGGGGTCAGCAGCGTGGCGGCGGCGCCGGCGGACGCGGCCGCCCCGGCGGCGAACACCACCGGCAGCTGGTCACCGGCCTCGTGCCAGACGGGCACGGCGGTGTCGGCCACCAGTACGCCGGTGTAGGTGGCCAGGCCAGGGCCGAGCACACCGGCGACCACCTCGGCGGCGCGTCCCAGGCGGGGCAGGATGCCGAGGCGGTCGGCCAGGGCGGCGCCCACCGCCGCCGGGCCGGCGGCGGTCAGCAGCCAGCTGCCAAGGTTCATCGGCGAGGTCGGCTTGAACACCCGCAGCATGTGGTAGAAGCGCTCGGGCCGGCCGAGGTCGTCGGCCAGCAGGGGGAGGCTCGCCAGGATGCCGGCGGCCGAGGCGGTCAGGGCGCCGGACGCGAGCCGGTGGTTGCCGGTAAGGCGCGCGCCGAGGGCGAGGCTTGCCGAGGCCCCGGCGAGCCCGCCGGCGAAGTAGTACGCCGGCACCTCGTCGGTCCAGATGGGCGCCTTGAGGATCGGCCGGCCGTAGTAGGAGCGGAACTCGGCCGGCGGCACCATCGAGACGCCGGGACGGTCCGCGACCCGCTGTCCCTTGCCTGACCGGCCGGGGGTGGGAGGCTCTGGCGCGCCGCTCACCGGCGGCCTCCCGCGAACGCGACCGCCAGCCCGGCCACCAGCGCCCCCGCCGCCAGCCCGGCGGCCCGCCACAGCCGTGGCAGGTCGCGGGTGGTCGAGACCGGGTCGGGCGGCAGGCCGTACACCTCGGGCTCGTCCAGCAGCAGGAAGAAGGCGCCGGCGCCACCGATCCCGTCCGCCTCGTCGCGCAGGTACAGGCGGGCGTCGCTGACCCCGTCGGCGTGGAGGGTGGCGAGCCGCTGGTCGGCCGCCGCGCGGAGCTGGTCGAGGTCGCCGAACTGGATCGAGTCGGTCGGGCAGGCGTGCGCGCAGGCCGGCTCCATGCCGTCGGACAGCCGGTCGTAGCAGAGCGTGCACTTGAACACCCGGCCGTCGTCCTCGCGCCGGTCGATCACCCCGAACGGACAGGCCGGCACGCAGTAGCCGCAGCCGTTGCAGACGTCGCCCTGGACCACCACGGTGCCGAACTCGGTGCGGAACAGCGCGCCGGTCGGGCAGACCTCCAGGCACGCGGCCGAGCTGCAGTGCTTGCACACGTCCGAGCTCATCAGCCAGCGCATGCCGTCCTTGGCGGAGGGCGGCCCGTCCAGCCCGGCCGCCGCGGCGGCCTCGGCCGCCAGGTCCGGATGAGCCGGCTGAAGCGCGCCAGCCCCGGCGCCAGGCACCTCCTGCTCGACGAAGGCGACGTGGCGCCAGGTGTCGGCACCAAGCGCCATGGTGTTGTCATAGGAGTTGCCGGTGAACCCGAGCGGGCCGTCCGGCGGCACCAGGTTCCACTCCTTGCAGGCGACCTCGCAGGCCTTGCAGCCGATGCAGACCGAGGTGTCGGTGAAGAAGCCGACCCTGGGCCGGGCCGCGTCGCCGTAGCCGCCGCCGAAGGTGCGCGTCGTCGTGCTCATGCCCGCTCCCCCTTCCCGCCGCCGGGCCCGCCGCGTTGCGGCTCCGCCGCCCGGCCGTCCGAGCCGTCGGGTCCCGCCCCGGCGCGCTCGGCGCGGCGGCGGTAGTCCTCCACCATCCTCGGAAGCTCCGGGCCGCGTGGCCGCCGGCCAGGGCGGATGTCACACGCGCCCGCCTTGCTCTCCTGGATGTGGACGTTGCGGTCGAGCACGATGCCGAGCAGGTCGTTGGCGGCGTCGCCACGCGACAGCCCGTTGGTCCCCCAGTGCCACGGCAGCCCGATCTGGTGGACGGTGCGGCCCCCGGCCTCGAGCGGCCTGATCCGCGCGGTGACCAGCACGCGGGCTTCGATGGCGGCCCGCGCGGTGACGATCGTGGCCCAGCCGCCGTGCTCGAGGCCGCGCTCGGCGGCCAGCTCCGGGCTCACCTCGCAGAACATCTCCGGCTGCAGCTCCGCCAGGTAGGGCAGGCCGCGGCTCATGCCGCCGGCGGTGTGGTGCTCGGTGAGCCGGTAGGTGGTGAACACGTACGGGTAGGCCTCGGCGCCGGGCTGACCGTGGGCGGGACTGTAGCGGTTGCCCGGACGGTCGAAGACCTGGCGGGTGGGGTTGGCCTGCTGGCCGTAGAGCAGGTTGGGGAACGGCGACTCGTGAGGCTCGTAATGGGCTGGGAGCGGCCCGTCGGCGAGCCCGTTGGGCACGTACAGCCAGCCGGTGCCGTCGGCCTGCATGATGAACGGGGTGGTGCCGCTGAGGGCCTTCTCGGCCTGCGCGTCTTCGGGCGGGTCGTAGTCTGGCCGCATGGTCGCCACGAAGTCGGGGTTGTCGTGGCCGGTCCACTTGCCGGCCTCTTCGTCCCACCAGACGTAGCGTTTCCGCTCCGACCACGGCTTGCCCTCGGGGTCGGCGCTGGCCCGGTTGTAGAGGATGCGCCGGTTGTACGGCCAGGCCCAGGCCCACTCCGGCGCCACCCAGGACTGCTCCCAGTGGGGCTTGCGCCTGGCGGTCTGGTTCACCTCGTCGGCGTAGCAGCCCGAGTAGATCCAGCAGCCGCACGAGGTGGACCCGTCGGCCTTGAGGTCCAGGTAGCCGCTGACCGCCCGCCCGTCCGGGCCGACCCCGTTGCACTCCCGCAGCACCGCCTCGGCGCTCGGCTCCTGGATCTCTCCCTCGGTCGGGTAGTCCCAGACCAGGTCGAGGACGGGGCGGTCCTTCGGGTCGGTCGAGCCGGCCAGCTTCTCTCGGATGATCCGGCCCAGGTGATAGTAGAACCACAGCTCCGAACGGCAGTCCCCTGGCGGCTCGACCGCCTTGTGGTGCCACTGCACCAGCCGCTGGGTGTTGGTGAACGAGCCGTCCTTCTCCACGTGGGAGGCGGCGGGGAGCAGGAACACCTCGGTGCGGATGCGCTCGGTGACCAGCTCGCCGGTCTCGATCTCCGGGGCGTCCTTCCAGAACGAGGCCGACTCGATCTCGGCCATGTCCCGCACCACCAGCCAGTCGAGGTTGGCCATGGCCTTGCGGTGCAGGGCCGAGTTGGACGAGCCGACGGCCGGGTTCTGGCCGGGCAGGAAGAAGCCTTTGACCTTGCCGTCGAGCATGCCGAGCATGGTCGGGTAGCTGGAGTGGTCGCCGGTCAGGCGGGGCAGGTAGTCGAAGCAGAAGTCGTTCTCCTGCGTGGCTACATCACCCCACCAGGCCTTCAGCAGGCTGATCAGGTAGTTGTCGACGTAGCCCCAGAAGCCGGCGGGCAGCTTCGCCTCCTCCAGGTAGCCGGCCAGATCCCCGTCCGACGCCTTCGGCATGGGCAGGTAGCCCGGCAGCAGGTTGTAGAGGGTGGGGACGTCGGTCGAGCCCTGGATGGTGGCGTGACCGCGCAGGGCCAGGATGCCGCCGCCCGGCCGGCCGATGTTGCCGAGCAGCAGCTGGATGATCGCGGCGGTGCGGATGTACTGCACCCCGACGGTGTGCTGGGTCCAGCCGACCGAGTAGACGAACGCGCTGGTCCGCTCGCGGCCAGAGTTGGCGACCAGCGACTCGGCCACCTCGACCAGCAGCGACGGCGGTGTTCCGCAGACCTTGGCGACCATCTCCGGGGTGTAGCGACGGAAGTGGCGCTTGAGGATCTGGAAGACGCAGCGCGGGTGCTCGAGGCTCGGGTCGGTGTGCGGCGGGTTGCCGTGCTCGAGCCGGCCGCCGAGCATGCCGTGGTGCTCGGCGATGCCCAGCTTGCCCTCACGCGAGCCGGCGCCGGAGGCCACCTCCATGTCCTGGTAGGTCCAGGTGGCCGGGTCGTACTCGTTGCTCTCTGGGTCGAACCCGCTGAACAGGCCGTCGAGATCCTCGGTGTCGGCGAAGCGCTCGTCGATGATCACCGGCGCGTTGGTGTAGTTGGCGACGTAGTCCCGGAACTCATGCCCGTGCTCCAGGATGTAGTTCACGATGCCGCCGAGGAAGGCGATGTCGGTACCGGCCCTGAGCGGCACGTGCAGGTTGGCGAGCGCGCTGGTGCGGGTGAACCTGGGGTCGACGTGGATGACCTGAGCCCCGCGAGCTTTTGCTTCCATCACCCACTGGAAGCCGACCGGATGGGCCTCGGCCATGTTGGAGCCCTGGATCACGATGCAGTCGGCGTTGGCGAGATCCTGCTGGAAGGTGGTGGCGCCGCCGCGGCCGAACGAGGTCCCCAGACCGGGGACGGTGGAGGAGTGTCATATGCGGGCCTGGTTCTCGATCTGGATGGCCCCGAGCGCGGTGAACAACTTCTTGATGAGGTAGTTCTCTTCGTTGTCGATGGTGGCGCCGCCGAGGCTGGCGATCCCCATGGTGCGCCTGGTGGGCCTCCCGTCCTGCCGCTCCTGCCAGGTCTCCGCGCGGGTGGCGATGACCCGGTCGGCGATCATGTCCATCGCCCGGTCGAGCGGGAGGTCCTCCCACTCGGTGGCGTAGGGACGCCGGTAGCGGACCCTGGTGACCCGGCCCGGCGAGGTCACCAGCTGCTTGGACGCCGAGCCCTTGGGGCAGAGGCGGCCCCGCGAGATCGGGCTGGCGTCGTCCCCCTCGATCTGGGTGACCTTGCCGCCGGAGACGTAGACCTTCTGGCCGCAGCCGACCGCGCAGTACGGGCAGACCGATGCCACCACCTGGTCGGCGTGGCGGGTGCGGGGCGCGGTGGCGGCCGAGCGGGGCGACTGGGCGGCGCGGCCGAGACCGAGCCGGTCCCCGGTCCGGAGCTGCCGTGTCACCGGCCAGGAGTCCAGCAGCCTGCGCAGGTCCATACCGCCCCCTTCGAGCCTCACCCGCCCACCAAGGTAGACCGGATGCGCCGTCCGCAAACCACCTCCGGGCCCGGGTTTCCCAGGCGTTCCGGCCGGGCCATGATCACCAGCGGCCGCGGTGCACGACCTCGTCAAAGGTACGCCGCCTGCGGCGCACGCTCGATCCGGTCGGCCGGTCGCCCGGCGCCGGGTGGCCGAGGGCGACGGCGCCGACCAGCCGGTGGCCGGCAGGCACGCCCAGCTCGCTGAACAGCCGCTGCTCGCCGTGGAAGACGCCGAAGAACCAGCCGCCGAGGCCGGCGTCGACCGCCGCCAGCAGCAGCAGCATCGCCGCCATGGCCGCGTCCAGATCCCAGTAGGCCACCGGCCAGCCGGCCTCGGCGTCCAGGCCGAGGCCGGCCTTGTCCGGCTCGGCGTAGCGGTCGAGGTAGGCCTGCTTGCCCGACAGGACCAGCACCACCACCGGCGCCCCGGCCCGCCCGCCGAGCGGCTCCGACCAGCGTGCCGGGTCGGTGGTGACCCGCCAGAACCAGTCGACCTGCTCGGCGCCTTCCAGCACGACCAGGTCGACGCCCTGGGCGAACCCGGCCGATGGCGCGTGCAGCGCGCTCTCGAGCACCGCGTCGAGCAGCTGGCGCGGCGGCGGCCGGCCGTCGAAGCGCCGCACCATGCGCCGCCGCCGCACCACCTCGCGGAACTCCATCCCTCCTCCTCCCCTGGCCATGTCCCGGCCGATCTTCCCCCTACCCGGCGCGGGGACGATGGCGCCGGCCGCCGGCATCGCCCACACTGGCGTTGCCGCGCCTGTCCGGCGGTGAGCACTCGGGGCGGCGGCTGGTCTTAGGGAGGTGGCCCGGAGCCGCGCGCTGGATGGACTGAGGAGCGACCACCGGCGAAGTAGACCGCAGAGGGTTCCTGTGAAGAGCGACGAGGGAAGCCAGCGCATCTGGCGGCGCAGGGCCACCGACCGTTTGAATATAGCTCGCAGGCAGTTCATCGCCGGCACCGGGCTGGTGGGCGCTGGTGCGGTCGCCGGCCTGGCCGGCTGCGAGCCGGACCGGCCGGTCCCCGCCCAGCGGGCCGCCGGGGCGCCGAACCTCGCCGACTGGGAAGGGGTGCGGGCCGAGTTCGACCTCGACCCCGCCTGGGCCCACTTCGCCGCGTTCGTCCTCGCCGCGCACCCCCGCCCGGTGCGCCAGGCGATCGACGCCCACCGCCGCGGCCTCGACGCCAACACCGAGGACTACCTCCGCCGCCAGGAACGCCGCCTGGAGGGCGAGGTGCTCGCCGCCGCGGCCTCCTACCTCGGCGCCGAGCAGGGCGAGATCGCCCTCACCGACTCGACCACCATGGGCCTCGGCCTGCTCTACGGCGGCCTCCGCCTCCGGCCGGGTCAGGAGATCCTCGCCACCGAGCACGACTTCTACTCGACCCACGAGTCGCTGCGGCTGCGGGCCGGCCGCGACGGGACCACCTGGCGCCGCGCCCGCCTCTACCGCGAGCCGCACACCGCCTCCACCACAGAGATCGTCGAGGGGGTGCGGAAGGCGCTCACCCCGAGCACCCGCGCCCTGGCGGTCACCTGGGTCCACTCCTCCACCGGCGTGAAGCTGCCGGTGCGGGCGATCGCCGACGCCCTGGCCGACGCCAACCGTGGCCGCGACCCGGGCGACCGGGTGCTGCTCTGCGTCGACGGGGTCCACGGCCTCGGGATCGAGCCAGCCGAGCCGGCCGAGCTGGCCTGCGACTTCCTGGCCGCTGGCACCCACAAGTGGCTGTTCGGCCCGCGCGGCACCGGCCTGCTCTGGGCTCGCCGTTCGGCCTGGAGCGCCGTCGGCGCCACCATCCCCAGCTTCGACCGCCGCGCCGGGCGCGGGTTCGGCGGCGCCATGACCCCCGGCGGCTACCACAGCTTCGAGCACCGCTGGGCGCTCGGCGAGGCGTTCCGGTTCCACCTGGCCATCGGCAAGCAGCGCGTGGCGGATCGCACCCGCGCCCAGGCCACGCAGCTCAAGGAGGGGCTGCGCCCGATGCGCCACGTCCGCCTGGCCACGCCGATGAGCGAGGAGCTGTCCGCCGGGATCGTCTGCTTCGAGGTCGAGGGCTACGGCCCCGGCGAGGTGGTCGGCCGCCTGGCCGACGCCAAGGTGATGGCCAGCGTCACGCCCTACGACAATCCCCTGGTCCGCCTCGGCCCCAGCATCGTCACCACCCCGGCCCAGGTCGACCAGGCCCTGCGGGCCGTGCGGGCGCTGGCGTAGGCCGGCTCGGACCGCTTGGGCGGCCAGCGCACCCGGCCGCGGGTCAGGCCGGCGGGCGGCGGCTGCGGAGCCAGGCGACCTCGACGGCGAGCGCCACCACCACGAAGACGAGCGCGTTGGTCACGGTGGCCTGGGTGCGCGGCGGGGAGCCGGCCGCGGCCCCCTGGAGCATGAGGGCGGGAGGCAACAGGACCACCAGCGCCACCAGCGGACCGGTGGCGGCCCAGCGCAGCAGGTACAAGGGACCGCCGACCTCGCCAAGGAGCGACGCGGTCATGAGCTGGTCCGGGCCGAGGCGGCCGCGCTGCCCTGGGATGGCCGCGCTCCACACCAGGGCGGCGGCGACCAGCGGGCAGGCGCCAAGCGCCATGCCGAGCGCGGCGCCCGCCAGCAGGCTGAGCGCCGCGGCCAGGGCGGTCACCAGCAGGCCGATCACGGTCAGTGCCACCATCGGCGTGACCGTGTGCAGCAGGATCAGGTCCCCCCAGCGCCAGGGGAGCATGCGGCCCGCGTCAGGCTGGTCGGCCTCGGCGCGCAACGGCTCCAGGAGCTGCGCCGCGCCGAGGTAGGCGGTCACGATCGCGGCGGCGGCCAGGACCTTTCGGTCCGGCGCCGCGGCGGCGCCGAGCGCGCCGCCGCCGCAGAGCACGAACGCCCACCCAGCCCGGCCCGGTGTGCGCAGCAGGCCGAGCGCGTCGCGCCAGGGGAGGGCGAGCCAGCGCCGTCGTGGGTGGCGCAGCCGCACTCGCCTGGTGCCGAGCAGCCCCCGCACGGCCTTGCGCCGCAGCAGCGCGGCGCCGCGCAGGTCGGCGGTGAACAGGTTGGCGGCCAGGCCGGCGCGGATGCCGGCCCGGCGGTCGAGCTGCTCGACGGTGATGCGCCCGGCCTCCCGCCAGCCCGCCAGCACGGTCGCGAGGGTGCCGGCCGCCAGCAGCCCAGCCTGGATCGGCCAGCCGGGGTTGTGCCCGCCCGCCGCCGCGAGCAACGGCCCGAGCGCCCATCCCCAGGGCCCGGACCAGGGGGCGATGCTGGTCGCGGCGGCGCCGCCGAGGCCCACCGCCACCGCGGCGGCGAGCAGCAGCGGGCTGGCGAGCAGGAGGCCCCTGGCCCTGCTCGCCGACGACTCGACCAGCCATCCGAGCGCGGCGGCGAGCACGCCGAAGGCGGCCGGTCCAAGGAGCGCCGCGGCCAGCAGGTGCGACACGGGCGCGCCGAGTTCCGCCTCCAGCAGTACGAACGCGCCGAGGCCGAGCAGCGCGCCGAGGCCGCCGCCGAACAGCAGCCCGCGGACGAGCCGACCCCGGACCAGCTCGGCGCGTGGCAGCGGGGCGCCGAGCAGGAAGTGCACATCGGGCTTGCTGAACACCACCGGGCCCTGCCAGGTGGCGTAGCGGACCGCGGCGAGCAGGCCGAGCAGCAGCGCCGTTGTGCCGGCACGGGCGAGCCCGCCGCCGGTCAGCCAGGCAGCCGACCCGCCGACGGCGGGGCTCTGCCGCAGCACGTGGAAGCCGATCCACAGGCCGATCGCCGCGTACAGCCCGAGGGTATACAAGGCGGTGAAGCGGTCGGAGCGCTGCTGTGGAGAGCGGTGCGCGCGCCGGCGCGCGCGCAGGAACGCCAGCGCCGGTGCCGCGGGGACGCTCATCGCAGTCCCAGGCGAGCCGCCTCGGCACTCCCGAGGACCGCGTGGAACGGGCCCTCCTCGACGACCCGGCCCTCGTGCAGCATCACCGCCCGGTCGGCGAGTCCGGTGGCGAAGGGGAGCTGGTGGGTGGAGAGCAGGATCGCCGCACCGTCCTGCTTGGCCTGGTGCAGCAGCTGGTGCAGGGCCTGCTGCGACGGTGGGTCGAGGCCGACCACGGGCTCGTCCAGGACGATCACCTGGAACGGCCTGACCAGCGCGCAGGCGAGCTGGGTCTTCTGGCGCATGCCGCGGGAGAGCTGGCCGGGCAGGAATTCCTGCCTGGTGGACAGGTCCAGCTGGTCGAGCAGGCCGGCGATGCGCTGGTCGAGCCCGCCACCCATCCCGTGGGCGATGCCGATCAGCTCGAGGTGCTCGCGGACGGTGAGGTCGCCGTAGAGCAGCGGGTTGTCCGGCACGAACGCGAGCGCGGCACGCGACCGGTCCAGCCGGATGTCGTCCCCGGCGACGATCACCTCACCCGCGGTCGGCTCGAGCAGGCCGGCGACCAGCCGCAGCGTGGTGGTCTTGCCCGAACCGTTGTGGCCGATCAGCGCGACGCACTCGCCGCGGGCGATCTCCAGGTCGAGCTGGTCGAGGGCGACCACCTCACCGTAGGTCCGTCGCAGCCCACGCAGCCGCAGGACGGGTCGCTCGGTCATGCCCGCAACTGTAGAGCGTCGGGACGGGCTCGGTGGTCGGAGGGTCGCCTGGCGCCCGGCCCTGGCGGCCGGCCAGCCCTCAGGAGAGGTAGCCGGGGTAGAGCAGGGCGAGCTGGTGGGGGTAGGTGGCGATCAGGCGGAGCTCGTCGTCGGTGAGGGGCCGGCCGGTGGCGGCGTTGGAGAGCTGCACCAGCTTGAAGGTGAGTTCCAGCTCGTCGGCCTGGACCTCCAGACCGAGGGCGTCCATCACGTGCTGGAAGCCGGCGCGGCCGCCGTACTCGCCGGCGAGCACCACCCGGCCCTCGGTGGCGGCGTGGTCGTGGGGGAACGGCCCGAGGGTGTCGTCGTCGTACAGCTCGTAGTTGTGGCGGTCCTTGAGGGCGCCGTCGGCGTGGATGCCGGACTCGTGGGCGAAGGCGTTGCGGCCGACGCCGGGCTGGTTGACGGGGATGGGCTGGCCGAAGGCGTAGGCCGCCCAGAGGGCGAAGCGGCGTGCCCAGGTAAGGTCGACCTCCTCGGCCAGCTTGACCCGGTCGCCGACGCCGAAGCTGTGGCGGAAGGCAAGGATGCAGCTGAGCAGGTCGGCGTTGCCGGCCCGCTCGCCGATGCCGTTGACGCAGGTGTTGACCCAGGCGTCCTGGCCGGCGTCGAGGTCGCCCAGGGCACCGGAGACGGAGTTGGCGACCGCCATGCCGAGGTCGTTGTGGCAGTGGGTCTCGATCGGCAGGTCGACCTCGGCGGCGAGGCGGGCGAACCGCTCGCGGATGTGGGCAGGGGACTCGCCGCCGATGGTGTCGCAGTAGCGGATCCGGTCGGCGCCGGCCTCCTTGGCGGCCAGCGCGAACTCGGTGAGGTAGCCGTCGTCGGTGCGGGAGCCGTCCTCGGCGTTGACGCCGACGGTCTGGACCCCCGCCTGCCTGGCGGCCTGGGTCGCCTTGACCATCTCGTTGATCACCGCGGCCCGGTCCAGCCGGCCCTTGAACTTGTTGGTGATCATCTGGTCGGAGGTGGAGATGGAGAGGTTCAGGTGCCGCATGCCGAGCGGGATGGACTGCTCGACGTCGCCGGGGACAGCCCGGAGCCAGCCGGAGAGGCGGAGGTCGCCGAACGCGCCCGCCTCCGCGAGCGCCAGGTTGGCGCGGAGGTAGGGGACCTCGTGGAAGAGGGCGGGGAAGCCGGCCTCGGACTGCCGGATCCCGAGCCTGCCCAGGTACCAGTTGACCATCGTCTTGCCGAACTTGGAGAGGTTGACGCGGGCGGTCTGGACGCCGTCGCGGTTGGTCACGTCGAGCAGGTGGATGCGCGGCATGGGAAGCCTCCGGGTCGCGGGGTACGCACCAACGTTGCCGACGTGGCGCGGAGCTTGTCAATATTGATTGAAAATCAACCTGAGCTTCGGGAGGGCGGCGATGGGGCCGGCGCACGGGCAGCGGCTCAGCAGCGCGGAGGCGGCCTCGCGTCTCGGGGTCAAGCCGGCCACGCTGTACGCCTACGTCAGCAGGGGGCTGCTGCGCAGCCAGCGGGCACCGGACGGGCGGACCACCACCTTCGACCCTGCCGAGGTGGACCGGCTGGCCCGCAGGGGCCGCCGGCGCGGCCGCCTCGACCCGCCAGGGACCGCCACGCCGCCGGCCGTCCCCCCGGAGCGCTCCGGTGTCGGCGAGGTGGTGTTCGCGTCGGCGCTGACCAGCATCGACGGCGGGGTGCTCCGCTACCGGGGCCTGGACGCGTCCGAGCTGGCCGGACGCTACAGCTTCGAGCAGGTGGCCGGCTGGCTGTGGACGGGCCGGCTGGGCGAGTGGACGCGGTGGCGGGCGGAGGAGGCGGCGGTCGCGGCCGCGGCCGCCTGCCAGGCCGCCCTCCCGGCGGGGACGCTCCCGCTCGACCGGCTCCGGGTGGCCGCGGCGGCGCTGGCCGCCGCCGACGAGCTCCGCTTCGAGCTGCACCCGGAGGCGGTGGTGACCACCGGCCGGGCGCTGGTCGCCGGCCTGGTCGACTCCCTGCCCGAGCTTCCGCCGGCGACCGCCGGCGCGGCGGTGGAGGTGGCGGATGGTGGCCGGCTGCACGCCGAGGCGGTGGCGGCGCGGCTGTGGCGGCGGCTCAGCGCCGCGCCGCCGGGACCGGGCATGGTCGACGTGCTCGACGTGGCGCTGGTGCTCGCCGCCGACCACGAGCTGGCGGCGTCGGCGGTGGCGGCCAGGGTGGCCGCCTCGGTCCAGGCCGACCCGTACGCGGTCGTCGGCGCCGGCCTCGGGTCGGTCAGCGGCGCGCTCCACGGCGGGCTCTCGCTGGCCGCCGAGACGCTGCTGGCCGAGATCGGCACGCCGGAGCGGGCCAGGAGGGTGATCGGGGACCGCCTGCGCTGGGGCGAGCAGGTGCCAGGCCTCGGCCACTCGCTCTACCCGGACGGCGACCCACGCGCCGCCTGCCTGCTCGGCTGGCTCGGCCGGGCCGCGGCCGGCTCGGATCGGCTCGCCGTGGTCGCCGCGGTGGTCGACGCGGTCCGGCGGCGCCGACTGCCAGCCCCGAACGTGGACTTCGCCCTGGCCGGGCTCGCCTTCGTGGCGGGCATGACCCGGGGCGCGGCCGAGACCGTGTTCGCGGTCGGCCGCATCGCCGGCTGGCTGGCTCACGCCCTGGAGGAGTACCAGCGTCGGACCCCGATCCGCCCGCGGGCGCGCTACACCGGCCCGCCGCCGACCCCCTTGCCGGACCTCCGACGGGTCGGGCCTGCGCACCGCCCCGCCAGTCAGTAATTCAAGCGGGACAATCGACGACGATTACCCCAGAGCGTAACTGTCGGGTATTTCTTCGTAATTTCTTCTTTCACGCTCGTCCGGGTGCTCTAGCATCTGGCATGTCCCGGCGCCAGCGGCGGAAGCCGTGGCGTCGTCACCTCGTTCCGGAGGGTGCGCATGGAACGACGACTTCGGCGGCGCCGCGGGCTGGCGTTCGCCTCCATCCTTGCCGTGCTGGCGCTGGTCCTGGCGGCGGCTCCGAGCTTCGCCGGGCCGGCCGCGCAGACCAAAGCCAAGAAGCGCGGCCTGCCCGAGTTCGCCCAGCACCAGCTCGGCGCCGCCGAGGAGCCGGGCGAGCGCGAGCAGGGCGACGCCCATGAGCTGCTCGAGGCGCGGGAGTGGTACGCCGCGCCGCGGATCGCGCCCGGCCTCGACGTCCCCGCCGAGGCGCTCTCCTCCGCGGAGGCCGACGCCGCGCGCCTGCGCACCGTTGGCGGGAACTGGCAGGAGATCACCGATCTTCCCTACGACAGCGACGACCCCAACTACCGTGACCCGGTCTGGTCGAACTCGGGCGGTGGCGCCGGGCTGGTCGCCGGCCGGATGACCGCGATGGCGAACGACGGCCGCTGGCTCTACGGCGGCGCGGCCGACGGCGGCGTGTGGGTGTCGCGCGACGGCGGCAACCACTGGACGCCGACCCTGCAGACCAGGGTGACGGCCTCCATCGGCGCCCTGTACGTGCACCGGGACCACTCGCTGTGGGTGGGCACGGGCGAGGCCAACACCAACGCCGACTCGTACGCGGGGCAGGGCATCTGGCGCTCCACCAACCACGGCCGCAGCTATGCCAAGGTGGGCGGCGCCGAGCTGCGCAACGCCCTGGTCTTCCGCATCACCGCCTCGAGCCGCTACGTCTACGCGGCCACCAGCCGCGGGCTGTGGCGGCGGAGCACCCACGCCGCGCGGACGTCACCGTGGCAGTCGGTGCTCAAGCCGGACCCGAACCCGGACAACACCCCGTACAACACCTCGTTCATCACCGACGTGGCGCTCAAGCCGGGCAGCGGAGGCAACCAGGTGATCGCGGTCCTCGGCTGGCGAGGGGGGACCGACTACAACGGGTTCTACGTCTCCGGCAGCGCCGGCGCGCCCGGCAGCTTCGCCAAGATCAGCCCGGCCGGGATCGACGCCGGCGACGTCGGCCGCACCGCCCTCTCCTTCTCCAGGAACGGCAAGGTCCTGTACGCGGCCATCCAGTCCGCCGCGGCCTTCAACCAGGGGCCGCCCGCGCCGGCCCAGTCGACGCTCCTCAAGGGGATCTACAAGTCCGCCAACGGCAACGTCGCCGGCCCCTGGACGCTGGTGGCCGACGCCGCCAAGCTCGCCGCCGGCGGCTCGGCGCTGGAGTTCCCCTCGAGCTACGAGCCTGGCGTCCAGGCCTGGTACAACATCTACGTCCAGGTCGACCCCGCCGACGCCAAGCACGTCTACCTGGGCCTGGAAGAGGTCTTCGAGACCAGCGACGGCGGCGCCACCTGGAAGGCCATCGGGCCGTACTGGAACTTCACCCTCCCCTGCTACGCGGAGGGCGGGCCGGACAACTGTCCGATGACCACCCACCCGGACCAGCACGGCATCACCATCACCGACAAGGGCATGGCCTACTTCGGCAACGACGGCGGGGTGTACTCCCGGCCGGCCAGCCGGCGCGGCGTGGTGCGGTGGACCAACAACAACCGCCGGCTGTTCACCCTGCAGTACTACTACGCCGGCACCGGCCGGAACCCGCGCGGCGGCGTCGACATCTGGGGCGGCCTACAGGACAACGGCACCTCGCTGCTGCGGGCACGCAGCGGCCACCAGGTCCCCCCGTTCGGCGGTGACGGCGGCGACGTGCTGATCGACCCGAACAACTCCGACAACGCCGTGGTCGAGTACGTCGACCTGGCGGTGGCCATCAGCCGCAACGGCGGCCGCTCCGACGGCACCACCCAGGCGTGGCGGCTGGTCTCGCCGGCCTGCGAGTGGAACCCGGACCTGACCGGCTGCGACCCGCAGCCGCGCTTCATCGCCCCGTTCGAGCCGGACGTGAAGAACGGCAACCACTGGGTCACCGGCGGCCGCTACGTGTGGGAGTCGACCAAGGGCTTCGACACGGTCTGCGAAGGCAACACCTGCGACTGGCACAAGCTGACCGACCTCGGCGAGGCCGCCCAGCTGACCGCGGTCGCGGCCAACGGCAACACCGTCTACGCCGGCTCCTGCGGGCCGTGCAACCCGCTCGACCAGGAGGGCGGCGGGTTCTCCAGCTCGATCCACACCAACTACGGCGGCACCTGGCACGAGGTGACGGCGCCGAACCTGCCCAACCGGTTCGTCAACGCCCTCACCGTCGACCCGGCCGACGCGGCCCACGTCTACGCGGTGTACAACGGCTACTCGCGCCGCTGGATCCCGAGTGCCGGCGTCGGGCACGTGTTCGAGTCCAGGAACGGCGGCGCCACCTGGACCGACATCAGCGGCAACCTGCCGGACATCCCCGGCGACGACCTGGTGCTGCTGAAGGGCCGCCTGGTGCTCGCGACCGACAACGCCGTCTACGTCGCCAGGGCCGACCGGCCTACCCGCTGGGCCAGGCTCGGCAAGGGCCTGCCCCACGCCTCCGTCAACGACCTCACCCTCTACCCGAGCAAGGACTACGTGATCGCCGCCACCCACGGCCGCGGCCTGTGGCGGCTGCGCCTGCCCTGAGGCGCGAGCCCAGCCGATAGCGACCGAGCCCCGCCTGCCAGGCGGGGCTCGGTCGCGTCAGGGTTCGAGGTGGCGAAGATCAGAAGGCGCCCTGGCCCTCGGCGCCGAGCCTGGACGGAGCCGGGCGGTTGGGCAGCAGGCCGCCCCCCCGGCGGGTCAGCGACCGCGCGGGCAGGTCGGCTCCGGCCAGCCTGAGCACCTCGTCGATCTCCTCGCCGATCAGCTCCTCCCGCTCGATCAGGGCGTCGCGCAACGCCTCGACCAGCCCGCGGTTGCGGTCGAGCTGATCCTTCGCCGCTCCCTTGGCCTCCTTGAGGAGCCGGCCGACCTTCTCGCGACCCTCCGGGTCGGAGAGGACCCTGGCGACCACGTTGCGCTGGTTCAGGCCCTCCTCCATGGCCACGTAGGACACCAGCGAGTCGGCCATGCCGAGGGCGCCGACCATCTGGGCGGCGATGCTGGTCGCCCCGACCAGGTCGGCGCCGGGACCGGTGGTCGACTCGCCGAACCACAGCTCCTCGGCGGCCATGCCCGCGCAGGCGATCCGCATGAACGCCTCCAGCTCGGACCGGGTCCGGGTCCAGCGCTCCTCGGTGTCGTTGTGGGCCAGCAGGCCCAAGGCGTCCTTGCGCTTGATGATCGACAGCACCTCGAGCTTGCGGCCGATCCCAGACAGATGGGCGGCGACCGCGTGGCCGGCCTCGTGGGTCGCCACCATCTCCTTCTCGAGCGGCGTGTAGGTGACCGGCTGCTTCAGGCCGATCTCCTCGGAGAGCTTGGCCTGGCTGACGTCGGCCCAGCGCATCGCGTCCCGGCCGGAGCGCAGCGCCCAGACCAGCGCCTCGTCGAGGAGGTGCTCGATCATCACCGGGGAGTAGCCGAAGGTGAGGTGCGCCAGCTCCTCGCGCCGCAACGGGTCATCGAGTTCCGGGTGGTGGGCCTTGCCGGCCAGGAAGTAGTCGACCAGCTCCCGCCGCCCGTCCTTGTTGGGGAGGTCGAAGTAGAGCTTGCGGTCGAAGCGGCCGGGGCGGAGCAGCGCGGGGTCGAGCGCGTCGGCCCGGTTGGTCGCCGCGATCACCAGGATGTTGTTGTAGCGCGGCGGCGGCTTGTGGAGCTGGTGGTCCAGCGGCAGGTAGCCGTTCAGCCAGTCGATCACCCGGCCCCAGGCGCGTTCGCCGAGCGGTGGCACGTCGAAGCTCTGGAGCTGGACGAGGAGCTCGTTGACCACCCCGCCGGTGCCCGAGGCGATGCTCGCCTCCACCCGGCGGCCGCCGTCCGGCTCGGCCGAGGAGGTGGCTTGGACGCTGTCCAGCCCGCCCCGGGTCCCGCCGATGGCGTCGATCTCCTCGATGAAACCGATCGCGCCGCCCTCCTCGCGCGCCACCTTGCGCAAGGTCTTGAAGAACGAGCGGATCTTCCGTGCGGTCATGCCGTACCACATGGACTGGAAGCTGGTGGCGGAGACGAACAGGAAGGGCACGCCGGCGTGCCGTGCCATCGCCTTGGCCAGGTGGGTCTTGCCGGTGCCGGGCAGGCCCTCGAAGAGGATGCCGCGGCGCGGGTTGCCGCCGAGCTGGTCGCTGAAGGTGGCGTAGCCGAGGAACAGGTTGATGGTCTTGACGACCTCGTCACGCACGGCGTCGAGGCCCTTGACGTCGTCGAGGGTGACCTCGATCTGCTCGGGCCGGTACAACAGGTGCGGCGAGCGCCCCTGGCCGAGCAGCGGCAGCAGGGTGACCACCGCGAGCAGCAGGACGAGCAGGAGCAGCGGCATCCAGAGGAGGGCGTCGGGACCGAGGGTGAGCCCCGACAGCGGGTTCACCGGCCGGCCGGTGAGCACCCGGTACCAGGCGAAGCCGCACAAGAGCCAGAGCACCACGGCCACCCGCGCCAGGCGTCGCTGGCGGCGCCGCTCGCGGGCCTGCCCCACGTCGATGTCTGCCGCGCGCAGGACCACGTCGCCCCCGAGCATCGTGTTGACGCTCCTCGGCGGGGCGGCGGCCGAAGCCTTCTGCCGACCCGCCCGGCGCGCGGCGGGATGTTGTCTACCCACGTCGCCTCCGAGTGCCACTACAGCCCGGCGGCGCTTGGACAGGGCTGTCCCGTCGAGCTTCAGCCACGCAAGCAAACCACGGTTCGTGGACTATGGCCACGGACTGTGGGCAGGTTCCGCAGTGTTGCGGAGTGGCAGCGTGCTACGTCATACGGAGTGCGCGGTAGGCCCTCCGTAGGGCCGGTGCCAGAATGCCGTCGCGGGATGCCCCGCTCTCAGGACGCCGCCTTGACCGACTGCACCTCGAGGGGCTGGCCCTGCTGGCAGTAGCTGATCTGGCCGGCGACCCGCACGCCGATGACCTCCACCTTGGCGCCAGGCTTGAGCTTGGCCTTGTCCTTGGACAACAGCACGTACCGCTGCCCCTTCCCGGTGTCCAGGATCAGGCAGCCGGGCTCGACACCCTGCTGCACGGTCCCGGTGGCCAGCACCTTGATCCGGTCGCGGGGCATCTCGGCGGTGGAAGGCGTCGGTGCGGTCGTGGTCGGCACGGCCGTGGTGGGAGACCCGCCCGAGGCGGCGCCCTGCTCGCTGTCGGGATTGGCGCACGCGCCGAGGAGGAGGGCCAAAGCCACCAGGAGACCGCTGACGAGGGTCTTCTTCATCATGACCGGTTGGACGCTCCCATCGAGCCGATGGTTCCCGCGGTGGACGGCACGGGACCTACCCGCGGCGCGGCGGCGCCAACCTCACCACTACACTCAGCCCGACCACCCTCCAAGCGCCGCGAGGTACCGGATCCCAGATGAAGGACATCGGCATCGTCGGCCTGCCCTTCGCCGGCAAGACCACCCTGTTCAACGCCGTCACCCGGGCCGGCGTGCCGGCCGGTGGAGCCGCCGGCAGGGCCAGCCTGGCGGCCGTGCCCGTGCCGGACGCCCGCGTTGACGTCCTGGCCGACCTGGAACGCTCCCGTAAGCGGGTCCACGCGCAGGTCCGCTTCGTCGACGTGGCCGGGCTGTCGGCTGGCGCGAGCGGCGGGGAGCTCTCCGCCCAGGGGCTCGGCGCGCTGCGTGAGGTCGACGCCCTGGCAATGGTGCTGGCCGCCTTCGACGGCGCCGACCCGGTGACGGCAGCGGCCGACCTCACCCTGGAGCTGACCGTGGCCGACCTGGCCAGCATCGCCGGCGGCGCCGACAAGGCGGCCAAGCGGGCCAGGGCCGGGGTCAAGGAGTCCGCACTGGAGGCGGCCACCCTGGCGAAGGCACGCGACCTGCTCGACCAGGGCACGCCGCTGCGGGCCGCCGCGTGGGAGCCGGAGGAGCTGAAGGTGCTGCGCAACTTCGCCCCGCTGACCCTCAAGCCGGTGCTGGCCGTGGTCAACCTGGGCGAGGACGCGGCCGCCTCCGCGGCCGACCGTGCCGCCGCCGTCGAGGAGGCGCTTGGCATGCCCACCGTGGCCCTGCCGGGCGCGCTGGAAGCCGAGGCGGCGGAGCTACCACCAGAGGACGCCGCCGCCTACCTCAAGGAGGTCGGCGTCGAGCGCAGCGGCCTCGACCAGGTCGTGGCCGCCGCCTGGCGCCTCCTCGACCTGCTCACCTTCCTCACCACCGGGGAGGACGAGACCCGCGCCTGGGAGATCCGCCGGGGCGCCACCGCCCCCGAAGCCGCCGGCCGCATCCATTCCGACCTGGAACGCGGCTTCATCCGCGCCGAGGTGATCGGCTACGACGACGTGGTCGCCGCCGGCGGCTGGGACGCCGCCCGGTCCAAGGGCCTGCTCCGCACCGAGGGCCGCTCCTACGTGGTCCGCGAAGGCGACGTCCTCCACGTCCGCTTCAACGTCTAACCAGGCTGGT
>DATLQA010000245.1:0-34811 GCA_035535495.1 Actinomycetota bacterium | reverse complement strand
TCCGACAGGGTGTGCAGCACCGAGTCGAGCTGCTCCTGGAGCAGGATGAAGCTGGCCGCGTCGACCGGGACGACGGCGTCGGAGTCCTCGATGAAATCGCCGAGGTGGGAGTCCTCCTCCTCGCCGATCGGCGTCTCCAGGCTGACCGGCTCCTGGCTGACCTTGAGGATCTCGCGCACCTTCTCGGGCGAGAACTCCATCTCGCGGCCGATCTCCTCCGGCGTCGGCTCGCGGCCGAGGTCCTGCAGGAGCTGGCGCTGGATGCGGATCAGCTTGTTGATCGTCTCGACCATGTGCACCGGGATGCGGATGGTGCGGGCCTGGTCGGCGATCGCCCGGGTGATGGCCTGGCGGATCCACCAGGTCGCATAGGTCGAGAACTTGTAGCCCTTGGTGTAGTCGAACTTCTCGACCGCGCGGATGAGGCCGAGGTTGCCCTCCTGGATCAGGTCGAGGAAGAGCATGCCGCGGCCCACGTAGCGCTTGGCGATCGAGACGACCAGGCGGAGGTTGGCCTCGATCAGCTTCTTCTTGGCGAGCTGGCCGTGGCGCTCGACCCGCTGCAACTCCCGGAGCCTGGTCGAGCTGAGCTTCTTGATCTCGGCGGCGGCCTTGTCGAGCTCGGCGGTGGCCGCCTCCCCCTCCTCGATCGCCTTGGCCAGGATGACCTCCTGCTCCGCGGTCAGGAGCGGCACCTTGCCGATCTCCTTGAGGTACATGCGGACGGGGTCGTTGGTGGGGGCCTTGAGGGCCAGGTCGTCGTCGCGGGCCGACCGGGCCTCGCGGGCGAACTCCTCCGCGTCCAGCTCGTCCACCATCTCGACGACTTCGATGTTCTCGTCGGCGAGCACCTGGTACACGTTGTCGATCTGCTCTGCGGTGAGATCGACGGGAGCGAGTGCCTCGATCACCTCTTCGGTGGTGATGAAGCCGCGCTCCTTCCCCTTGACGACGAGGTCGCGAACCTCATCGATCTGGGCTTCCTTGGCCATGGCCATAGAGTGTACGTACCTCTCGTGTCGCCCGGACGACGCGGGACGCCGGTAACTGCCTGGTACGCTCAGGGAGAGGCGCCTCCCCTAGCCTCCGGGCCGCGGCTCCCGCAGGGCTCGCCGTCGGGCCTCGAGGGCGATGAGCTCTTCGAAACGTTGAGTGTACTCGTCTGGCAGCTCAACTGGGTTCATGCGCTGCAGCGTTGCCTTCAACTCGTCGATCCCGCGGCTCACGCGGAACTCTTCCAGCCGCTGAAAGACCTGCTCAGCGTACCCTCGCTCCTCCGGCCCCGCGAACACCTCCACCGCCAGTCCCCGCAGGTAGCCGCGCTCCTTCTCGTTGGCCGCCTGCTCGAGGACCAGCTCGAGCGGGGCGCCGGGGCCGCCGGCCTTGGCCAGGGCGACGAACGAGGCGATCGTGGACGGCGTGGTGAACCAGTCCTCTCCCCAGCGGCTGGCCACGTCCATGGTCCAGTCGGGGTGCTGGAGGGCGAACTTGAGGGCCTCGCACTCCACCGTCATCTGCGGGCCGCGCGACCGCGGCGCCTCCCGGATCGCCGCCGCCGCCGGCTCCCGGCCGGCCACCAGGGCGCGGTACTCGGGGCCGTCCTCGCGGAGCTCGAGCAGCAGCACGATCGAGCGGGCGTAGGCGCTGCGCTGCACCATGTCCGGGACATTGCGCATGATCGGCACCAGCTCGCGCACGGCCCTGACCCTGCCCTCCGGGCGGCGGTAGTCGAAGCCGGCCAGCTTCCAGTCGATCCACCAGCGCAGCAGCGGCTGCGCGGTCCCGACCAGCTCGCGGAAGGCCTCCGCCCCGTGCCTGGCGACGTAGTCGGCCGGGTCGAGCCCGCCCGGCATCACCAGGACGTGCGCGGAGAGGGCGGCGTTCGGCTCGGCGATCAGCTCGGGCAGGCCGCGCTCGGCCGCCTTGGCGCCGGCCTCGTCGGCGTCGAAGGCGAGCACCACCCGGTCGGTGAAGCGGGCGAGCAGGCGGAAGTGGTCTCCCCGCAGGGCGGTGCCGCAGGCGGCGACCGCCTGGGTGATGCCGGCCAGGTGGCAGGCGAGCACGTCGGTGTAGCCCTCCACCACCAGCGCGAAGCCGGCCTGCACCACCGGAACCTTGGCCCAGTTGAGCCCGTACAGGGTTCGGCCCTTGTGCCAGGCCGGCGTCTCGGCGGTGTTGACGTACTTGGGGGTGCGGCGGTCGCCGTTGCTCTCCTCGAGCACCCGACCGCCGAAGGCGACCGGGTCGCCGGCCACGTCGAAGATCGGGAAGAGCACGCGCGCGTGGAACGCGTCGCGAAGCCCGCGGGAGCCGGTCCTGGCAAGGCCGGCCTCGATCAGCTCCTCGGGCCGGAAGCCCTTGCCGCGGAGGTGCTCGGTGAGCGCGTCCCAGCGGTCGCTCGGCGCCCAGCCGAGCTGGAACCGCTCGGCGACGGCGCGGTCGTAGCCGCGCGAGGAGAGGTAGGCCCGCGCCGCCCGGCCCTCTGGCGCGTCGACCAGCAGCCGGTGATGGAAGGCGACCGCCTCGGCGTGGGCGGCCACCAGCCGGCTGCGGCGGCCGAGGCTGCCACGGTCACCGGCGGAGCGGCCCTGGTAGCGCAGCTCGGTCCCGGTCCGCCCGGCGAGCCGCTCGACCGCCTCGATGAACGTGAGGGCGTCCTGCTTCATCAGGAAGTCGATCACGTCGCCGTGGCTGTCGCAGCCGAAGCAGTGCCAGGCGCCGGTGTGGGAGTTGACCGTGAACGAGGGGGTCTTCTCCTGGTGGAAGGGGCAGAGCCCTTTCATGCGTGTACCGCCGGCGGGCCGCAGGGTGACGTACTCCCCGATCAGGGCGACGATGTCCGTCGCCTGGCGGACCTCCGCGATCGACTCCTCCATGATGCGGCCGGCCACGGTCCTTCCCCCTATCCATCCCGCGCGCCGGGCGGCGGGCATGCCACCGCGCTCCCGCGCCGGAGCGCCCTTACCGAACGACCCGAGACCCGACGGGTACGACGCTAGGGGAAGGACCCGATGTTGGGCTCTCCGGCATTGTACGCACCGTGATGCGGGTCGTTGGGCGGAATGGCGATCCAGCCGCGAACGTCATGCGCCGCGCTCGGGCGCCGGTTGGTAGGAGGTCCAGGATATCGAACGTGTGTTCGATACGCCAGGGCGCGTCCACAGCCTCGCCGGAGGCGCTACGGGGACCGCTGGCCCCGGCGATGCTCGTCCTGGTCGTCGAGGCCGGCGCCGGGACCGAGTGCCCGCACGGCCTGCGCCACGATCGCGACTCCCCAGCCCAGCATCACCCAGATCGGCCAGAAATAGCCCCTGCCGCTGAACAACCAGATGCCGACCAGCAGGGCGTTGACCGACAGGTAGCTGGCGAGGCTGCGGTAGAACGACTGCCGCAGCCGCGCCCGGCGCTCGTCCAAGGACCCGGCGGGCCGCGGCGCGGCCAGGGGCGCGTCCCGCGGCAGATCGGTCATGAGCTCGTCCAGCTCGGCCACGGTCTTGGCGGTGTAGGCGCGGTCCATCCGCTCGGAGAACTCCTCCATGTCGATCCGCCCGTCGGCGTGGTGCCGGCGGAGCTGCTCGACGGTGCGCTCCCGGTCCGCGTCCGAGGCGCGCAGCCGGGGCGGCTGCGGCTCGTGGCCTGGCTCGAGCTCCATCAGCCTGCTCCTGGGTCGGTGGTGGCGGCGACCCTCCCAGGTCGCCGCGCTAGGCGTACCGGTCCGGCACGAAGGTCTGCTCGCTCAACGGGGGCCGGACGTAGCCGCTCTCCTCGCGTGGCGGGAGCACGATCGGGTCGGGCGTCAGGTCCTGGTAGGGGATGAGGCTGAGCAGGTGGCTGATGCAGTTGACCCGAGCGCGCCGCTTGTCGTCGGCCTCCACCACGTACCAGGGCGACTGCTTGGTGTCGGTGTAGCGGAACATCTCGTCCTTGGCCTTGGAGTACTCCACCCACAGCTCACGGGACTTGAGGTCGATCGGGCTCAGCTTCCAGCGCCTGGTGGGGTCCTCGATGCGCCGGTGGAAGCGGCGCTCCTGCTCGGCGTCGCTGACCGAGAACCAGTACTTGACGAGGGTGATCCCGGAGCGGATGAGCATGCGCTCGAACTCCGGGCAGGAGCGGAGGAACTCCTGGTACTCCTCGTCGGTGCAGAACCCCATCACCCGCTCCACGCCGGCGCGGTTGTACCAGCTCCGGTCGAACAGGACCATCTCTCCGGCCGCCGGCAGGTGCGCGGCGTAGCGCTGGAAGTACCACTGCGTCCGCTCGCGTTCGGTCGGCGCCGCCAGCGCCACCACCCGGCAGACGCGCGGGTTGAGGCTCTCGGTGATCCGCTTGATGACCCCGCCCTTGCCGGCCGCGTCGCGTCCCTCAAAGATCACCACCACCCGCAGGCCCTTGTGCTTGATCCACTCCTGCGCCTTGACCAGCTCGACCTGCAGGCGGGCCAGCTCCTTCTCGTACTGGGCCTTGCTCGGGTTCCTCGGCGGCGCCTGCTCCGGGCCGGCGGCCTCCTTGTCGGCGCGCTTCCGGGTCACCGTGGCGGGTGAGGGCTTGCGGGTTCCGCTGGGCTTGGTCGCGGTCTTCGCCTTGGCCATGGAACCCTCCTTCTGCCGGACGGCCGGGAGACGCGTGCCCATCCTCGCCGGCCGTGGCTACGCGATCAGACGTGCCCGACCCATCATATGGAGGCGGGAAGCTCCCGTCGCCGCCTGGTTCGGGCGGACGGCGTCCCGGTGGCTTCGCTTGGGGCCGGCGGGCGCGTTGGCCTAGGGCGGGTCCGCACAGCCTGGGTAGGCAACCCGCACCTCCACCGTGGGCTGGTCGCGCCGCCACCGCCTGACGTGCTGGGTGCCGTCGGGGTCATAGGTGATGAAGGCGGCGCGGTCGACCGCAACGGTGAAGAAGTGAGAGCGCTTCGGCGGCCGCCAGTCGATCGTGGCCTCGATCACGTCCGCGGCGGCCTCCCACAACGCCGGGTCCTCGATCGGTACCGCCCGACCGGCCGCCTTGAACTCCCCCGGAGCGCCCAGACGGTCGGTGATGGGCGTGTGCAGGTAGATCCGAGGGTCACGGAGCAGATCCAGGGCCTTGCGCGAGCGCCACATCATGTTGAGGACCAGGTGCCCGTCGACGACGTACGCCTCGACCGGGTTCACGCGCGGGCCGCCGTCCTTGCGGACCGTGCCGACGAACAGGAACCCGAAACGCTCGAACCGCTCCCGTCCCAGCGTCGCCAGTTCGGACGCCGCCACCTCAAATTCTGCCCACTGCAGCATCCGCCACCTCCTGGTTGCATGCGGCGGCGTCGCCAGGACCGTCGACCGACCATCGCGCAGCCTGTCCATTTTCCCGACCGACCCGACAAGCACCATCGGCAGCGGCACCGGCGGGGAACCCGTCGCGAGACGCCCTAGTCGCCCGCCGGGCCGAAGGCGATCTCCCAGGCGGCCATGGCGTAGCGGTCGGTCATGCCGGCGATGGCGTCCACCGCCCGCTGGGAGACCGGGTCCGACGCCAGGCTCGCCCCCATCGGCATCGTCTCGGGGTGCTCCAGGTAGTGGTGGTACAGGTCGACCAGCAGCCGCTTGGCACGCTCGGTCTGCCGCTCGGCATCTGGTCGCAGGTAGACGCGTTCGAACATGAACGACCGCAGGGTGGCCATGGCCTCGGCGCAGGCGGCGCCCTGGACCGCCCGCGGGGCGCCGCGGGAGTGGCGGATGACGTCCTCGACCAGGACGCCCACCATGTCAGAGGGGGTGTCGCCGAGCGTCCTGCGAACCGGTTCCGGCACCTCGTCGATGCCGCCGAGGACCTCGGCCCGCAGTGCGTCGGTGAGGTCGGCGGTGAGGTAGGCGATGCGGTCCGCCAGACGCGCGCACATCCCCTCCAGGGTGGACGGCGGGTCGTGCTTCCAGGAGTGCCTGGCGATGCCGTCGAGCACCTCCTGGGTGAGGTTGCGGGGTTCGAGCAGGCTGAGCAGGCGGGCGCCCTGGGTGGCGTGGTCGAAACCGTTGGGAGCGACCTCCTGCAGGGCGGCCTCGCCGCCGTGGCCGAAGCAGGCGTGGCCGAGGTCGTGCCCGGTGGCGATGGCGCTCGCCAGCGGAACGTTGAGTGCCAGCGCCTGGGCGATGGTGGCGGCGATGCGCGCGGTGTGCTGCATGTGGGTGGCGCGGGTGACGAAGTGGTCGCCGATGTAGGGGCCGCCCTGGCGTCCAGCCGCCGGACCCTCCGAGAACGCGGGGATGAACGACTGGGTCTTGCCGTGGGCCCGCATCATCGCCCGCGAGAAGATGATCCGGTCCAGGTCGCGCATCCAGCAGGTGCGCACCGGGTCCTCCGGCTCGGGGCTGCCCCGCCCGGCCGAGTCCGCCGACTTGGCCGCCCACGGCGCCAGCGCGCGCGCCTCGGCCGCCTCCAGCTCGGCGCGGACCGTCCCCTGCTGGACCCAGTCCTCTGCCGCCCTCACCAGCGCACCCGCTTCCCCTTGATCGGTCTCGGATCGGTCTCGTCCAGCCCAAGTCTCCCCAAGCGGTGTGACAGCCGCCGCCATCCCGAATGGGTTGATTCCATCGGGCCTACCGCTGCGCTCCTTGAGCTCCCCTAGCCGGGGACTTTCTCCCCGCGCAGCCGGCTGTAGAGCACCATGTCGTGGAAGGCGCCGTCGCGGAACTGGGCGCTGCGCAGCACCCCCTCGCGGGTGAAGCCGGCCTTCTCCAGGGCCCGCTGCTCGGCCACGTTCTCGACGTCCGTGCCGGCCTCGATCCGCTCCACCCTGGTGTGGGCGAACAGGTAGTCGGCGAACAGGCGCTGCGCCTCGGCGCCGAGCCCCTGCCCGCGGTACTCGGGCAGGAGGGTGATGCCGATGTTGTAGGCCCGCGAGCCCTCACCGGGGCCGTGCCTGACCGCGTTGTAGCTCACGTCGCCGACCACGGTGCCGTCGACCAGCTCGACCAGCAGGTTGCCGTAGTCGTCGCCGAGCATGCCGTTCTCCTCGAACCGGCTGCGCAGGAACCCGGGCGGCGGGAAGCCGAACCAGTTGAAGCGGCTCTGCACCTCTGGCGTCTCCCACCAGCGCTCCAGCGTGTCCAGGTCGTCGCGGCGGACCGGCCGGAGGCGCAGGCGGACCGCCCCCGCACCGGTCGGCGGGGGCGGTGGGGTCGGCGCCGTCATCTCACTTCGAGTCCGAGAGCGCCTCGCCGAGCGCCGCCTGACCGGCGGCCAGGCGAGCGGTCGGCACCCGGAACGGCGAACAGGACACGTAATCCAGGCCGAGCTCGTGGCAGAAGCGCACCGAGTCAGGGTCGCCGCCGTGCTCGCCGCAGATGCCGAGGTGCAGGTCGGAACGGGCGGCGCGGCCGTCCTCGCAGGCGATCTGCATGAGCCGGCCGACCCCGGGGCGGTCGATGGTCACGAACGGGTTGGCGGGGAGCAGCTTGCGCTCCTCGTAGAGGCCGAGGAACTTGCCGATGTCGTCACGGGAGAAGCCGAACGCGGTCTGGGTCAGGTCGTTGGTGCCGAACGAGAAGAACTCGGCCACCTCGGCGATCTCCCCGGCGGTGACGGCCGCTCTCGGCAGCTCGATCATGGTGCCCCAGAGGATCTCGAGGTCCTGGCCGCGCGCCTCGAGCACCTCGGCCGCGGCCGGCTCCAGTTCCTCGCGGAGCTGGGCCAGCTCCTCGCGGGTGGCCGCCAGCGGGATCATGATCTCCACCCGCGGGTCGCCGCCGTCCGCCTTGACCTGGCAGGCCGCCTCGACGATGGCGCGCACCTGCATCGCGTACAGCCCGGGCTTGACGATGCCGAGACGGACGCCGCGGAGCCCGAGCATGGGGTTGGCCTCGTGCAGGTCGTCGACCTTCGCCAGCAGCTCCTCCGCCTCGGCCAGGGGCATGGCGTCGCCCTCGACCTCGGCCTCGCCGGCGTCCTTCGCCTTGGCCACCGCGACGGCCACGGCCAGGTCGACCTGGTTCGGCAGGAACTCGTGCAGCGGCGGGTCGAGCAGCCGGACGGTCACCGGCTTGCCGTCCATCTCGCGGAAGATGCCGACGAAGTCGTCCCGCTGCAGCGGCAGCAGGGTGTCGTAGGCGGAGTGCTCCTCCTCGGAGGTGGTCGCGAAGATCATGGTGCGCACCGCCGCGACCCGCTCCTCGCCGAGGAACATGTGCTCGGTGCGGCACAGGCCGATGCCCTCGGCGCCGCGCTCGACGGCGTTGGCCGACTGGCTGGGGGTGTCGGCGTTGGCCCGCACCCGTAGGCGCCTGGCCTCGTCGGCCCTGACCATGAAGCGCTCGTAGGCGCGCCAGATCTTCTCCTTGCGGGCCTCGGCGTCGCCCGCCCTGGCCCGCTCGATCGGCGAGTCGGCCAGGTCGAGCTGGCCCTCGTAGACCTTGCCGGTGAACCCGTCGATGGTGATCCAGTCGCCCTCGGCCACGGTGGTGCCGCCGACCTTGAAGCGCTTGCCCTGGCGGTCGACGCGGATCGCGTCGGCGCCGCAGACGGCCGGGATGCCCTCCCCCCTGGCGACCACGGCAGCGTGCGAGTTGGTGCCGCCGGCCGAGGTGAGGATGCCCTCGGAGCGGATCATCCCGTGGTAGTCGTCCGGGGTGGTCTCGCGGCGGACCAGGATGACCGGCTCGCCCCGCTCCGCCCACGCCTGGGCGTCGTCGGCGGTGAATACCGCCTTGCCGACGGCCGCCCCTGGCGAGGCGTTCAGGCCGCTGGCGATCGGCTCGCTCGCCTCCTCCGACGCGATCACCTTCTTGAACAGCTCCTCCAGGCGGTTGGCGTCGAGCCGGAGCACGGCCATGTCGACGTCGATCAGGTCCTCGTCGAGCATGTCGTAGGCCATCACCCACTCGGCGAACGCGGTGCGCTTGCCGACCCGGGTCTGCAGCAGCCAGAGCTTGCCCTGCTCGACGGTGAACTCGATGTCGCACATGTCCCGGTAGCGCTGCTCCAGGGTGCGCATGTGCCCCTGCAGCTCCTCCCACGCGCTCGGCTGGACCTCGGCCATCTGCTCCAGCTCCAGCGTGTTGCGGATGCCGGCGACCACGTCCTCACCCTGGGCGTTGGGCAGGTAGTCGCCGTAGGGAGACGGGTCGCCGTTGGCCGGGTTGCGGGTGAACGCGACCCCGGTGCCGGAGTCGTCGCCCTTGTTGCCGAACACCATCGACTGGACGTTGACGGCGGTGCCGAGCGAGTCGTCGATCTTGTTCTTGCGCCGGTAGTCGACCGCCCGCTTGTTGTCCCAGGAGCCGAAGACCGCCTCGATGCCGAGCTTCAGCTGCTCCTGCGGGTCCTGGGGGAAGTCGCGGCCGGTCGCGTCGGCGATGATCCGCTTGAACTCCCCCACCAGGCGCCGCAGGTCGCCCTCGTCCAGGTCGACGTCGTTGCTGACGCCCCGTTCCTCCTTGGCGTGGTCGAGCGCGTTCTCGAACTCGTCGCCGTCCACGCCCATCACGGTCTTGCCGAACATCTGCAACAGGCGCCGGTAGGAGTCCCAGGCGAAGCGGTCAGAGCCGGTCTGCTTGGCCAGCCCCTCGACGCTCTCGTCGTTGAGGCCGACGTTCAGCACCGTGTCCATCATCCCCGGCATGGAGAACGGCGCGCCGGAGCGGACGCTGACCAGCAGCGGGTCGGTCGGCTCGCCGAGCCGCCTGCCCATCTTCTCCTCGAGGTCCCGCAGGTGCGTGGCGACCTCGTCGAGCATGCCGTCCGGGAAGCTGCGCCCGGCGGCCCGGTAGGCGTTGCACGCCTCGCAGGTCACCGTGAAGCCGTGCGGCACGGGAAGGCCCATGTTGGTCATCTCGGCGAGGTTGGCGCCCTTCCCGCCGAGCAGGTACTTCATGTCCTTGTTGCCCTCTTCGAAGTCGTAGACGAATTTCTCGGCCATCACGCCTCCTTGACTGGCGGGGACTGGCGGGAATGGTGTCGGAGCCCGGCCGGGCGGCCCCGGCGGCGGCCCGGCGCGGCCGTAGTCATGCGAAGCCGGTGCCTAGGTTATTGCAGGGTGACCCATCCGTGCCGCGTACACTCCCCGCCATGGAGCTGCCGGTCACCCTCCGCGAGTTCGAGCGGGTCGCCGTGGATGCCCTGTCGCCGGAGGTGTACGGCTTTCTCGCCGGTGGGGCCGGCGATGAAGTGACGCTGGAGGACAACACCGCGGCATGGCGGCGCTGGCAGATCCGCCCCCGGGTGCTGGTCGACGTGGCCGCCCGCGACCCGGGCACGGTCCTGCTCGGCCGCGAGCGGCCCCACCCCCTGCTGGTCGCCCCGACCGCGTTCCACCGGCTCGCCCATCCCGACGGCGAGCTCGCCACCGCCCGTGCGGCCCGTGCCGCCGGCGCGGTGATGTGCCTGTCGACCTTCTCCACCGTCGGCCCGGCCGAGCTGGCCGAGGCGGTGCCCGACGGGCCGCGCTGGTTCCAGCTCTACGTCTTCCGCGACCGGGGCACGACCACCGCGCTGGTCGAAGCGGCGGCCGCGGCCGGCTACGAGGCCCTGGTGGTCACCGTCGACCTGCCCGTCCTCGGCCGGCGGGAGCGCGACCTGCATTCCGGCTTCGCGGTCGAGGAGCCGACCGCGGTGCCGAGCCTGGCGGCCCACGGCATGACCGAGCGGCTCACCCTGCCCGAGACCACCGCTCTGCTCGACCCCTCCCTCACCTGGGCGGACCTCGGCTGGCTGGCCGGCCTGAGCGGCCTGCCCGTGCTGGTGAAGGGCGTGCTCACCGCGGAGGACGCCGCGCTGGCGGTGGCGCACGGCGCCGCCGGGGTGATCGTCTCCAACCACGGCGGCAGGCAGCTCGACGGCGTGCCGGCCACCGCCGACGTCCTCCCCGAGATCGCCGAGCGCGTCGGCGACCAGGTCGACGTCCTGGTCGACGGCGGCATCCGCCGCGGCGCGGACGTGCTCAAGGCGCTCGCCCTCGGCGCGCGGGCGGTGATGGTCGGCCGCCCGGTGCTCTGGGGCCTGGCCGCCGCCGGCGAGGCCGGCGCCCGCCGCGTCCTCGAGCTGCTCCTGGCCGAGTTCGACAACGCGCTCGCCCTGGCCGGTGCGCCCCGCGCCGCCGCGCTCGACATGAGCTGGCTGCGTAGAAGAGGGTAGTCGTCAACTGATCTATCGTGACCGGGAATCGGAGAGCCGAGCCCGCAGATGAAGGTGTAAGGAGGCGTATGCGCGGACAGACCAGGTAACCGACGCGGCAGAGCCATCGAGGCCCCCGACCCCCAGGAGGGCCCATGAGCAGAACCGACCAGGACCTTCTGGCCAGGCTGCGCTCCGATCCTGCCGCGTTCGAGGAGCTCTACCTGCGCCACGTGGGCAAGGTGGTCGCCGCGGTGACCCGCCGCGTCGACGACCCGGCCGAGGTCCGTGACCTGGTCGCGGCGGCGTTCATGCGCGCCTTCGGGTCGGCCGGCGGCTTCGACCCGGCGCGGGCCGGTCCGCTTCCCTGGCTGCTCGGCGTGACCGCCGCGGTGGTCGCCGAGCGGGAACTGGTGGCCGTCCCTGAACCCCCGGACTGGGCGGCGAACCGGCGCGCGCTCGACGCCGCCCAGCGCGCCCCCCTCGACCGGCAGATGCGCGCCAACGCCGAGTTCCGGCGGCACTACCAGGCGATGCTGCGCCTGCCGGCCCATGAGCGGGCGGTGGTGGAGCTGGTCGAGCTGGACGGCCTCACGCCGCTCCAGGCCGCCGAGGCGCTCGGGGTCCTCCCCACCGTGGCACGGCTCCGCCTCACCCGAGCGCAGCGCCGGCTGGCGCGGACCGGACCGGTCGCCGTCCCGGCCGCGCCGGTCGTGGACGAGGACGACGCCGCCGACCTCCGCCTTGACGAGGTCGGGCCGCTCGAACTGGAGCTCCTCGGCGAGCTGCGCATGATCCTGTACGACCCTGGCCGCGGCGCCCGGTCCCTGCGGGCCGCTCGCCAAGGCGACCACCAGGCCATGGCCGGGTCGCGGCGTTACCTTGCCGTGCCGGTGCTGGTGGTGTCGCTCGCGGCCGTGCTCGGTGGCGCCGTCGCCGCCGGCAAGCTGTTCAAGCAGGACTCCACCCCCCGCGAGGCCGCCGCTGCCGGCGGACGCCACATCGGCTGCTACGAGAAGCTCAACCCCGGCGCCGCCGCGACCGCCGTCGCCGTCGGCGCCAGCCTGTTCCCGCCGGGCCCGCTGGCCCTCCAGGCCTGCGTGGACGCCTGGAAGCGCCAGGAGAACGCCCAGCTCGCCAGCACCGGCGCCGTGCGGCGCATCGTGCCGCAGGCGATGAGCTTCGTCCTCTGTCGGCGCGGCGACGGCACCGTCGGCGTGTTCCCCAACCCGAGCGGGTGGTCGCTGGACCGCGCGTGCCACTCGATCGGGGCCAAGGTGCCCGCCGACGCCCGCTTCGCCGGCGCCACCGCCCAACAGGTGCGCGACTTCGATCGGGACATGAAGGTACGGCTGCACCGGGCCGGCCTCGGCACCCGCTGCTACTCGTTCCGCGACCTGTCCGCGATCGCGCGGGCCAGCATGAAGGCCAGCGGGCTGCGCGGCTGGAAGCTGCTGGACCTGACCACCGCCCAGGCCGTGGACCCGGTCAACGGTGCCCCGGTGTTCCGCCCGGACGGCGGCAAGCGCTGGACCCGCTACACCGTCAACCCGCTGGCCGGCCGGGTGATCATCACCACCGCCCCCGACGGGGCCTGCTAGCGCCGGCGCGGCGGGCTCAGCCGTTGGCCAGTTCGCGCAGGGCTGCCTGCAGCTGGGCGGCGGCCGGGCCGGGCCGGCCGTCGGCGACGGGCACGCCGTCGACCTCGACCACCGGCATGACCTCCATGACCGTCGAGGACAGGAAGGCCTCCTCCGCGCCGACCAGGTCGTCCGCGGTGAACACGCCATCGACCACCCGGTAGCCGGCCGGTCCGGCAAGCTCCATCAGGACCGACCTGGTGATCCCCGCCAGGATGCCGAGGTCCAGGGCGGGCGTGTACAGCACCGACCCGGTCCGCCACCACAGGTTGGCGGTTGGCGCCTCCAGCAGTTCCCCGCCGAGGCCGACGAACACGGCGTCGTCCGCGCCCTTGGCCGTGGCGGCGCGGCGCGCCGCCAGGTTGACCGCATAGCTGGTCGCCTTGACGCCTGGCAGCAACCAGGGTGACGCCGCCCGGACCAGCGGGTCGGCCGCCGTGGTCAGCAGGGCGATGCCGAGGCCGCGGGCGCGGTGGTCGTCCAGGCCCGGCGGGACCTCGGTGACCACCGCGAACGCGGCGGGGGCGTCGCTCCCCTCCGCACCCCTGGTGCAGACCAGGCGGAGCACGCCGTCGCCACCGCCACAGGCCACCACCGCCTGCTCGGTCAGCTGGTCCAGCTTCTCAGGCAGGACCAGGTCGAGCGCTGCCGCCGAGGCGGCCAGCCGTGCCATGTGGGCGCCGAGCCGGAAGGGCCGGCCTCGGTAGATGCGGATGCCCTCGAACACCGCGTCGCCACGGAGCAGGCCGAGGTCGAGCGGGTCGGCCACCGCCCGGTCGCCTGGCGGCGCTCCCGGTCCGGCGGCGAGCACATCGAGGACGCGCGCGCCCTCGGTCACCCCCCCGGTGGTGGTCGTCATAGCCGTGGCAACCGCTCGGCCAGATACCCGACCAGCCGGTCCACCCCGACCCGGTCCTGGACCATCGTGTCGCGGTCGCGGACGGTCACGGCCCGGTCCTCGAGGGTGTCGAAGTCGACCGTGACGCAGTACGGCGTGCCGATCTCGTCCTGGCGCCGGTAGCGCCGCCCGATGCCACGCGCGTCGTCGAAGTCGATCATCCAGTGCTCGCGCAGGTCCGCGGCGAGCTCCCTGGCCATCGGGTTGAGCTTCTCGTTGCGCGACAGCGGCAGCACCGCCACCTTGATCGGAGCCAGGCGCGGGTCGAGCTTGAGCACGGTGCGCTGCTCGCTGCCGCCCTGGGCGGTGGGCGCCTCCTCCTCCTGGTAGGCGTCGCACAGGAACGCCAGCGCGGAGCGGTCGGCACCGGCCGACGGCTCCACCACGTAGGGGATGTAGCGCTTGTCCTTCTCGGCGTCGTAGTAGGTGAGGTCCTCGCCGGAGAGGTTCTGGTGCTGGGTGAGGTCGTAGTCGGCCCGGTTGGCGATCCCCTCCAGCTCCGACCAGCCGAACGGGAAGCGGTACTCGATGTCCACCGCCCGCTTGGCGTAGTGGGCCAGTTCGTCCGGGCCGTGCTCGCGCAGGCGGAGGTTCTCCTTGCGCATGCCGAGCTCCAGGTACCAGCGCATGCGCTCGTCGATCCAGCTCTCGTGCGCTTCCTCATCGGTGCCCGGCTCGACGAAGAACTCGACCTCCATCTGCTCGAACTCGCGCGTGCGGAAGATGAAGTTGCCTGGGGTGATCTCGTTGCGGAACGCCTTGCCGATCTGGGCGATCCCGAACGGGACCTTCTTGCGGCTGGCCGCCTGCACGATCGGGAAGTCGACGAAGATGCCCTGGGCCGTCTCGGGCCGCAGCCAGACCACCGCCGACTCGTCCTCCACCGGCCCCATGAACGTCTTGAACATGAGGTTGAAGTTGCGCGGGTTGGTGAACGGCCCCTTGCCACAGTTGGGGCAGGTCAGCTCGCCCGGCTCCGGCGCGCGGCCGTGCTTGTCGGCGAACGCCTCGAGCAGGTGGTCCTCACGGAAGCGCTGGTGGCAGTTGGTGCACTCGACCAGCGGGTCGGAGAACGACTGCAGGTGCCCTGACGCCTCCCACACCTTCGGGGCCATGATGATGGCCGCGTCCTGGCCCACGATGTCGTCCCTGAGCTGCACCACCGCCCGCCACCAGGCCCGCTTGATGTTGTTCTTGAGCTCGACGCCGAGCGGCCCGTAGTCGTAGCTGGAGCGAAGGCCACCGTAGATCTCGCTCGACTGGAACGCGAAGCCGCGGCGCTTGGCGAGGTTGACGATGGCGTCCATGACGTCGCTTGGCACGGTTGGAGCCTCCTGGAAGCCGCCGGCACGGCTTGCCGGCGGTCGGTTCGACCGGGTCGTTTCTCATGCTACAGGGTGGCCGGAAGCGGATTCCCAGCCCGGCGGACGCCCGCGCCGATCGGGACGCACCGGCACGGGCGCCGGCTACACCCCGATCGGGTGCCAGACAGTCTTGATCTCCAGGAACGCCGCAATCCAGTAGGGGTCCTGGGTGCGGGCGTCGTCCAGCCAGGCCCGCTGGGACAGGCGCAGCGGCGCGACCACCCGCTTGACGTTGGTGGCAGCGGCCAGCTCCGCGTCCCGGTAGAGGGCGAGGTCGAGCCCGGCAAGGTCGAGGGCGTCGACGTCCATGTGGGCGGCGAGTGGGCCGATCAGCTCGGTGGTGAAGCCGCTGAGCAGGTTCACCACCCCGCCGGGCAGGTCGCTGGTGGCCAGCACCTCGCCGAGGGTGACCGCTGGCAGCGGCCGGGTCTGGGAGGTCAGCACCACCGCGGTGTTGCCGGAGACGATGATCGGGGCGAGCCGGGAGACCAGCCCGACCAGCGACGAGTCGGCCGGCGCGACCAACCCGACCACGCCGGTCGGCTCGGGCACGGAGAAGTTGAAGTAGGGCCCGGCGACCGGGTTGGCGGAGCCGAGCACCTGCGCCAGCTTGTCGGCCCAGCCCGCGTACCAGACCCAGCGGTCCACCGCCTTGGCGACGGCATCGGCCGCCTGCCGCTGGGTCGCGCCCTCGGCCTTGACGACCTCCTCGACGAACTGGTCGCGGCGGCCTTCCAGCATCTCGGCCACGCGGTAGAGGACCTGGCCGCGGTTGTAGGCGGTCGCGCCCGACCAGCCGGGGAAGGCTTTGCGGGCGGCGACCACCGCGTCGCGGACGTCCTTGCGCGAGGCGCGGCAGGCGTTGGCCAGCGGCTTGCCCTTGGCGTCATTCACCAGGTAGGAGCGGCCCGACTCGGTGCGGGGGAACTTCCCGCCGATGTAGAGCTTGTAGGTCTTGCGGACCTCCAGTCGGTCCGGATCTGCCACTGGGGCCTCCTCACTCGAGGTCCACGTAGGAGGCGAGGCCGTGGCGGCCGCCTTCGCGGCCGAAGCCTGACTCCTGGTAGCCGCCGAACGGCGAGGTGGGGTCGAAGCGGTTGAAGGTGTTGGCCCAGACGACCCCGGCCCGCAGCCGGCCGGCAAGGTCGAGGATGCGGCTGCCCTTGTCGGTCCAGACCCCGGCGGAGAGCCCGGAGGGGGTGTTGTTGGCCTTGGTCACGGCCTCGTCCGGGGTGCGGAAGGTGAGCACCGAGAGCACCGGGCCGAAGATCTCCTCCTGGGCGATGCGGTAGGACTGGGCCACGTGGGTGAACACCGTCGGCCGGAACCAGAAGCCCCGCTCGGGCAGCTGGCACGGCGGCTGCCAGGCCTCGGCGCCGTCGGCCTCGCCGGAGGCGACCAGCTCCTCGATCCTGTCGAGCTGGGCCCGCGAGTTGATCGCGCCGATGTCGGTGTTCTTGTCCAGCGGGTCGCCGACCCGCAGGGTGGTCATGCGCCGCTTCAGCTTGGCCACCAGCGGCTCGGCCACCGACTCCTGCACCAGCAGGCGGGAGCCGGCGCAGCAGACGTGGCCCTGGTTGAAGTAGATGCCGTTGATGATCCCCTCGACGGCCTGGTCGAGCGGCGCGTCGTCGAGCACGATGTTGGCCGCCTTGCCGCCCAGCTCCAGGGTGAGCCGCTTGCCGGAGCCGGCCAGGGTCCGCTGGATGGCCTTGCCGACCTCGGTGGAGCCGGTGAACGCGACCTTGTCGACATCGGGGTGGCCGACCAGGGCGGCGCCGGTCTGGCCGGCCCCGGTGATGATGTTGACCACCCCGTCGGGAAGCTCGGCCTGTTGCAGCACCTCGCCGAGGAGCAGCGCGGTCAGCGGGGTCGTCTCCGCCGGCTTGAGCACCACGGTGTTGCCGGCGGCCAGGGCCGGCGCCAGCTTCCACGCGGCCATCAGCAGGGGGAAGTTCCACGGGATCACCTGGGCGGCGACCCCGAGCGGGCGGGGCCGGCGCCCGGGGAAGGCGTAGTCCAGCTTGTCGGCCCAGCCGGCGTGGTAGAAGAAGTGCGCCGCGGCCAGGGGGAGGTCGACGTCGCGGGATTCCTTGATCGGCTTGCCGCCGTTCATCGACTCCAGCACGGCGAACTCGCGCGAGCGCTCCTGCAGGATGCGGGCGATGCGGTAGAGGTACTTGGCCCGCTCGGTGCCGGAGGTCTTCGACCACACCTTGGTGTAGGCGGTCCTGGCGGCCTTGACGGCGGCGTCGACGTCCTCCTCGCCACCCTCGGCGATCACCGCGAGGACCTCTTCGGAGGCGGGGTTGATGGTCTTGAAGGTCGACTCCGACAGCGGCGCGACCCAACGGCCGCCGATCAGCAGGCCGTACTCCTCGCGCAGCTTGACGTGGTCGGTCGCCTCCGGCGCCGGCGCGTAGCCCCAGTCCACCTGGGCCGGCGTCCGCGACGACGCGCTGCTGATCTCGTCGGCCATCCCGGCTCCCGCTCCTCGACATCCACCACGCAACGGCCCTGCCGGACCGCCCACCGCCCAGGGTAGCGCGGCGCCAGGCAGGCCGGACCAGGTCGCCCTCGACCGCCACAACGCCAGTCGCCAACTGCGACCCCATCCAGCTGATCGCGAAGGCGCCGCCGGGATCGTGGTCAGTCGATGGTGAAGTAGTCGGCCGACTGGTAGCGGCCGGTGCGCTCCTTGGCGAGTTGCATCAGGCAGTCGTTGAGCAGGCTCGAGGCGCCGAGGCGGAACCACTCCGGGGTGAGCCACTCCGGGCCGAGCGTCTCGTTGACCAGCACCAGGTACTGGATGGACTGCTTGGCGGTGCGTACCCCGCCGGCCGGCTTCATGCCGACCATGCGGCCGGTGCGGTCGTGGAAGTCGCGGATCGCCTCGAGCATGACCAGGGTCACCGGCAAGGTGGCGGCCGGCTGGATCTTGCCGGTGGAGGTCTTGATGAAGTCGGCGCCCGCCGCCATCGCCAGCATGCTCGCCCGGCGGACGTGGTCGTAGGTGCCGAGCTCCCCCGTCTCCAGGATCACCTTGAGCCGCGCGGCGCCACACGACTCCTTGACCATCAGGATCTCCTCGAACACCTCGCGGTAGCGGCCCGCCAGGAAGGCGCCCCGGTTGATCACAATGTCGACCTCGTCGGCGCCGGCGTCGACCGCGTCGGCCACGTCGGCGAGGCGCACGGCCATGGAGGCCTGACCGCTCGGGAACGCGGTGGCCACCGAGGCGACCAGGACGCCGGAGCCGGCCAGGGCGTGCTTGGCCACCGCCACCAGGCTGGGGTAGACGCAGACCGCCGCCACCGGAGGGACCTCCGGGTCGGCCGGGTCGGGGCGGCGGGCCTTGGAGCACAGCGCCTCCACCTTGCCCGGGGTGTCGGCGCCTTCCAGGGTGGTGAGGTCCATCATCGAGACGGCCAGCCGCAGGGCGGCCACCTTTGACTGCTTCTTGATGCTGCGCTTGGCCAGGCTGGCGGCCCGTTCCTCGACGCCGACCTGGTCGACGGCGCCGCGGGCGAGCAGGCCGCCGAGGACTCCATCGGGCAGCAGGCCGACGGAACCTTCGCCGAGCCGCACGGGCGTGGTGGCCATGCCAGCCTCCGAGCTGCGACAACCGGTCGCCACCATTGTAGAGATCAGCCGGTGGCCGCCGCCGCGCCCGCCGCGCCCGGCTGGCCGGGTCCCCAATCTATTACGTAGGCATTACTACGTATAGAAGTGCTGGCGAATTGGCTGCCGAGCGCGGCACGAGGCGGTTGGGAAATTCAGCCGCGAACGCCGAGCTGGTCGCCCTTGCGCAGGCCCCAGCGGGCGAACTGGCCGGCTTCGGCCTCGATCACATGGCGGGAACGCGGCCGTGGCCGCCCCACCCGGTTGGGACGCATCGACACGGTGACCAGCACCCGCATGCGTGCGTCGCAGTAGGCGACGTCGATCGGGAAGCGCATGCCGATGGTGTGGACCGCGCTGGCGGGCGAGAGCAGCAGCGCGCCCTCCACCCCGTCGCGTCCGAGCAGGCCACGGGTCCGGTCCCTGGTGCTGGTCGCCACCTCGACCGGCGCGATCACCTCTCCGTTCCGCAACAGTTCGGGCACGCGGTCACCTCCTCGTCCCGCGGATCCCGACCACACGTCCGCTGGTCGGGCGTGGTTGGCGGCCGTAATCCTCGTCTCCAACGGACCGGTCAGGAAGCGCAAATCTGTCGCCTCTCGACCGTGTTGCGTACCTCTAAGCAATTTTTACCTTTCTCGTCTCGCGTAGTACGTTTCGTTATGGTTCGCGAATCCCCCGTCCGCGCGCACGGAGAGCCATGATGCGTAGGCGATCTCCCGCCCCACCGGTAGCGGCACCGGTGCCAGGCGGGCACCGAGGCACGCTCGCCGACGGCCGCCATCCGAGGTGCCCGCGGTGACCGCCGTGCTGCTGCTCGGCCGGTTCCCCGCCTTCGAGCTGTTCCCGCGCAGCGGGCCGCTGCGCAGCGTCGACCCGGCCGAGGCCGAGCCGGCCGCCCTGCTCGAGCTGGTGGCCGCCGACATCGAAGACCACGGTGCCGTGCTCGCCCTCTACCCCGACTGGGACGACGGCGTGGCCGACTACCAGGTCCGGCTGCTCCACTCCGCGCTCGAGACGACCAGGCTGGCCGCCCTGCCCACCAGCCTGCCGCCGCTCGCCATGAGCGTGCTCGGCGCCCAGCTCGCCGCCCTGACCAGCCTGCTGCGGGCGCCTGGGCCGGTGGCGGCGGGCGCCGCCCACCTCGGCGGCCGGCTGGCGGTCGGCGGCTGGACCGGCAGCGTCAGCAAGCTCGAGCACCCCGCCCCCACCCTCTCCCAGCACCTGCAGTCCTGGTCGCCAGGTAGCCACTTCACCGTGACCCTGCAGCCGACCCAGAGCGTGCGCCGCACCAGCCGGCGGCGGCCCGACGAGGCGGTCCCGTGGGTCGCGCCGGCGCCGGCGCTCACCGTGCTCGCCGGGCCCGAGCGCGAGGTGGAATGGGCGCGGGACGAGGTGCTGCCCCAGATGGGCTCGACCCAGCTGGTCCTCACCGGCCCGACGCCGCTCGGGCGCCACTGGTGGGGCACCTCGGACCTGGTCGAGGTGGTGAGCTGCTACAGCGACATCGGCTCGCTGGCTCGTGAGGTGTACGCCAGCTTCCCCTGCACGCCGTGCGACTGGTGCTCGGAGCCGGTCGCCGGGCCGCGCTGCCCGTTCTGCTCCATGGTGCAGCGCTGGTCGGAGACCTCCGAGCAGGACGACGTCGACGAGGAGGCCGATGCCCCGGACGGATCGCGGCCGGGTGCGAGGAGTGTGGCATGAACCCAAAGCAACGGCGCGGCGTGCTCTTCATGGTCGTGGCCGCGATCGGCGCGGGAGCGATCTTCTTCATGGTCGCCAGCTACGTCGCCTCGGTCCAGGCAGCCGTCGGCGACTACGAATCCGTGCTGCGGCTGCGCACCGACGTCCCGGCCTACAAGGCGGTCACCGGCAACCTGGTCGACGAGGTGAAGGTGCCGCGGCGCTGGCTCCCCCCGACCGCGGTGAACTCCAAGGCCGAGCTGCGCGGGCAGGTCGCCAGCACCCAGCTGCGGCGCGGCTCCTACCTCCAGGCCGACATGCTGACCCCGCCGCCCAGCCTCGCCCCTGGCCAGCGTGAGATCGCCATCCTGGTCGACGCCGAGACCGGCGTGGCCGGCAAGATCCAGTCGGGCGGCCTGGTCGACATCTACGCCACCTTCGAGGGCTCCAAGGGCGTGCCGGCCAGCTCCAAGGTGGTGGTGCGGCAGGCCCGCATCATCGACGTCGGCGCCGTCGAGCGGATCTCCGACCAGAACGCGGAGAAGTCGGGCGGGTTCGAGGCGGACCAGGTGGTGCCGGTCACCTTCGCCCTCTCGGTGCAGGAGAGCCTGATCCTCACGTTCGCCGAGAGCTTCGCCACCAAGGTGCGGCTGGCCCTGATCGGCGGCGGTGACAACGTCAACCCCAACGCCCCCAACGTCTACACCGGCGGGGCGACGGTGGTGCAGTCGCCGTCGCGCGGCATCTCCTCGGCGGCCAACGGTGGAGGGGGCCGGTGACCTATCAGGTCCTGCTCGGAGTCGGCAGCTACGAGGTCGGCGTCGAGCTGCGGGCACTGCTCGAGGAGTCGGGCGAGTTCCGCGTCCTCGAAACCGCCCCGACCGCATCGGACCTGATGACCGCGATCGGCCGGCGCGAGCTGGACGTCATCCTGATCCACGACGAGCTCGGCCCGGTGCCAGTGCTCGACCTGGTCCGCGAAGTGGTCGCCAGGTACCCCCACATCGGCGTGGTGCTGATCGTCCGGGAGGGAACCGCCGAGGTCCTGTCCAGGGCGATGGAGGCCGGCGCGCGCGGGATCATCACCCAGCCGCTCGGCCTCGACGAGGTCCAGGCCCGCCTCAGCGCGGCCGCGTCCTGGTCGCGCACGGTCCGCCGGCACCTCTCCGGCGACCTGGCCGACCTGGCCGTCGGCGCCGGTGCCGGGGTTGGCGGGACCCTGCTCGCGGTCGCCGGGGCCAAGGGCGGCGTCGGCACCTCCACCGTGGCGGCCCACCTCTCGCTGCTCGCCCGCGGTGGCGGCCAGCAGCGCCGCGTCTGCCTGGTCGACCTCGACCTGCAGGCCGGCGACATGCCGCAGCTCCTCAACCTCACCTACCACCGCACCATCTCCGACCTGGTCGAGGTCTCCGACGAGCTGACCGCCCGGGCCCTCGAGGAGACCCTCTACGTCCATCCCTCGGGCATGCGGGTGCTGCTCGCCCCTGGGGAGGGCGAGCGCGGCGAGGACATCACCGGCCGGGTGGCCAAGCAGGTGCTCGGCGGCCTCAAGGCCCGCTTCGACGTGGTGGTGGTCGACTGCGGCACCACCGTGACCGAGGCCAACGCGGTCGCCGTCGAGATGGCCGACCAGGTGCTGGTGGTGGCCACGCCCGACGTGCTCAGCCTGCGGGCGGCCAAGCGCCTGATCAAGCTCTGGGGACGCCTGCAAGTGCGAAAGGACGATGACCTGATGCTGGTCATGAACCGCACCAGCAAGCAGAACGAGGTGCAGCCCGATCTCGCCCAGCGCGTGGTCGCGGTCCCGCAGGCACGCGCCACCCTGCCGGCCGCCTTCCGCAGCCTCGAGCCGGCCCTGAACAGCGGCTCGCCGCACCTGCTGGAGGACGGCAACCTGCAGCGGGCCCTGAGCGAGCTGGGTCAGGAGACCGGCGTGGTGCCCATGCGCCGCACCGGCGGTAGCGGTTGGCGCGGCCGCCGCGGCGGTGAGGATGGCCAGGTCGCGGTCGAGACGATGGGCATCACCTTCCTGGTGATGATGCTGTTCGCCGCCATCTGGCAGTCGGTGCTGTTCGGCTACACCGTCGTCCTGGCCGGCCACGCCGCCAACGAGGGCGCCCGCAGGCTCGCCGTGCACCAGGACTTCCAGCGCAAGGCGGTGGAGGACCTGCCGGCCGCCTGGCGCGACGACGCCAGGGTCTCCAGGTCGGGCAGCAGCGTGGTGGTGCGGCTCACGGTCCCGGTGTTCATGCCCGGCCTGAACGGACCACTGCACATCACCTCGAGCTCAGGGACGGTGGTGGAGTGATGGCGGCGCGCACGGTGTCGCGGCACGGCCAGCGCGGCTCGGCCTCGATCGAGCTGCTCGGCTTCCTGCCCTGGCTGCTGCTCATCCTGATGGCCGGGATGCAGCTGTTCGCGGTCGCGTTCGCGGCCGGCTCGGCCACGGACGCGGCCAGGGCCGGCGCCAGGGCGGCCAGCAAGGGCCGGCCTGACGCCCAGATCGTCGCCGTGCAGGCCCTGTCACCCCGGCTCCGCGACGACTCCTCGGTGCGGGTGTTCGGCACCAGCGCGTCGGTCACCGTGCGGGTCCCGCTGTTCGTTCCCGGCCTGTCGAGCAGCCGGGTGACCCTCACCCGCAGCGCCCACATGCCCAACCCGCTCTTCTAGACCTGGGACGGAATTCTCCATGGGCCTGAAGAACCGCATCGCCACCGCCGTCACCGACGAGCAGGAGGTCGGGCGCAACGGCGACGTGCAGTTCTACCGCAAGCGGCTGCTCGAGGAGATCGACCTCTCCGAGATGGCGGCGCTCTCCCTCACCCAGCGCCGGGCGCGGCTGGAACGCGTCGTCGGCCACCTGGTCAGCCGCGAGGGACCGGTGCTCTCCAACCGCGACCGGGCGGCGCTCATCCGCCGCGTGGTCGACGAGGCCCTCGGCCTGGGCGTCCTGGAGCCGCTGCTGGCCGACGAGGACGTCACCGAGATCATGGTCAACGGCGCCGGCGACGTCTTCATCGAGCGCGCCGGCCGGATCGAACGGGTCGACACCCGCTTCACCAGCGAGGACCAGCTCTACCAGACGATCGACCGGATCGTCTCGGCGGTGAACCGCCGGGTCGACGAGTCGAGCCCGATGGTGGACGCCCGCCTGCCAGGCGGCGAACGGGTCAACGTGATCATCCCGCCGCTGTCCCTGTCCGGCCCGGTGGTCACCATCCGGCGCTTCCCCCGGCCCTACCGGCTGGAGGAGCTGGTCGCCAAGGGCAGCCTCGACCCGGTGATGGCCGCGTTCCTGGCCGCCTGCATCCGCGCCCGCCTCAACGTCCTGATCTCCGGCGGGACCGGCAGCGGCAAGACCACCATGCTCAACTCGCTGTCCGCCTTCGTGCCCTCGGGCGAGCGGATCATCACCATCGAGGACTCCGCCGAGCTGTCCCTGCAGCAGCAGCACGTCATCCGGCTCGAGTCCCGGCCGGCCAACGTCGAGGGCCACGGCGAGATCACCATCCGCGACCTGGTCCGCAACAGCCTGCGCATGCGCCCCGACCGGATCATCGTCGGCGAGGTCCGCGGCGGCGAGACGATGGACATGCTGCAGGCGATGAACACCGGTCACGAGGGGTCGCTCTGCACGGTGCACGCCAACTCCTCCGACGACGCCATCCTGCGGCTGGAGACGCTGGCCAGCATGAGCGAGCTGAACATCCCCTCCGAGAGCCTGCGCGACCAGATCAACGGCGCCATCGACGTGATCGTCCACCTGGCCCGCATGGCCGACGGCGTCCGGCGCATGGTCGAGATCTGCACCCTGGCCTCGCGCCGCCGGGAGACGTTCCGGCTGGCCACGATCGTCAACTTCGAGCAGGAGCCCCTCGGCCCCGACCGGGTGGTGCGCGGCCGCTTCCGCTACTACCCGGTGCCGCGGCACCTGGCCGAGCGGCTGGTGATCGCCGGCGAGCAGGTGCCGCCCCAGCTCGGGGTCGCCGCCGGACCCAGCTTCACGCCGGAGCGAGAGGCCGTATGACCGCCGGCCCAGCCACCATCGTCCTGCTGACCCTGGTGGTCCTGGCGATCGGGTGCGCCGGCCTGTACCAGCTCTACCAGGGCGCGCTGCAGAAGCGGGCGATGATCGAGCAGAGCATGGGGGACGACGTCGAACGCCGCGCCCGCCGCATCCGGCGCCGGCTGGACATGCGGCTGCGCCGCACCCGATCAGGCAACCGGCTCGCCCTGCGGTTGCAGGGCGCCGGCCTGGGACTGACCGTGCTCGACTTCATGGCGCTGGTGGCGCTGGCCGCGGTCGCCGGCTACTTCCTGGCCAGGATCGTCCTGCCGCCGCTGTTCAGCCTGTTCGCCTCGGCCGCCGCCATCGGCGGCTGCTTCGCCTGGCTGCGGTACAAGCAGAACGAGCGGCGCGAGGTGTTCATCGGGCAGCTTCCCGAGCTGGCCAGGGTGCTGTCCAACGCCGCCTCGGCCGGGCTGGCCCTTCGCACCGCGATCCCCATGGCCGCCGACGAGCTGACCGACCCGGCCAGGACCGAGCTGCAGAAGACCGCCGAGGCGATGGCCGTCGGCCAGAGCCTCGAGGACGCCCTGCGCGAGCTGGAGCAGCGCATGCCGTCGCGGGAGCTGGCCGTGCTGGTCACCACGCTGGTCATCCAGGCCCGCAGCGGCGGCGCCCTGGTGAGCGCGCTGCGCAGCATCTCCGAGACCCTCGACACCCGCAAGGAGCTGCGCCGCGAGGTCAAGACGGTGATGGCCGGGGCCATCTTCACCAGCTACATCGTCGTGCTGATGGGCGTCGGCACGCTGCTGTTCCTCAACACCTTCGACGACCAGGTCCTCGACGAGATGCTCACCACGCCGCTGGGCCTGATCGCCACCATCATCGCGGCCGGCCTGTACCTGGTGGGGTTCACCGTGATCCGCCGGATGACCAGGATCGACGTGTGAGGGAGGTGGCGTGAACCCGTACCTCCCCGCCGCCCTGGCGGCGCTCTGCGCGCTGGTCGCGGCGCGTGGCTGGGCGCTGCTCCGCGCCGACCCGGCGCCGCCGGGGCTCGAGGTCATCGCCCCGGTCAGCCAGGGCGGCCAGCGCCCCTCGGCGATGACCAGGCTGCTCGAGCGGCTCGGGCGCCCGCTGGTGCCGTGGCTGCGGAGCCTGCTCGGTGAGCGCCGCGTCGAGGCCACCAGGCGCAAGCTCGGCGCCGCCGGGCGGCCGGAGGGGCTCACGGTCGAGCGCTACCTCGCCAAGAAGGCCGGCTTCTTCGTGCTCTGCACGGTCGCGGCGGTACTCACCTACACCGGCGGCAACCCGCTGCTGGCCCTGGTCATGATCCTGCTCGGCCTGTTCTGGACCGACTTCTGGCTGCACGGCGCGATCCGCCGCCGCCAGGGCAGGATCGAACGGCAGCTCCCCGACTTCCTCGACGTGCTGGCGGTCACCGTCGGGGCCGGGCTGAGCTTCCGCATGGGCCTGTCCAGGGTGGGGGCCAGCGTCGGCGGCCCGCTCGGCGAGGAGATCCTCACCACCCTGCGGATGATGGACGTGGGGGTGTCACGGCGGTCGGCCCTCCAGGACCTCCGCGACCGCAACCGCTCGCCCAGCCTGTCGCAGTTCGTCGGCGCCCTGCTCCAGGCCGAAGAGCTCGGCGCCCCCCTCTCCGGCGCCCTGATCGAGCTGGCCACCGACATGCGCAGGACCTGGGCGCAGCAGGCCCGCCGCCGCGCCGCCCGCGCCGCCCCGCAGGTCAGCCTGGTGGTCACCCTGGTCCTGGTCCCGGGCACGCTGGTCCTGCTGGCGGCCGGCATGATCCTGGCGTCGAACATCAGCCTGGAGGGCCTCTTTGGCTAGTGCCGACCGCCGACTCCGCGACGGCGCTGCGCGGGCCGACGACACCGCGGCCGCCGTCGGCGGGCTCTGCCGGCTCGTCCTGGACCTGCGCCTGCTCGCCATCGCCTTCACCGTGCTCGGCATGGCCGGCAGCGGCCGTGGCTCCGGCTGGGTGACGCTCGCCCTGCTGCTGGTCATGGTCACCTCGTACCTGCCGCTGCGGCGCTGGCAGCGGCTCGGCCCCGAGCTGCTCCGCCACCCGCTGTACCTCGGCGTCGACGCCGCCCTGGCGGTCGCGATCCTGGCGGTGGCCGGCAGCTCCAGCCCGTTCTTCTACTTCACGGTCGGCACCGCGATCCTCGCCGGCATCCTCTACGGCCGCACCGGCGCGGTCCGGTTCTCCTCCGCGCTGATCCTCGGCTACCTGGCGGTGGTGGCGTTCGAGACCGGCAGCGCCCCCGACCCGGTCCTCTCCTTCCAGACCTTGCTCGGGCTGCCGCTGCTCTACCCGATCCTGGCCGCCGCCGGCGCCACCCTCCGCGGCCTGCTCGACCAGCAGGCCCGGGACGCCGAGGCCCTGCGCGCGGCCACCGAGGCCGCCGCCGCGGCCGAGGAACGCGCCCGCCTGGCCCGCGAGATGCACGACTCCCTGGCCAAGAGCCTGCACGGCATCGCGCTGTCGGCCAGCGCTCTGGTCGCATGGATCCGGCGCGACCCGGAGCTCGGCGTTGAGCGCGCCCACGAGCTGGCCAACGCCGCCTCCTGCGCCTCCGACGAGGCCCGCCGCCTCCTCTCCGACCTGCGCGCCGACCGTCTGGACGAGACCTTTCCCGAGGCGGTGCGGGAGATCGTCGGCCGCTGGAGCGACCGCACCGGCATCGACGTCGGGGTCGACGTCGACGACTGCGTCGACCTCGACCCTGGGGTCCGCTACGAGCTGGCCTGCGTGCTGCGCGAGACCCTCACCAACGTCGAGCTGCACGCCGGCGCCGACCACGTCGACGTCCGACTCGCCACCCTCGCCGGCCAGGCCGAGCTCCAGGTCAGCGACGACGGCAAGGGCTTCGCGCCCCCGGACGACCTGGCCCAGCTCGCCAGCGACGGCCATTACGGCGTGGTCGGCATGAGCGAGCGCGCCAGCCGGGTGGACGGCCGGCTGACCGTGCTGGCACGGCCCGGCCACGGGACCACGGTGCGGGTGACCGCGCCGCTGGCCGGCGGCGAGGCACCGCGACTGGCCGAGACCACCGCCACGACATCGTGACCACGGAGGGAACCGAGATGATCCGCGTGCTCGTCACGGACGACAACGCCGTCATCCGCATGGGGGTCGTGAGCCTGTTGGAGACGGCCGGCGACATCGAGGTCGTCGGGCAGGCCGCCACCGGGCAGGAGGCGATCGACCAGGCGGCACGCCTCCATCCGGACGTGGTGCTGCTCGACGTGCGCATGCCCGTGCTCGACGGCGTGGCCGCGGTGCCCACCGTGTCCCGCAAGGCCAAGGTGCTGATGCTCACCTACGCCGAGGACGCCGACGTGGTGGCCGACGCGCTGCGCGCCGGCGCCACCGGCTACCTGGTCCACGGCCGCTTCGAACCGGCCGACCTGCTGCGCGCGGTGCGGGCGACCTTCGCCGGCGAGGCCGTGCTCTCCCCCACCGCGGCCAACGTGCTGGTCGACGCGTTGCGGCAGGGCCCGGGCCAGGGATCGTCCCTGCCCGACCACATGGCCAGCGGGCTGTCGGACCGCGAGCGCGGGGTGATGGACCTGATCGCGCAAGGGCTGTCCAACCGGGCGATCGCCGACGAGCTGTACCTCAGCGAGAAGACCGTCAAGAACCACGTCAACCGCATCTACGCCAAGCTCGGGGTCACCTCCCGCGGCGAGGCGATCGCCTCCTGGGTCGGCCTCGCCCACCGGAGGACCGCTTGAGCAGGGGCCACCACCCCGCCACGGCGGACGAGGCGCCACCCCGCGGCGCGAGGGGCCCAGCGGATTGGGCCCCCGAGCCGCCACCAATTGGGTCCGTGTGCCCTGGGTGCGGCGCTGGCGCCGCCCTAGAGTCCGAGCGTCATCGGAAGGAATCCGACGCCGGAGGAGAGCCACAGAATGCTCCGCCTCGCTGTTCAGCTCCAGAACGCCATCGCCGGGCTGAAGGACAGCCTGATGGACCGCGCCCGCGACGAGCGCGGGCAGACCAGCGCCGAGTACCTGGGCATCATCGTGGTCGTCGCGGCGATCATCATCGCGATCGTCGGCCAGGCCACCGGCATCAGCCAGAAGGTCGTCACCGGCATCGGCAACGCGATCGACAAGATCGCGAACAGCTAGGGCGTCTGCAGGCCGCGACCATGCGGACCCGGCTTCGCGCGCCGCACTCAGGCGATGAGGGCCAGATCTTCCCGGCCCTCATCGTCTTTGGCCTTGCCATCCTGGCGATGTCCCTGGTCCTGTTCCAGGTGGGCCGGGCGGCGGACCTCCGCGCGCGCGGCCAGACCGGTGCCGACGCCGGCGCCCTCGCCGGTGCCATCAACGTCCGCGAGCAGTTCATCATCCTGCTGATCAGGTCGCTGGTCACCGGCACGCCGGTCAACCTGGAAGACCTCCTCGAGCCGCCTGCCTGCGCCGCCGCGGCGGCCCGCGCCGCCGCCAACGAGACGGTGCTCACCGACTGCCAGCTCGACAAGCAGGCCATGGAGGTCACCGTCGACACCGCCACCTTCAAGGACCTGCACGACCAGAACTGGATCCCGCAGAACAAGCTGACCAGGGGCCGGGCGACCGCCACCAGCAAGGTCCAGGTCCTCCCGGACATCTGCGGCGTCTCCGGGTTCGGCATCCCCGGCGCTGACTCGATCCCGGGCCTCGACGGCGAGTCCGACTGCGAGTTCACCCAGCTCCCGGACGATGTGCCCGACTTCTCCAGGGACGATTTCGCCGACAACAGCTTCCTGGCGGTGAAGCTGATCAACTGACCGCCGGGGTACTCCCTCCAGGCCAGTTGCGCTGGTGGCGCTGAACCCTGAGAATGCGCCGTATGCGTAGATCTGCCACCAGGTGGGCGTGGCAATCGCTTCCCCTCCCCCTCTGCCTCGCCCTGGCCGTGCTGACCGCCGGCTGCTCCGGTGGCCAGGGGGGAGGCGGCCAGGCGGAGGCGGGGAGCCAGGCCCAGCCAACCACGACCGCGGCCGCCACCGCCACCACGGCGGCGCCGGCGCCGGTGGTGGCCTCCGCCGACAAGGGCGATCTGCCCGGCATCACCCTGGCGATCAACCAGCTCCGGCGGAGCGACCCCAACACCGTCTCCCTGATCTTCAGCATCGCCAACCAGGGCGACAAGCCGTTCGCGTTCGACTGGACCTGGGGCGAGCTCGGCTTCGTCCGGGTTGGCGACGCGCTCAGCTTCGACATGTCCGGCGTCTACCTGGTCGACCCGGAGGGCAAGAAGAAGTACCTGGTGTTGCGGGACACGAACAAGGGCTGCATCTGCACCACCGGCATCCTCAAGGCCGGTGAGGCCCTCAAGGGCCTCGACGCGGGCCAGCAGACGACCATGTTCGCCAAGTTCCCGGCGCCGCCGGCCTCGGTCACCAAGCTGACGGTGGCGGTGCCGCACTTCCCCGCCCTCGACGGCGTGCCGCTGGGGTCATGAGCGACCCCGACACCGGCCGCCGCTCCACCGCTGGCCGCTCCGGTGGCCGTGGCCGGCTGCGCCGGGTCATGGCCGTCACCGTGGTCGGTGTCCTCGCCTATCTCCTCCCCGCCCTGCTCGGCGACCCCGTCGGCCCCTCGGCCCCGGTCGCCTTCCGGCAGGAGACCAGCACCACCGTTCCCGGCGAGACCTCCACCAGCGATGCCAGCGCCACCACCACACCAGGCGCTGGCGGCCAGCCAGGCGTCGGCATCGACGTGGAGCCGCGCGTGCTCGACCTGGTCTTCCGGACCGGCAGGGTCAGCGGCGGCAAGGACACCGCCACCATCTCCGAGTCGCCAGGCACCACCGAGGTCGACCTCTCCGCCGACGTGCTGTTCGCCTTCAACTCCGACCGCCTCTCCCCCGCCGCCCAGGCGGAGTTGCAGGAGACCGCCAAGCTCATCCGCGAGCGCGCCAAGGGACCGATCCGGGTCGAGGGCCACACCGACTCGGTCGGCTCGCCGAGCTACAACCTCGGCCTGTCCCAGCGCCGCGCCGAGGCGGTCCACGCCGCCCTGGCGCGGCTCCTGGCCGGCCGTGCGACCCAGTTCCAGGTGCGCGGCTTCGGCGCCAGCAGGCCGATCGCGCCCAACCGCAACCCGGACGGCAGCGACAACCCCAAGGGCCGGCAGCGCAACCGCCGCGTCACCGTGGCGATCAACACGTGAGCACCATGACCACCGCCTGGATGCGATCCTCCCGCGCCGGCCGACGGCGGGCCTCGGCCGCCGCCGCGCTCGTCCTGGTGGCCGCGCTGGCCGCCTGCACCGGGAAGGACGAGCAGAACCACCAGCCCGCCCCTGGGGGCGGCCAGGCACGGCGGGCGCTGGCCACCGTGCCCGGCGACGTCCCCGGTCTGATCCTCAGCGCCGGCAGCCTCAAGCGCGCCGGCGGCGAGGTGACCCTGCGGTTCACGGTCACCAACCAGAGCCAGGCCACCACCACCCTCGGCGACCTGCTGACCGAGGTCGGCAAGGCGGGCACCTCCGATACCGCCGGCGTCTACCTCTACGACGGCAACGCCCGCAAGCGCTACAACGTGCTCCGCGACCAGAGCGGCGCCTGCCGCTGCAGCAGCCAGGTCCCGCTCGGCCTCGAACCGGGGCAGTCGGCCGAGTTGTCGGCCACCTTCCCCGACCCCGGCCAGACCGGCGCGGTGTCGGCGCTGGTCCCCCACTTCGCCCCGCTGGACGGCCTCGAGATCCAGGGCTGACCTCTCCGCCCGGCTGGGCCCTTGGGCCCCCGGCGACGGCAAAGATGGGTCCCTGGACCCTTGGTCGCCGCCGCCCCGACGCGACATGCTCCACCCCGGACCTAGGTACCAGTTGGTCGTGCGAAGAGGGCCGGGGATCAGGCTGATGAACAACACCACGCGGACCCGGAGCAGCCGCCAGCGCGGCGCGGCCGCGGCCGAATACCTCGGTGTCATCACCGTGGTCGCCGCGCTGATCGCTGCCGTCGCCCTGGGCGCGCCAGGCATCGGCACCAAGGTGAGCGGCGAGATCCAGGCCGCCATCTGCAAGATCTTCGGCGAGAGCTGCCCCGCCCAGGACCCGTTCAAGCCGACCGGCCCCTGCCTGACGGCCACCAGCGACAAGAGCGCCAGCGGCGGCCTCACCGTGTTCTCGGTCCGGGTCGGCGGGAACCTCGCCTACTCCCGGGCGAAGCGGTCGGACGGCAAGGTGCTCATCACCCTCAAGGGCGGCGCCAACGCCGGCGGCGACTTCAACCTCCTCCCCGGCGCGGAGGGAGGTGTCCAAGGCGGCCCCCTCAGGATCCGAGAGGGTGAGAGCGCCTCGCTCAACGCGCTCCTCAAGGGCGAGGCGGGCCAGAGCTTCCTGTTCGACAACGACGAGCAGGCCAACGAGTTCGTCGACAGCCTCCAGCAGAGCGCGATCGACACGATCAACCCGCTCAAGAACCCGCTGATCGCCCTCTCGCCCGGCGCCGGCATCGTCAACGGCATCTCCGGGCTGTTCGGCGGGCCGCACGTCGGCGGCAGCGACTTCGAGCTGCCACCCGCCGAAGAGACCTACGTCGAGGTCGGCCCCGAGGTCAACGTGAAGGGCGGCATCGGCGCCGGGGGCGGCTACGTCAACGGGAGCGCCACCGGCAGTGGCGTGGTCGGCGCCAAGATCAACCACCGCACCGGCGACCGGACCATCTACATCAAGGTGAACGGCAAGGGCCAGGGTGACGCCGGCGTGGTGTTCGGGCCCGGCGCGCAGGGCGGCCTCGAAGGCACCGGCCTGGTGGCGGTCACCATCGACAAGAACGGCAACGCCACCAACCTCAGGTTCCAGGGCGAAGGCGCCTACCGCGGCGGCTACAACACCGCCGGCGGCCTGGAGAACTTCGACTCGATCCGCAAGGGCCTCGGAGCCGGCGGCTCGGCCGCCGACCAGGACGGCATGAAGTACCAGCTCACCGCGGACCTCGACCTGACCGATCCGGCCAACGCCCAGGCCGCCAGCGACCTGCTCACCAGCATCGGCCAGGGCGCGCTGTTCCAGGGCCCGGCAGGGGTCGTCAACCCCGACTCGGTCGAGGCCACCCGGAACCTGTTCCGCCGCTTCGACGAGGCCGGCAGGATCTCCTTCCTCACCTACGACACCAGCCAGCAGAACCTCGGCTTCGACGTCGGCGGCGGGGAGGGCATCAGGTTCGCGGTCAACGGCGGCCTCGAGTTCAACCAGGGCGCCCTGCAGGACGCGTACTACCGGGTGCCCGGGGTAGGCTTCGTGCCATGGCCGGAGTGCGGCGGTTGATCCGGGTTCGGCGGATGCTCGCCACGACAGCAGCCCTGCTGGTCGTGGCGATCCCCGTCGCCGGCTGCTCCCTGTTCGGCTCGGACGGGGACAAGCCGGAGGGTCCCGCCCAGACGCCGGCCGGCTTCAAGACCCACCAGGCCAACCTCTACTCGATCTCCTACCCAGGCAGCTGGACGGTCACCGAGAAGCCGAACGCCAGCGGCGGCCCGCCGATCGTGGTCATCCAGGGCGCCGGCGGCAGCGGCGGCTTCTCGCCGCAGATCGCCGTCGGCCACGACACCAACTACAGCTCCGACTTTGACGACGCCATGGAGATCTTCCGGACGGTGTCGATCGGCAAGACCGGCACGGTCGTCTCCGACGAGGCCACCAGCCTCGCCGGCGCCGCCCGCGCCCAGCGCACCGAGTACACCGAGCAGCAGCCCGGCAAGGACGGCCAGCAGCACACCATCCGCGTGGTCGAGATCCATGCGCTGACCACCGACCGGACCATGTACGACGTGCTGGTCCGCGCCCCCAAGGAAGACTTCGACGGCGCCCAGCTCGACACCGCGCTGGACAGCTTCCGGATCCTCGGCGCCCGGTCGTGATCAGCCGCAACCGCCGCCGGGTCGGCCCCACCCGTGGGCGGGGCCGCTACCGCGGTCGTGGCGCGCCAACCCGCGCCTGGGGGCACGCGCGGCTGTCCACCCGCGACCACGACCGGCCGGGCGGTGCCGTGCTCACCAAGGCGGTCCTGTTCGGTGGCGCCGCGTTCCTGTTCATCAACATCGTCGCCGCCGTGGTCGTCCTGCCGGTGCTGGTCGACCTGGTGGCGCCGGCGAAGGAGCTGGCAGACCCAGAGGCCGCCGTCCGCGCCCGCTGGCTGATCATCCCCATCGAGCTGGCCAGCCTGGTGGGCGCGTTCGCCGGCGCCCTGCTGGCCGGCTGGCAGCTGCTGGACGCGGGCGAGCGCGCCGCCCGCCGCCTGCGGATCTGGAGCGCGGCCGGCCCGGTGGCCGTCGCCCTGCTGCTGCTGATGGCCGGCGGGTTCGCCGGCGGGATCGTGCGGGCGCTGCTCGACATGGCGGCGGTGGTCGGCGGCACCCTGCTCGGCGCCCGCCTGATCGTCCGCCGCGCCAGCGCCTCCTCGCCGACGCTCCTCTAGCGCCGACCCCGACATCATTGGAAGGCACCGGGCGTGGGACAATTCCTCCTCCTTGGCGGGAGATGGCTCTTGCCTGCAGGTTTAGACCGATGTCGCATCGTCTAGGCTGGTGCTGCGATGGTCGAGGAAGCGGGCCCGGGACCGGAGCGACTCGGGGAGGGCAGCCCCCCGGCCGCGGCCGACGTCCCAGACCACCCAGAACGGCGCTTCACCTGGCGGAGGCGGGGGTGGCCGGCGGCCAAACCCGGGCGTCCCTCCTGGTGGGAGGTCCCGCCGCAGGGCTATCTCGAGATCGAGTCGCGCAACGCCCCCACCCGCCCGCGCGCCCTGCGCGTGCTCGCCAGGGCCGCCGCCAAGGCGGGCCTCTCCTGGAATCCTGACCAGCCGCTGCCCGTGCAGCGCTTCGTCGAGGCGCAGGAACGCGCGCGGCTCGCGTTCCACGCCCGGCGGGAGCTGTCGAGAGTGACCGCTGTGGCCAGTGAGGTGATGGTGGTCGACAGCCGCCTTGCCGAGGCGGAGGCGGTGCTGCACCAGGCCGCGATCGACCGCTCGGCGGCGGTGCGGCGCGCCGGCGCCGGTGGCGCGGGAACAGCGGCCACCGACGGGGAGGCGACCGGTGGCGCGGCGGGGCACCGGCACCTGCCCGGCACCGGGCCCCCGCCCGGGCGGCCGAGCCGGCGGCTCATGCTTGGCCCGTGGACCGAGGCGGTGATCCTGGCGGTGGTCGCCGGCGGCGAAGGCGCCCTGGCGTACGGCGTCGGCCGTGACCTGGGGCTGGGAGCGGTCGCGCTCGGGATCCTGTCCGTGGCGGCGGCCGGCGGCGCGATCGCTGCCGCGCAACTGGCCGCCCGTGGCCTCGACCGGTTCGGCGCCATGGCGGACGGGTCGGAGGACCCGGACCGCCGACGCTGGCTGGACGTGGCCGTCGCCGGAATCGCGCTGGCCTGCGGGATGACCCTGGCCGTCGCCATGGGCTACGTGACCGCCAGAGCGGGCCGGTCAGCGCTCGGCCTGGCCTTGCTCGGCCTGGCGGCCGCCGTGGCCTACGCGGCCATCCCCGACCGGACCGGCGCCA
>DATLQA010000244.1:0-16937 GCA_035535495.1 Actinomycetota bacterium | reverse complement strand
CGAGAACAGGATCGTCGGCAGGTTGGCGCTGGCCGCCACCGCGAACGCGAGCCCCACCAGGAAGGCCACGTTCATGCCGCGCGCGAACGACGCCAGCACGATGGCGATCGCCCCGATGAACAGGGCGGTGATGCGGGCCACGCGGACCTCGGCGTTCTCGTCGCGCTCGCCCTTGCGGATCACGCTGCCGTAGAAGTCGTGGGCGAAGCTGGACGAGGCGGTGATGGTCAGCCCGGCGACCACGGCCAGGATGGTGGCGAACGCCACCGCCGAGATGAAGGCGAGGAACAACTCGCCGCCGAGGGTGTCCTCGCCCCCGCCGATCGTCTGGGCGAGCAGCGGGCCGGCCATGTTGCCGGCCTTGTCGGCCTTGGTGATCGCCGCGTGCCCGACCAGGGCGGCCGCGCCGAAGCCGAGGAAGGTGGTCATGATGTAGAAGCTGCCGATGATGCCGATGGCCCAGTTGACGCTCTTCCGGGCGGCCTGGGCGGTGGGCACGGTGTAGAAGCGGATCAGGATGTGGGGCAGCCCGGCGGTGCCGAGGACCAGGGCCAGGCCGAGCGAGACCAGGTCCCAGGTGTTGGTGTAGCGCAGGCCCGGGCTGAGGAAGGCGTCGCCCTTGCCGCTGGCGGTGGCCGCGTCGGCGAACATCTTGTTCATGGAGAAGCCGAACTTGGCCAGCACCAGGAAGGACAACAGCACGGTGCCGGCCATCAGCAGCACCGCCTTGATGATCTGGACCCAGGTGGTCCCGATCATCCCCCCGAAGGTCACGTAGACGATCATCAGCACCCCGACGCCGACGATCGCCAGGATCGCGGCGGTGTCGCCGGTCACCCCGAGGAGCAGCCGCATCAGCGCGCCGGCCCCGACCATCTGGGCGATCAGGTAGAAGATCGAGACGCCGACCGTGGACAGGGCCGCGGCCGAGCGCACCGGCCGCTGGCGCATCCGGTAGGCGAGCACGTCGGCCATGGTGTACCTGCCCGAGTTGCGCAGCATCTCGGCCACCAGCACCAGCACGGTCAGGTAGGCGACCAGCCACCCGACCGAGTACAGGAAGCCGTCGTAGCCGTAGAGGGAGATCAGCCCGGCGATGCCGAGGAAGCTGGCCGCCGACATGTAGTCGCCGGAGATCGCCACGCCGTTCTGCCAGCCCTGGATGCGCCGGCCGGCGGCGTAGAAGTCGGCCGCGGTCTTGGTCTGGCGTGACGCCCAGAAGGTGATGCCGAGCGTGGCCAGCACGAAGACCGCGAACAGGACGAGGGAGATGGTGCGACCGCTCACCTGGCCACCTCCTTGGAGTTGGCGGAGCCGAGCCGGTCGCGCAGGTCGGCCGAGAGGGGGTCGAGGCGCCGCCGGGCATAGCGCGTGTACGCCCAGGCGACGATGAACGCCATCAGGAACTGCGAGAGCGCGTAGAGGTACCCGAAGGTGAACTCGCCGAACAGCTTCTTCCCCATGAAGTCGGGCGCGACGCCGGCGAGCACGTTCAGGCTGAGGTAGTAGATCAGGAAGAACGCGGTCACCGGCCAGATGAAGCGGTTGTGACGGCGCTCCAGCTCCACCAGCTCGGGGTCCCGAGCGGCGGCCTCGGCCACGGAGCCGGTGAGTGCCCTCCCGCTATCGGCCTGGCCGTCGGGCTGCGGCCCCCCCGGTGGCAGGTCCCGCGAGTCGCTTGCCATGTGCCCTCCTTGGTCTCCGCGCTCGGCGGGTGCGGAGCGCGTGGGGTGACGCGACGGCACGGCCCGGCCCGCGAGGCACGACCCATGCACCGCACGGGCTGGGCTTGCGGCCATTGATGCCCGAGCTGGCGGCGTTTAATCCCCACCGAAGCGGGTGGCGGCGTGGTTGGCCTGTGCCAAACGCCTGAGAGCGGCCAAGGCGGCCTCGAAGACCACCGTGCCGACCACCACCCGTTCGACCGTCTCGGCCCGTGGCGCCCCGGTCGGGACGGTGGCCAGCTCGAAGGCGGCCAGCTCGTCGGCGGCCACGGCATAGGGCTGGAACACGTCCGCGCCGACGTCGCGGCCGAGCCGCCAGAGCGCGACCAGCGCGTCAGCCAGCGACCGGCGAGCTGGCGCCTCCTGACTGACCTGCCAGCCGAGATCCTCGAGGAAGCGGTCCACCTCGGCGCGGGCCCTGGCCACCTCCTCGGGCACCGGGCCGCTGTCGGACGGCGGGCCGAGGGCGCGATGGGCCAAGCCGACCACCGAGCGCATCGGGAGGCGGTCGTCGGCGATGGCGTCGAGCACGGCACGCACCGCGGTGACGCCCAGCCCACCCACCTCCATCAGGGCGCGCACCAGCCGCAGCCGGTGCAGGTGGGCGTCGCCGTAGTCGGCCTGGTTGGGGGCGGTCGGGCTGCCAGGGAGGAGCAGGCCCTCACGCAGGTAGTACTTGATGGTGGGCAGCGGGACGCCGCTGACGCGGCTCAGCTCCGAGATCCGCATGGCACCCCACCCTCTTCTTGACACCGCTTATGGATAGTAGCACTCTCTACTAACGGATAGTGGCACTCACCATTATTGGCCCACCATTATTGAGAAGGAGGAACGCGCCGATGGAAGCGGCATCGATCCGCACCGCGGGCGTGATCCTGGTGCTCGTCCCCACGGTCGTCTACGGGGGCGTCTCCCTGCTCGGCTTCATCTCCCACCGCACCGCCGGCTACCTCGACAACCCGGTCCGCCAGAACCTCTTCCGTGCCGGTCACGCGCACGCCGGGGTGCTGATCATCCTGGCCCTGGTCGGCCTGCTCTACGTCGACCAGGCCGACCTCGGCGACGGCCTCAAGCAGCTGGTCCGGACGTGCCTGACCTTCGCCCCGATCCTGATGCCGCTCGGGTTCTTCCTCTCGGTGGTCTCGCCGAGGGCGGAGCGGCCCAACCGCATGATCCTGTTCACCTACGCGGGGGCCGTGCTGCTGGCGGTCGGCACGCTCACTCTCGGCGTGGGATTGCTGCTGGCGTAGGCGCGCGCCGCCGTCGCCAACCGCCTGATGACCGACTCGCTAGCCCCGGTTCCGTTCGAGCACGGCGTCGAGGACGGCGGCGGTGTCGCGCAGGTCGGGCAGGACAACCTCGGCCCCGGCGGCATGCAGCTGCTCGGGCCCGAACGGCCCGGTGGCCACGGCCACCACCCTGGCACCGCCCTGGATGCCGGCGGCCACGTCCAGCGGGGTGTCGCCGACCAGCACCGTGGTGGCCGGGTCGAACTCGATCCCGTACTTCTGCTTGGCCTTGCGGCGCGCCACCGCCACCAGGTTGGGACGGTGCGGGTCGTCGGAGCCGAAGCCGCCGACGTCGAAGTCGAGGTAGGCCTCCAGGCCGAAGGCGGCGAGCTTGACCGCGGCGTTCGGCTCGATGTTGCCGGTGAGCAGGGACTGGACCACGCCAGGGGAGCGTCCCACGGCGGCCAGCGCCTCCTCGGCCCCTGGCAGCGCCTGGCCGAGGGTGCGGATCTCGGCCTCCTTGGCCGCCAGCGCAGCGGCCAGGGCGTCGCTGAACGCCGGTAGGTGGGCGTGGCCGTCGATCTCGTGCAGGGCGAGGAATTCCAGGGCGATCTCGTGGTCGGTGCGCCCGGCCATCTCCACCATCGCCTCGGCGCCGCGCTGCGGCGCGCGCCCGATCACCACCTGGAACGCCTCGCTGAAGGCGTCGCGGCCAAGCTGGCCGGTGCTGACCAGGGTCCCGTCGATGTCCCACAGCACCAGCCGTCGCATGGCCATAGGCTATCGCCGTCGTCGCGGCGGTTGCACGGCATCCGCCGCCGGATACATGACCGCCGTCGTTGGGGAACCCAGCAGGGCGGGCCGGGGCCGGGGGCGCCGGGCGGGGAGCGGTCACGCCGGCCGACGGAGGAGGTGGCGGTGGACGAAGGGCGGGTGCTCGCGCTGGACCTGGGGACCACCTCGGTGCGGGCGCTGCTGTTCGACCAGGCGGGCCGCGAGCTGCCCGGGGTGCTCGCCAGGCGCCCCAGCGGCCTCCGCGTCGCCGACGACGGCACCGCCGAGCTCGACCCGGACGGCGCGGTCGACGCGGTGGCCGCGTGCCTCGACGAGCTGGCCGAGCGGGGCCACCTGGACGAGGTGGAGACGGTGGCGCTCTCCTGCGCGTGGCACACCGTGCTCGCGGTGGACGGGCAGGGCCGGCCGCTCAGTGCCGTGCTCACCTGGGCCGACACCAGGGCCGCCGGCATCGCCGAGGAGCTGGCCGGGCGGACCGACCCCGAGCGCCTCCACGCCGAGACCGGTGCGCCGCTGCACGTCACCTTCTGGACGGTGAAGCTTCCCTGGCTCGCCCGCCAGCTCACCGCCACCCCCGCCGGCTACCTCGGGTTGGCCGAGTACCTGGCCGCACGCCTGCTCGGCGGCGCGGACGCGTCGCTGTCGATGGCGTCAGGCACCGGCCTCCTCGACCTGGAGACCGCCGACTGGAACCGGCGCGCCATGGAGCTCGCCGGCGTCGGCCCGGGATCGCTGCCGACAGTGCGCCGGCCGGGATGGACCGCCACCCTGGTCCCGGCGGCGGCGCGGCGGTGGCCCGCCCTGGCCGCGGCGCGGTGGCAGCTCGCCTGGGGCGACGGGGCCGCGTCGAACGTCGGTGCCGGCTGTGTCACGCCGGCGTTCGCCAACGTGAACATCGGCACCAGCGCCGCCATCCGGGCGGTGCACGACGCCCCTGGCACGCCGCTGCCCGCCGCGCTGTGGCGCTACCGCGTGGACGACCGGCGCCTGGTCACCGGCGCCGCCTTCTCTGGTGGCGGCAACCTGTGGCACTGGGCGCGGACAGTGCTCGACCTGCCCGACGGCGACGCGATGGAGGCGGCGCTGGCCAAGGTCGCCCCCGGCGCCGGCGGCGTCACCGTCCTGCCCTACCATGCCGGCGCCCGCGCGCCGCTCGACGTGCCCGCCGGGTCCGGCGGGGTGCTCGGCATCTCGCTGGCCACGACCGCGGCCGAGATCGCCGCCGCCGCCATGGAGGCGGTCTGCTTCGGCCTGGCCGACGGGCTGGAGGAGCTGGAAGTGACGCTGCCGGCGCGGCCGGCCGTGGTCGCCTCGGGAGGCGCCGTGACCGCCTCGCCGTGGCTGCGCCAGACCCTCGCCAACGTGCTCGGCCGGGACGTCCAGATCACCGACGAGCCGGAGGCCTCCGCCAAGGGAGCCGCGCTGCTCGCCCTTGGCGCGACCCCCGAACCGGCCACCACCCAGGTCGTCCACCCCGACCCGGGAGCGGTCGAGGCCGAGCTGGCGGCCAGAGCCCGCCATCTGGACCTCGCCACCAGACTCGGCTACGAACCCGCAGGTTTGACCCATCCGGAGCTACCGGTCACCCGACCAAGGAGCGATCGTGAACGACGACCATGAGCTGAGCCCGGAGGAGGAGCTGGCCGAACAGCTCCCCGACGACATCGACCCGCGCGAGATGGCCGACACGCTCGAAGACGAGCTGCTCGCCGAGGAGGGCGCCGAGTTCGGCCTCGACCCCGACCTGGCCGTCTTCGCCGCCGAGGAGGAACTGACCGAGGGCGAGGACGCCGAGCCGCCCGCCTGACCATGAGGCCCGGCCGCCGCCACGGGGCCGGGCCTCCCCCGCTGCAGGCAGCCGGGTCTCGCCCGCTTCAGGCAATCGGCGCCCCTGCTACCCTTGGCGGGCCATGGAGCGCGTCTTCATCACCGGGATCGGAGCGGTCACCCCGCTCGGCCTCAGCGCCCCGGCCACCTGGGCCGCGATGCTGGAGGGGCGGAGCGGCATCGACACGATCGCCGCCTTCGACCCCTCCCCGTTCCCGGTGCGCATCGCCGGCGAGGTGCGCGGGTTCGAGCCCGAGCAGGTCGCGTCGCGCAAGGACGTCCGCCGCATGGACCGCGGGGTGCTGTTCGCCATCGCCGCGGCGGACGAAGCCGTGGCCGACGCCGGCCTGGAGGTGACCGACCCGGAGCGGACCGGGGTGGTGGTCGGCTCGGCGATCGGCGGGGTCGGCCTGATCGAGCAGCAGCAGGGCATCCTCGCCGAGAAGGGGCCGAGCCGGGTGTCGCCCACGTTCCTGGCCAACTGCCTGGTGGACACGGCGACCAGCTACATCGCCACCAGGCTGGGGGCGATCGGCCCCAACTTCGCGGTCGTCTCGGCCTGCGCCACCGGCACCCATGCCATCGGCGAGGCGGCCGACCTGATCCGGCGCGGCCGGGCCGACGTGTTCCTGGCCGGCGGGACCGAGGCGTGCGTCACCCCGCTGGTGCTGGCCGGCTTCTGCCAGATGCAGGCGCTGGCGGCCCGGAACGACGAGCCCTCGGCGGCCTCCCGGCCGTACGACCGGGGCCGCTCCGGCTTCGTGATCGCCGAGGGCGCCGCCGTGGTGGTGCTCGAGTCCGAGTCGCGGGCGCGCGCCCGTGGCGCGCGGCGCTACGCCGAGGTGCTCGGGTACGGCGCCAGCAACGACGCCTACCACGTCGCCACCCCGCACCCGCAGAGCCGGGGCGTGATCCGGATGTTCCGCGACGCCTTCGAGGCCGCCAAGGTCCGTCCGGACGAGGTCGACTACCTGAACACGCACGGCACCGGCACGCCGCTCGGCGACCCGGCCGAGACCCAGGCCATCAAGACGGCCTTCGGCGAGCACGCCAGGAGCCTGGCCTCCTCGTCGACCAAGTCGATGACCGGGCACCTGTTCGGCGCGGCCGGCGCCATCGAGGCGATCGCGGCCGCGCTCGCCCTGCGCGACCAGGTGCTCCCGCCCACCATCAACCTCGACGACCCGGACCCCGCCTGCGACCTCGACTGGGTGCCCCTGAAGGCGCGGGAGGCCAAGGTCGAGGTGGCGGTCTCCAACTCGATGGGTCTCGGCGGGCACAACGGCGCGATCGTCCTACGGCGCGCCACCTGAGCCACGGGCCAGCACCTCGACGGTGCCGTCGGCCCGGCCGAGCAGGACCTCGTCCGCCTGGTCGAGGAACAGGCCGTGCTCGACCACGCCGAGGGTGGCCTTCACCTCGGCCGCCAGGGCGTGCAGGTCCACTTCGGGCGGGACCCGGCCATCGAGCAGGTAGTGGCCCTCGTCGGTGACCAGCGGGCGGCCGTCAGGTCCGATCCGCGGCGCGATCTCCGGCAGCAGGCGGGCCAGCCGGTCCCGGGTCGACTGCCAGGCGAACCGGACCACCTCGACCGGGAGCATGCGGGTGTGGCCGAGCCGCGGCACCCGCTTGCCCTCCTCGGCCATGATCGTGACCCTGCCGGCGGCCGCCATCACCAGCTTCTCCCGTAGCAGCGCGCCGCCGCCGCCCTTGACCAGCCCGAGGTCCTGGTCGACCTCGTCGGCGCCGTCGAAGGAGTGGTCCACCACCACCTCGCCGTCCAGCTCGACCAGGTCGAAGCCGGCGGCCTTGGCGAGCGCCTCGGTGAGCCGGGAGGCCGTGACCACCCGCAGCCCGGTGCCGCCCCGCCCGGACGGCCAGCGGGTGGCAACGGCCGCGACCAGGCCGAACACGGCCCGGCCCGAGCCGAGCCCGAGGGTCATGCCCGGCTCGACCCGCTCCACCGCGGCCGCCACCGCCGCCGCACGGGCCGGGTCGTCGAGCACCCCAGGCATCTGATTCCCTCCCCTCCCGGTCGGCAGCCCGCCCGCCGGATTCTCCCCGACCAGCGGCCCGGAGCACACCAGGGGCTACCCGACCGGCCCGCCGCCCCCTAGAGTCAGACGGGACCGCCAAGGGTCGAGGGTGTGAGGGCAAGGAGGTCCGGCACGATGATGGATTACCCGCTCACGATCCGGAGCATCTACGAACGGGCGCGGACCCTGTTCCCGGAGAAGCAGATCGTGTCGCGGCGGGCCGGTGGGGCAGTCGCGCGGACCACCTACGGGGAGTGGGCCGAGCGGGTCGCCCGCCTCGCCGGCGGGCTGCGCGAGCTCGGCGTCGGCCAGGGCGACCGGGTGGCCACCTTCTGCTGGAACCACGACCGGCACCTCGAGACCTACTTCGGTGCGGCGCTGATGGGCGCGAGCTACCACACCCTGAACATCCGCCTCGCCCCTGACCAGCTCGCCTACATCGTCAACCACGCGCGCGACAAGGTGCTGGTGATCGACGCCAGCCTGACGCGGGCGGTGGCCCCGATCCTCGGGCAGCTCGACAGCGTCGAGCACGTCGTGGTGATCGAGGACGGCGGCGAGGCCCCCGGCCTGGACGCCGGGGCCGTGCACGACTACGAGGCGATGGTCGAGGGCGCCACCCCGGTGACCGACTGGCCGCGGCTCGACGAGCAGGCGACCGCCGGCATCTGCTACACCTCCGCCACCACCGGCAACCCCAAAGGGGTCGCCTACTCCCACCGCGCCCTGTTCCTCCACACCCTGATGATCGGCTCGGTGGGCACCGCCGCCATCGCCGAACGCGACGTGCTCCTGCCGATCGTGCCGATGTTCCACGTCAACGCGTGGGGCATGCCGTTCGCGGCCGCCTGGTACGGCGCCGGCCAGGTCTTCGGCGGCCCCGCCCCCACCCCGGCGGATTACATCCGGCTGATCCGCGAGGAGGGCGTGACCGTCTCCGCCGGCGTGCCCACGGTGTGGCTCGGCGTGCTGCAGATCCTCGAGCAGGAGGGCGGGGACCTCAGCCCGCTGCAGCGCATCATGTGCGGCGGCTCGGCCGCGCCGGTCTCGATGATCCGCGCCTACGAGGAGCGGTACGGGGTCGAGTTCATCCACGCCTACGGCATGACCGAGGCATCCCCGGTCACCCACTTCTCGCGGCTCAAGACCAGCCTGGAAGGCCTGCCGGTCGAGGCGCGCTACTCCTACAAGGCGAAGCAGGGCATGCTCGTGCCCGGGCTGGAGCAGCGGATCGTCGACTCGGCCGGCAACGAGGTCCCGGCCGACGGCAAGTCCATGGGCGAGCTGCTGCTGCGGGGACCATGGATCGCCTCCGAGTACCTGGACGACGAGCGGTCGGCCGAGACGTTCGTGGACGGCTGGTACCACACCGGCGACGTCGCCACCCTGGACGGCGAGGGCTACCTGCACCTGGTCGACCGCACCAAGGACCTGGTCAAGTCCGGCGGCGAGTGGATCTCGAGCGTGGAGCTGGAGAACGCGCTGATGGGCCAGCCCGACGTGGCCGAGGCGGCGGTGATCGCCGTCCCCGACCAGAAGTGGGGCGAGCGGCCGCTGGCGGTGGTGGTGCGCAAGTCGGGCAGCACCGCCAGCGAGGCCGAGCTGGCCGCGTCGATCGCCGACAAGTTCCCCAAGTGGTGGCTGCCCGACCGTTTCGAGTTCGTCGACGAGATCCCCAAGACCGCCACCGGCAAGTTCTCCAAGCGCACCCTGCGCGAGCACTTCGCCGGTGGGCTGGTGGACGACGACACCGACGAGCGCTGAGCGGGCGGTCGCTCAGGCGGTTCTGAAGCGGAACCGGGCGGCGGAGGCGCCGAGCACCTCGAGTAGATGGTCGACCTGCTCGTCGGTGTTGGCGGCGGTGACCTGGACGCGGAAGCCGACCTCGTGTCGCGGCACGCCTGGGTAGAACGCCAGCGTGACGTAGATGCCCTGGTCGAACAGGAAGCGGCCGAGGGCGTCGAGGTCGTCCGCGTCCGCCAGCGGGATCTCCACCAGCGGGAAGCCGGAGCGGTTCAGGGTGGCGATGCCCAGCTCGGCCAGGCGGTCGAGCACGCGGCGGCTCTTGGCGTACAGGTCGGCACGGATCAGGTCGCCCCTGCTGGCGTTCGCCTCGAGGCCGAGCAGCACCGCGGCGAGCGAGGCGACCGGCGACGGCCCTGAGTACAGGTAGGGCGTGGCACCGACCTTGAGCAGCGTCTTGACCTCTGGCGGGCAGGCGACGAAGGCGAGCAGCGCGGAGTAGGCCTTGGAGAGCCCCGCCGCCAGCACGATGCTGTCGTAACTCTCCCCGAGGTGCCGCACGACGCCGTTGCCACGCGAGCCGTAGGGGCTGAGCTCGCCGGCCGTCCGCTCCCCGACCACGCCGAAGCCGTGGGCGTCGTCGACGTAGAGCACGGCGCCGTGCTCGCGCGCGAGCCGTAGGAAGGTGGCGAGGTCGGGCGGGTTGCCGGTCATGCTGTTGATGCCGTCCATGCAGATCACGCGGGGGCCAGGCCCGGCGACGCGGAGCTGGCGCTCCAGCTCGTCGGCGTCGCCGTGGGGGAACCGGGTCAGGGTCGCGCCCTGGCCGCGGGCGACCACCGCGCCGTCGTAGACCGTCTTGTGGGCGCGGCTGTCGATCAGGATGGTGCCGCCGGCCGCCAGCACCGGGATGACCGAGCCGGAGATGAGGGTCAGGGTCGGCATGGCGAGGACGTCCTCGGCGCCGAGCAGGTCGCGCAGCTCGGCCTCGATGCGCTCGTAGAGCGAGGGGCTGGCCAGCATCCGCGACCAGCTCGGATGGGTCCCCCAGCGGCGAAGGTAGGCGGGGATGCCCTCGATGATCTCGGGGTCGAGGTCGAAGCCGAGGTAGTTGCACGAGGCGAAGTCGTCGAGCCAGTGGTCGCCGATGCGGATGCGCCGCCCGTCGACCTCCTCCACCACCGCGTCGACCAGTGGATGCGACGCCTGCAGGCGGACCAGCTCGGCGTTGGCGTCGAGCCAGCGAGCCTGCCATCCGCGCGGCTCTTGCCGAACCGGCGTCACCGCCCGCCGGTCGAGCCGCCGGCCACTCTCAGATCTCTGGCTCATGCCGCCTCTCTTCCCGCCCCCGGACGAACTCCCCCCTTGTCCTGCTGCTTGCTGCCGTGCTCCCGACCCTCCGGATCCCTGGCTGGGGCAACGCCGGGTCACAGTCCCGCGTTGCGCACCGTTTGGACAAAGGTACGGGAGTATTCAATCCAAGCAAAGTACGTAGGCTTCCTAATATCCTCAGGAAGGGGGTCCTACTACTTCGGGGGCATACGCAGCGCGCCGTCGAGCCGGACGACCTCGCCGTTGAGGTAGGGGTTCTCGGCGATCTGGCAGGCCAGCAAGGCGTACTCCTCGGGGCTGCCGAGCCGGGAGGGGAAGGGAACGCTCGACCCGAGGCTCTCGCGCACCTGCTCGGGGAGCTGGCCGAGCAGGGGGGTGTCGAAGATCCCCGGCGCGATCGTGCAGACCCGCACGCCGTGCCTGGCCAGGTCGCGGGCTGCCGGCAGGGTGAGGCCGACCACGCCGCCCTTGGACGCGGCGTAGGCGGTCTGGCCGATCTGCCCGTCGAAGGCGGCAACCGAGGCGGTCATCACCACCACGCCGCGCTGGCCGTCCTCGTCGGGCTGGTTGGCCGCCATCGCGCCGGCGACCAGGCGGAGGGCGTTGTAGGTGCCGACCAGGTTGATCCGCACCACCATCTCGAACGGCTCCAGTGCGGCCGGTCCGTCGCGGCCGACCACCCGCTCGGCCCAGCCCACCCCGGCACAGAGCACGGCGATGCGCAGCTCACCGAGGGACGCCACCGCGCCGGCGACGGCCTCGGCGAGCTGGTCGGCCACGGTGACGTCGGCGGTGAAGGCCCGCGCCTTGCCGCCGATGGCGCCGGCCAGCTGGGCCGCGCGGTCGCCGTCGCGGTCGACCACGGCCACCTGGGCGCCGCGGGCGGCCAGGGCGCGGCAGGTGGCCGCGCCGAGCCCGGAGGCGCCCCCCGTTACCAGCGCACCAGCACCACTGACGTCCTTGCCGACACCGTCGGCTGGCCGCTGCACCACGTACTGCTCCTTTGCGGGCCGGTAGATTGCGCGAGTCGAGCCCGAACTGTCCGAGTCGCCCTACCTGCGGATCAGTAGAGGAACATCGGCTTGCCGTCGACCTGCCGGACCAGCGGCCGGTAGCGCTTCTCGTCGTAGAGGGCGTCGACGTCCACGCGCTTGACGCCCTGCATGATGGTTGCCAGCGGCACCGAGGTGTAGACCCCGCGCTGCAGCGACACCATCCGCCCAGGCTCATCCCGGTCGATCAGGTTCAGCGCCATGTTGGCGTAGTTGACCGCCACCATCAGGTCCAGCGCGTCCGGCGCGCCCGAGCGCATCAGGTAGCCGACCTGCTGGTACACGATGTCCTCGCCGGTCAGCCGCTTGAGCAGGTCGCCGGTTGCCAGCCCGATGCCGCCGAGCTTGCGGTGGCCGTAGGCGTCGGCCTCACCCCACTCGTGCACCTCGCCGTCGAGCATCCGGGCGCCTTCGCTCACGGTGACCATGGCGTAGTTGGAGGGGTTGGCGGCCTTGTCCTCGAGCAGGTAGTGGGCGAGCAGCTCGGGGTCGAACGGCACCTCCGAGATGATCGCCCGGTCGACCCCGGCCAGGTAGGCGGCGAGCAACGAGGTCTCGCCGCAGTTCCGCCCGAACAACTCCACCACCGCGATGCGCTCGTGCGAGCCGGTGGAGGTGCGGAGCTGGTGGATGAACTGGACGCTGCGGGTCACCGCGGTCGAGAAGCCGATGCAGTAGTCGGTGCCGAAGACGTCGTTGTCCATCGTCTTGGGCACCGCCAGCACCCGCATGCCCTCGCGGGCCAGGCGCTCTCCGTAGGAGAGGGTGTCGTCACCGCCGATCGGGACCAGCCAGTCCAGGCCGAGCCGCTCGATCACCGCCAGGCTGTGGTGGGTGAAGTCGAACGGGCCGTCGGACTCGCCCTGCCCCTGGCCCTTGAGGAACTCCGGCACGTCGTTGGGCTTGACCTTGCCCGGATTGGTCCGGCTGGTGTGCAGCATCGTCCCGCCGGTGCGGTCGATGGTGCGGACGTCGGCCTTGGTGAGCGGCTGGACGCAGTGGGTCTGGGGCTGGTCGGCGTCGAGGTTGTAGTCGAGCAGCCCGGCCCAGCCGCGGCGCAGGCCGACGACCTCGTAGCCGCGCTCGACCGCGCCGTAGACCAGCGTCTTGATGCAGGGGTTCAGGCCGGGGACGTCGCCCCCGCCGGTCAGCACACCGATTCGCGTCATGGTGAGAGACGTCCTCCGAGGATTGCGCCGGCTCCGCGCCAGGCGCCGTTGCCCGGGACTTCCATTCGACCCCAACCCCGGGCGGGAGTCCAGCCGGGGCCGCCAGGCAAGGTACTACTGCCCCGCAGGCAACGCGACTGCGCTCGCAGGCCGTACGGCTCGCCTGGCCCTGCTCACCAAGCACGTATGCCGGCCGGTCGGCCGATGGCACGGGGGCTACTCCATGGCGGTCATGTAGGAGTCGAGGTCGTGGATGGACAGGCCGCGGAACTGCGGGTGGTCGCGGAAGGCGAAGGCGATCTGGTAGGCGGCCTTCTGGAAGGTGCGGCGGGGCAGCCCGTGGAAGGTGATCTTCGGCGGTGCAGAGTTCGCGTACTCCTGGCCGATCACCAGCCCGCAGGCGGCGCCGACCCCGCGCACGTACCGGAACTCGCGGCGGGCGTGGTAGATCGACCCATCGGTGCCGGGCGCGAAGTTGCGGTAGCTCATCACCACCACGTATGCGGTGGGCAGGTCGGCGACCATGTCGATGGTGTGGTAGGCGGCCGGTTTGGTGGTCCCGTTGAACAGCACCGGGCCTGGCGCCCCGTCGTCGCCGTCGAACCAGAAGGGGATGACGAAGCCGAGCTGCAGGCGGAGGTTGGCGGGGTCGGTGCGGAGCGGCCGGTAGGTATCGACGATGCCCTGCAGGGTCACCAGGTAGGCGGTGAGCGAGGCTTGCTCGTCGGCGAAGAACCCAGGATCCAGGTACGGCTCGATGTCGAGCTGGACGCCGCCGAGGCGTTCGGTGGCGGAGACGCCGAGGTTGTACTCGGCAACCAGCTGGACGACCTTCGCCCCCAGGTAGCGGCGTTCCTCGTGGGCCCAGTCCGGTCCGCCGCCGACCGCGTGGACCGCCAGGCCGTAGCTCGAGGCGGCGGCGACGTAGCGCCTGAGCGCCTGCTTGAGCTGCCTGAGCCGGGCCTGCTGTGCCTCGCTCACCGGCTGATCGGCGACGTCGAGGTAGTCGCCGAGGTCGAGGTAGACGGTCCTGAAGCCGTTCGCGCTGAGGAACCGTAGCCGCCGGCGGGTCTCAGCGGGGCTGAGCTCGCTGGCGTTGTGCCAGTCGTAGGCTGCCAGCCCGGGCCGTAGCGGAACTCCCGAGGCGGTGCGGGGCTGGGCACCAGCCGCCTGGGCGCCGCTCAGGACGACGGCGATCAAGGCGCCGCAGGCGAGGCCTCTGGCGAGGATCGCTCTGCCCATACCACTCCTCTGGTGGCGGAGGTTGGCCGACCAGGACTCATCGGCCGCCTTCCCGCGCGGTTGAGGAGTCTGTCAGCCGGCCGGCTCCCGCTCCGTGGCGATGCCGTCGAGCAGCTTGAGCAGCTCGTTGACGTCCAGCGGCTTGGTCATGAACGTCCGTGCTCCCTGGTCGACCAGCTGCTTGATCAGGCTCGGCCTGGCGTCGGCGCTGAGCACGACCACCGGGATCTCGGCGGTCCTCGGGTTGCTCCGCAGCCGGCGGAGGACCTCCTGGCCGGGCATGTCCGGCAGGTGCAGGTCGAGCAGGATCAGGTCGGGATGGTGCTCGCCCGCGAGGTCAAGCCCGAGCTCCGGCCGCATCGCCGAGATGAGGCTCACGCCCGGCCGGCGGCTCAGGATCCGCTCGACCAGCTGCAGGTTGGACAGGTTGTCCTCGATATAGAGCACGGTCAGGGCCGGCTCGTCGTGGGTGTCCTGCTCCTGCGGGGGTCCGTCCTGCTCCTGGCGCTCGGCGCGCTGGACCGGCCCCTCGGTCAGGGGCAGCTCCACCCAGAAGGTGGTGCCGCGCTGGTCGCTGGCGAGGTCCAGCGACCCACTCATCGCCTCGGCGAGGCGCTTTGACAGCGGCAGGCCCAGGCCGGCGCCCTCGACGGCGCTGCGGTCGTTCTCCAGCCGCTCGAACGGTACGAACAGGCGCTCGATCGACTCCGGCGGGATGCCTGGCCCGGTGTCGATCACCTTGATGCGCAGCCGCCCGCCTTCCACCCGTTCGCAGCCGAGCTGCACGCTGCCTCCCTCGCGGTTGTACTTGACCGCGTTGGACAGCAGGTTGAGCAGGATCTGCTTGAGCCGCTGGCGGTCGCCATGGATGTGCTCACCACAGCTCAGCGCCGGGCTTCCGAGCAGGATCCCGCTCTGATCGGCGAGTGGCCGGATGAGGCTGACGGTCTCGGCCACCACGTCGGCGACGGCGACCGGTTCCAGGGAGAGCGCGAGCCGGCCGGCCTCGATGGCGGCGATGTCCAGCACCTCGTTGATCAGCGCCAGCAGGTGGCGGGCCGCCGACAGGATGTGGGCCAGGTTCTCCCGCTGCTCGTCGCGGAGCTCGTCGAGCTCCAGCAGCTGGGCGAAGCCGAGGATCGCGTTCAGTGGGGTGCGCAGCTCGTGGCTCATGCGCGACAGGTACTCGCTCTTGGCCTGGTTGGCCTGCTCGGCGGCGAGCTTGGCCTGCTCCAGCGCCTCCTCGACCCGCTTGCGGTCGGTGACGTCGCGGGCGATCAGCGACACGCCGGCGACGCTGCCCGCCCGGTTGCGCAGCGGCGCCGCGCTGAGCGCCACGTTGACGACCTCGCCGTCCCGGCGCACGTGCTGGGTCTCCAGGCTGACGCGATCACCCTGACCCACCCGTCGGAGCAGGTCGGGGAGCTCGTCGGAACCGTCTGGCGCGACCAGCATCGGCAGGGCACGGCCGATCACCTCCTCCGCCTGGCGGCCGTAGGTGAGCTCGGCGGCCGGGTTCCAGCTCCTGATCGTCCCGTCCAGGCCGGTGCTGACGATCGCGTCGCCGGAGGCGTCCACGATCGCGGCCAGCTCGGAGTCACGCTCGGCGTTGCGGACCCGGTCGAAGGTCAGTTCCGCCAGGTTGCCCGCCGCCTGGAGCAGCTCGAGCTCCTGGCGGCCGAACACCGGGGCGTACGGGCTCGCCCACACCAGCAGCTCGCCGGCTGCCAGGGATAGCCGCACCACGTCGGGGACCTGCACGTCGGCCTTGCTGCCAGCCTGCGCGACCAGCATCCCGTCCTTCAGGCCAGGGGTCTGGCCGTCGGTTCCAAGGAGCCTTCCCGATCCGTCGACCAGCGCCGCCCCGCGCCCACCCACCATGCTCATGACGTGCGGGAGCAGGCAGGCAGCCACGTCCTCGGCCCGGGTGACGGCCATCAGGTCGTTCATCGCCCGCCTGAGGGTCTCCTGCTCGGGTTGGAGCCACGCGTTACGCAGCATCCTCGGCGGTGCGAAGGCGAGGTAGAACAGCAGCGCGCTGGCGAGCGTGAAGATCCGGATCGCCACCGCCAGCGGCCCGGTCCTTTCCGGCGGCGCGAGCCCGCTGACCACGAGGGTCAGGCTGAGGCCCATGGCGGCGAGGCTGAGGGCGCGCGTGCGCCGGCGGGCGGCGGTCGGCTGGCCGCGGCCGGCCCACCACAACTTTCCCGAGACGACCAGCGACACGGTCGTCCACTCCACCAGGATCGCGATCAGGTAGGCGCGGAGCCACCGCGGCAGGGGCTCGCCCTCCTCCGGGAGGGTGGGCAGCGCCAGCGTCCACGCCACCACCGCGCCCGCCAGGGTCCCGACCACCGCCTCGGTCCAACGGGCGGCTCGGTCCAGCGAGGCGGTGAAGCGGAAGAGCAGGTACGGGAACAGGACGATGACGGCCAGGAGCGCCTTGGCCACCCACTGGGCCGCCGCGCCGGTCGGGTTGGCCGAGACGGCCATGGCGACGATGACGGCGCCGCCCAGGGTCCCGAAGCTGAGCGCCAGCCATGCCTTGGCACGCCCTCCCTGGCGTCGCCACTGGAGGTAGCAGACGCCGGCGAGCCCGACGAAGAGCGCGTCGTTGACGTATTCGAGGAGGTCGAACAGGGTCATCTGGATCCCTGGAAGGTCGGGGCGGCCTGGCCCGACCGCTCCCGCCCGACGGCGACGTCGTCGAGCAGCTCCAGGAACTCCCTGACGTCCAGCGGCTTGGTCATGAACGCCCGCACTCCCTGGTCGAGCAGGTCCTTGATCA
>DATLQA010000243.1:0-2405 GCA_035535495.1 Actinomycetota bacterium | reverse complement strand
CCGGACCTGGAGGTCGCGTTCGCGGCCGGGACACCCGAGCCAGACGGCTCGGTGCTGGTCGCCGGCACCGGTGCGACGGCCGGGGCGGTGATCGGCCACCGGTTGACCCGGACAGCCGACGGCCACGGCTGGCTGCTGGGCGACGACGGCTCGGGGTTCTGGCTCGGGCGCGAGGCCATCCGCGCCGCCCTGCACACCCTCGACGCCGGGGAGCCCCCAGGTCAGCTGGTCGCCGCCGTGCTCCGCGAGCTGGGCGCGGACGGGACGGGTGACGAGCTCCCTTCGGCGGCGCCTCGCCGCGGAGCCGACCGGCGGCGCGACCGGGTGATCCAGGCGGTGAACTCGCGCCCCGGCATCGAGCTGTCGGCGCTGGCCCCGCTGGTCAGCGCGGCTTACCGGGACGGCGACCCGCAGGCGCGGTCGATCGTCGAACGCGCCGCGGCCGCGCTCTTGGCCACCCTCGGCCGGATCCGGGAAGCGGCCGAGACCACACCGATCGTCCTCGCGGGAGGCCTGACGAGCGATGCCTCCCCGGTGGGATCGACCCTGCGAAGGCTGCTCCCGGCCCGGTTCGCCGGCCCGGTCCAGCCGGCACACAGCGGGGTCGCCGGCGCCGTATGGCTAGCCCTGGCCGCCCTCGACCCGTCGTTCGCCACCCACGACGCACATGCCCGGCTGTGCGCCTGACCCAGCTGACAGAGGGAAGCGCTCGCCACCGATTGGTGGGTCAGCTCTGGTTGGCGTGCTCCCACAGCCAGCCCCAGGGCCGCCTCGGCGGCGTGAAGGACCGAGACGTGTCCGTCGTCCGGGCGCAGCCACAGCTCCGCCGAAGGGGTCCGGCGGCGACGCAGGCCAGGTCATCATCCACCATCCCGCCCAGGCCGCCTTCCATGGCCTGCTCGACGACGGTGAGCAGCCAGGACCATGGGCCGGCCAGGGCGGCATGGTCGGCGGGGGTGAACAGCTCCGGGTCGTACTCGGCCGACGCCAGGTGGTCCTCCAGGGCCGCGCGTCCGGTGGCGGCGGCGCGAAGCTCCGCCGCGCCGGCGGCCCCCATGCCCGCGAACCAGTCCAACCCCTGCGCGTGGTAGGGAGCCAGGCCGGAGGCGCAGACCGCGGCCAGGACCCGCTCTGGTAGCAACGCGGCGCAGGCCAGCGCGTGCGCGGCCCCACCGGAATGACCCATCACCGCGAACTGCTCGATGCCCAACGCGTCGGCGACGCCGGCCACGTCGACGGCCACCGACGCCACATCCCGACCCGGATGCGGCGTTGACCCACCGTAGCCGGGCCGGTCGTACGACACCCAGCGGAGGCCGAGGCGGGCGGCGGCCGGGAACAAGGGCTCGGGCGGCGCGCCAACATTGGGCGTGCCATGGTGCCAGAACACCGCCAGGCGGCCCCGGGCACCATCGGCCACGGCGTCGTACGCGTGCAGCGTGCGCCCGTCGCCCACCACAAGGTCGGTCTGAATCACCACCCGCCGAGCATACCCACTGACCGTGACCGGCTCGCGGGCCGGAAGAGTTCACACGTGGCCGCGCGTGTGGTGTGATCTCGCCCTTGACGTCGCAGGGTTGGAGGTGGATCGGTGGCTAAGCGTGTAGTGCTCGCGTCCCGGCAGCTGGCGCACCCATGACCGGCGGGCCGGCAGACGGCATACCTACCTCGACCACCTTCGAGTTGCCCGGCTACACGGTGGAACGCACCCTCGGCCTGTCCTGGGGCCTGATCGTGCGCAGCGTCGGGCTGACCAAGGGGCTGACCGGCACGGTCCGGTCGCTCAAGGCCGGCGAGGTGAAGGAGTTCACCGAGGTGGTCGACCGGGCCCGGCACACGGCCCTGGAGCGCCTCATCGACCACGCCCGGCAACTCGGCGGCAACGCCGTCCTCGGGGTGCGGTTCGACTCCTCCGACCTCGGCAACGGCCTGGCCGAGATCGTCGCCTACGGCACCGCCGCCACCGTCCGGCCAGCCTGAACCAGCACGCCGGGCGACGCCCACCAGTGCAGCCGCTACCACACCCTTCGGGCGAACCAGCGGTCGAGGAACGCGCGGGCGGTTGGGATCGCGAGCGCGCTCGCGGCGCATGACCCCCCGTGTCCGAGGCCCGGCAACCGCAGACGCTGACCATTGGGGATCATCGCGGCCACGTTCGCGGCGTCGTCGCCGGTGTCGTCATGTTCCCCGGTGATGAGGAGCACCGGGACGGGGAACGACCTGAGGTCCTTGTCCGGGATCCCTCGGCCCACAGCTCGGGGGCGTGCGCGGCGAGCAGCGCCGCTGGATCGGCTCGGAGCGTGACGGCCCGCGCCCAGGGTGGGAACTCGCGGTCGAACGCCTCCCCGTCCTCGAGCTTGAACAGATCGACGAGCGCCCTCGTCCCGCCGCGCCTGAGGGCCTCA
>DATLQA010000242.1:0-11663 GCA_035535495.1 Actinomycetota bacterium | reverse complement strand
CCGTCCGCCAGCCCGGAGGGGCGCCACGTCCGCGGTAGCTGGTCCAGGAGGGACGGCCGAGCCGCCGGGCCTGCAGCACCGTCACCTGCTGGAGCAGCCGCCCCCTGACCGCCAGTTCAGCGCCTATGTCCATGGTTCTCGGCCTCGACCATCCAGTGTCGTGTCACGCCGTTCTTGTGAATCTGTTCACAGAGTCGCGGTCGGCGATCACAGCCGTGTCACGCCGGCGACAGCATCAGGTGAACTCTTGGCGGCCTCTCCACTCTCGAGAGTACGACCGCCCCTCACCTCGATCGAGCTCCATGACGGCTGCGGCCGTGGACACGGACCAGGTCAGGGCGGATCCTTTACCCGGTGCAGCGCAGTTCTCGACGCGGCCGGCTCCCGTGCGGCCCGCTCCCGCATCGTCATCGGAGGTGACCTGTGGCCGAACGGGCAGCCCTTCCACCGGGCCTGGACCGCAATCTCGCCCTGGAGCTGGTGCGGGCGACCGAGGCGGCCGCCATGGCGGCCGCGCGGCACCTGGGCCGTGGCGACAAGGAACTGGTGGACCAGGCCGCCGTCGATGCGATGCGGCCGGTGCTCGGCTCGATCGAGATGAACGGCGTGGTCGTCATCGGCGAGGGCGAGAAGGACAACGCGCCCATGCTCTACAACGGCGAGCAGGTCGGCGACGGCAGCGACCCGCAGGTCGACATCGCGGTCGATCCGGTGGACGGCACCACGCTGACGGCGCGGAGCCTGCCCAACGCGATCGCCGTGGTCGCCCTCGCCGAGCGGGGCACGATGTTCGACACTGGCCCGTGCGTCTACATGGAGAAGCTCGCGGTCGGCCGGGACGCCGCCGCCGTGGTGGACTTCGAGGCGCCGATCGAGACCAACCTGGAGCGGATCGCCGCGGCCAAGGGCTCGCAGGTCACCGAGCTGACCGTGTGCATCCTCGACCGGCCGAGGCACGAGGAGGAGCTGGTCGGGCTGGTGCGGGCGACCGGCGCCCGGATCAAGTTCCTGCTCGACGGCGACGTCGCCGGCGCGATCATGGCCGCACGGGCGGGCACCGGGGTCGACGTGCTGGTCGGGATCGGCGGCACCCCGGAGGGCGTGATCGCCGCGTGCGCGCTGAAGTGCCTGGACGGAGCGCTGTTCGGGCGGCTGTGGCCGCGAAACGAGACGGAACGCCGGGCGGCGCTGGAGGCCGGCTACGACCTGGAGCGCGTCCTGACCGTCGACGACCTGGTGCGGGGTGAGAACGTCTTCTTCGCCGCGACCGGGGTAACCGACGGGGAGTTGCTGCGCGGCGTGCGCTTCGAGCATGACGAGGTGCTCACCCAGTCGCTGTCGATGCGCTCCCGGTCCGGTGCGGTGCGGCTGATCGACACCCGTCACCAGCTCGGCAGGTCGAACCTGGTGGCCCGGTCGCGGTAGCCACCGGCGTGCCCGTCCACCCCCAACCACGCGGAACCGCGTCGAAAGAGGATCGCCATGCCGATCGCAAGCCCCGAGACGTACGCCGAGATGCTGGACCGGGCCAAGGCGGGCGGGTTCGCCTACCCAGCGGTCAACGTGACCTCGTCGGAGACGCTCAACGCGGCGCTGCGCGGCTTCGCCGAGGCGTCCAGTGACGGCATCGTGCAGGTGTCGACCGGCGGGGCGCAGTTCCTGTCCGGCCAGCGGCTCAAGGACATGGTCGCTGGCGCGACCGCGCTGGCCGAGTTCGCCCACGTCGTCGCCGCCAAGCACCCGGTGCAGGTGGCCTTGCACACCGACCACTGCCCCAAGGACAAGCTCGACGGTTACCTGCGCCCGCTGGTCGGGCTGTCGCAGGAGCGGGTGGCGGCCGGCCAGTCGCCGCTCTTTCAGTCGCACATGTGGGACGGCTCGGCCGTGCCGCTGGAGGACAACCTCCAGATCGCCCGCGAGCTGCTGGCCGAGTGCGCCAAGGCCAGGGTGGTCATGGAGCTGGAGATCGGCGTGGTCGGCGGCGAGGAGGACGACGTCGTCGGCGAGATGAACGAGAAGCTGTACTCGACACCCGAAGACGCGCTCCGGGTCGCCGAGATGCTCGGGACGGGCGAGCAGGGCCGCTACCTGCTGGCGGCCACGTTCGGCAACGTCCACGGGGTCTACCAGCCGGGCCACGTCAAGCTCCGCCCCGAGCTGCTGGCCGAGATCCAGCAGGCCGTCGCTGCCCGTGTCGGCACCGACCGGCCGTTCGACCTGGTGTTCCACGGCGGCTCAGGGTCGCTGCTGGCCGAGATCCGCGAGGCGATCTCGTACGGGGTGGTGAAGATGAACATCGACACCGACACGCAGTATGCGTTCACCCGGCCGATCGCCGACCACCTGTTCAAGCGCTACGACGGGGTGCTGCGGATCGACGGCGCGGTCGGCGACAAGAAGGCCTACGATCCGCGCAGCTTCATGGCCAAGGCCGAGGGGTCGATGGCGGCCCGGGTCACGCAGGCCTGCGAGGACCTCAGGTCAGCTGGCACCGCGATGAGCGGCTGATGGCGTTCCGGGGTGCGATCTTCGACGTGGACGGCGTCCTGGTGGACTCGCCTCACGAGCTGGCCTGGCGCGAGGCGTTCAGGGTGCTGATGGAGGGCGAGTGGCGCGACATCCGCGACCAGACGAGCTGGACCGCCGAGCGGTTCACCCCGGCGGTGTATCAGCAGGTGCTGGCGGGCATGCCTCGGATGGCCGGCGCCAGGGCGGCGATGGAGCACTTCGGTGTGCCCGACATCGACGCCCGCATCGAGCAGTACGCGGCCGGCAAGCAGGACCTCGTGGTCAGGCTCATCGAGGAGGGCCGGTTCGTGGCCTTCCCCGACGCGCTGCGGTTCATCCTGGCCGTCAAGGACCTGGGCTTGCGGGTCGCGGCGGCGTCTTCGTCCAAGAACGCCAGGCTGTTCCTGGAGCGGATCCGCCTGGACGCCTTCGCCGCCGAGCAGCGGCTGGACTATGACTTCATCCACCCTAGGATGACGCTGCAGGAGCTGTTCGACGCCGACATCTCCGGACGGGACTTCCCCAGGGGCAAGCCCGACCCGGCGATCTTCCTCACCGCGGCCGCCGAGCTCGGCGTCACCCCGAGCGCCTGCGTCGTGGTCGAGGACGCCACCAGCGGGATCCAGGCGGCCAAGGCGGGCGGGATGGCCGCGCTCGGCGTGGCCCGTCTCGACGACCGGGACCGGTTGCGGGAGGAGGGGGCCGACCTGGTCGTGACCACGCTGGACGACGTCTCCCTGGAGGCGTTGGCCGATGGCCGCCTGGAGGAGCGGCCGGCGGCCGCGGAGCTGCGGCGGCGACACACGGAGGTGCCGCCGAGCGTCTGGACGCTGGTCTACGACGGCTTCGACCCCGCCCACCAGGGGCTGCGTGAGGCGCTGTGCGCGCTCGGCAACGGGTACTTCGTCACCCGTGGCGCCCTACCAGAGGCCGACGCCGACGGGGTCAACTACCCGGGGACCTACGTCGCCGGCCTCTACAACCGGCTGGTCACCGAGATCGCCGGGCGCAAGCTCACCAACGAGGACCTGGTCAACGTCCCCAACTGGCTGCCGCTGCGGTTCCGGGTCGGCGGCGGGCCATGGTTCGACGTCCAGCAGGCCGACGTCCTCGACCACCGGGTCGAGCTGGACCTGCGCCACGGGACGCTGACCAGGCGGCTGCGGTGGCGGGACGCGGAGGGCCGGCGCACCAGCGTGGTCCAGCGTCGGTTGGTGAGCATGAAGGACCAGCACCTCGCCGGGCTCGAGACCACCTTCACGGCGGAGAACTGGTCGGGGGCGATCCAGGTCAGCTCCGGGCTCGACGGCCGGGTGGTCAATGCTGGGGTCAAGCGGTACCGCGACCTCAACGGCCGTCATCTGGCGGTGCTGGGCCAGGCCGAGGTGGACGCCGAGACGGTCGACCTGCAGGTCGAGACGACCCAGTCGCACGTCCGGGTCGCCCTGGCGGCCCGCACCAGGCTCCTGCGCGACGGTCGGACCGCCGAAGCCGACCGGCGGCTGGTGACCGAGCCAGGGTTCGTCGCCCACGAGCTCGCCTTCGAGCTGGAGGAGGGACGCCCGGCGACCGTGGAGAAGGTCGTCGCCCTGTCCACCTCCCGGGACCGGGCGGTCTCCGAGAGCCGCGCCGACGCGCGGCTGACGGTGGCGGGCGCCGGCGACTTCGCCGGGCTGCTCGCCCGCCACCACGGCGCCTGGAACAGCCTGTGGAACCGCTTCGACATCGAGCTGGACAGCGCCAGCCAGTGGGTCGAGACCGTCCTGCATCTCCACGTCTTCCACCTGCTGCAGACCGTCTCCCCGCACACGGTCCACCTCGACGTCGGCGTTCCCGCGCGTGGCTGGCACGGGGAGGCCTACCGCGGCCACATCTTCTGGGACGAGCTGTTCATCTTCCCGTTCTTCAACTTCCAGCGGCCGATCCTGGCCAGCGCGCTGCTGGACTACCGCCACGCCCGCCTCGGCACGGCCCGCTCGGCGGCAAGGGCGGCCGGGTACGCCGGTGCGATGTTCCCGTGGCAGAGCGGCTCCGACGGGCAGGAGGAGACCCAGCAGCTCCACCTCAACCCGAAATCAGGACGCTGGCTGCCCGACCACTCCCACCTTCAGCGCCACGTCAACATCGCGATCGCCTACAACGTCTGGCAGCACTACATGGTCACCGGAAGCACCGCGTTCCTGCGCTTCGTCGGCGCCGAGCTGCTGATCGAGATCGCCCGCTTCTGGGCCAGCATCGCCCGCTACAACCGGGAGCAGGACCGCTACGAGATCCACGGCGTGATGGGCCCGGATGAGTACCACGAGGGATACCCGGACTCCGACGAGCAGGGCCTGCGCAACAACACCTACACCAACGTCATGGTGGTCTGGGTGCTGCGGCGGGCGCTGGAGGCGCTGGCGGAGCTGCCGCCCCACTACCGGCAGGAGCTCGTCGAGGAGCTGACCATCGGCGACGAGGAGCTGGATCATTGGCGCGACCTCACCCGCAAGATGAAGGTCGTCTTCCACGCCGACGGCGTGCTGACCCAGTTCGAGGGCTACGAGCAGCTGCGGGAGTTCGACTGGGACGCCTACCGGGAGAAGTACGGCAACATCCAGCGGCTCGACCGGGTGCTGGAGGCCGAGGGCGACAGCACCGACCGCTACAAGCTCGCCAAGCAGGCCGACGTGCTGATGCTGCTGTTCCTGCTCTCCCGGGACGAGCTGCGTGAGCTGCTGGCCGACCTCGGCTACCAGGTCAGCGCCGACCAGCTCGCCCGGACGGTCACCTACCACCTGGAGCGGACCTCCCACGGGTCCACCCTGAGCGGGGTGGTGAGCGCCTGGGTCCTGGCCCGGTATGAGCCCGGGCAGGCGTGGCAGTTCCTGCTGCGGGCGCTCGAGAGCGACATCGCCGACGTCCAGGGCGGCACCACCGCCGAGGGCATCCACCTGGGGGCGATGGCCGGCACGGTCGACATCGTGCTGCGCTGCCTGACCGGCATGCGGGCACGCGGGGAGGTGCTCCGCTTCGAGCCGGCCCTGCCGCCCGAGGTCAAGCAGCTCAAGTTCAGCGTGCACTACCGGGGCCACCGGGTCGACGTCGAGTTGGACGAGGACCAGATGCGGCTCGGCTCGCGCCCGGGCAGGGCCCAGCCCATCCAGGTCCTCGTCCACGGCCAGACCATCGAGCTCCGCCCCGGCCAGGAACACGCCGTCTGGCTGGAGCGCGCGCGATGACCACCCACACCTCGGTCGCCGAGCGCGCCGCGCGGCTGGCGGCACGGGCGGGCGAGGTTGCCCTCTGCCTGGATTTCGACGGCACCCTCTCCCCGATCGTGGACGACCCGGCAGCGGCCGAGCCGCTGCCGGGGGTGGTCGAGCTGCTCGGGCGGCTGACCGCCAGGTTTGCCGCCGTCGCGCTGATCTCGGGCCGCCCGGCCGGCTGGCTGGCCGGGCACGCCGGCGCGCCCGGCGTCCGCTACCTCGGGTTGTATGGCCTGCAGGAGATCCGCGACGGCCAGGTCTGGGTCGACCCGCGCCTGGAGGCGGCCCGCCCCGCCGTGGACGCCGCCCACGAGGACCTGCGCAACAGCGACGCCATCCGCCACAGCGGCGCCCACCTGGAGGACAAGGAGTACGCGGTGGCGGTCCACACCCGGCGGACCCCCGACCCCCAACGCTGGGCAGCGCCGATCGACCAGACGGTCCGTCGGATCGCCGACCGTCAGGGCCTCGAGGTCGTCCCGGGCAAGCTGGTCTGGGAGCTGCGCCCGGCCGTGCACGCCGACAAGGGCGATGCCGTCCGGCGGGTGGTGGCCGACTCCGGCGCCCGCTCGGTGGTCGTGGCCGGTGACGACCTCGGCGACCTGCCCGCCTTCGCCGCCGCGGCCCGGCTCGCCGCCGACGGCGGTGAGGGGCTGCGGGTGGCGGTGCGCACGGCCGAAGCACCGCCGGCGCTGCTGGCCGAGGCCGACCTGATCGTCGACGGGCCGCCAGGTGTGCTGGACCTCCTGCGGCGGTTGTCAGCGGGCTGACCGCGACCGGCCGGGCCCTGCTGCCCCACGTCCCGCACCGCACTGGCGCCGGCGAGACCGTCGCCGCGCTCTGCCGCCACGAAGGGCCGCGGCGCAAGCGCTGACGTGGGCAACGTGCGGCCGGTTGCGCGCATGGTGTGTGCTGGCGGCATGAAGCTCCTATCCGGCACCACCACCGAGCGGGCACCCCGGCTGGGTCTGGTGATCCTCGCGCTCGGCACCGTCTACCTGGTCTGGGGGTCGACCTACTTCGGCATCCTGATCGCCATCAGGACCATCCCGCCGATGTCGATGGCCGCGCTGCGCTTCACGGTGGCCGGCGGCCTCCTCTACGCCTGGGCGGTGCGCCGCGGCGACCGGGAAGGCGACCGGCCCGGCCTGGCCCAGTGGGCCGCCGCCGCGGTCGTCGGCACCGCCCTGCTCGCCGCCGGCAACGGCGCGGTCACCTGGGCAGAGCAGCGCATCCCGTCCGGTATCGCCGCGTTGCTGATCGCCAGCGTGCCGTTGTGGATGTCGATCCTCGGCCGGGTGCTGCTCGCCGAGCGGCTGTCCTGGCTGGCGGTGGTGGGGCTGGCGGTTGGCTTCGCCGGCCTGGTCCTGCTGGTCCGGCCGAGCGGCACGGACCGGCTCGACCTGACGGCCACGGTGGTGGTCCTCGGAGGCGCGCTCGCCTGGGCGAGCGGGTCGGTCTGGTCGCGACGGGCACCGCTGCCACGCCGCCCGCTGGTCACGACCGGCATGGAGATGCTGGCCGGTGGGGCCGTCCTGGCGGTCGCGTCGGTGGTGGGCGGCGAGCCGGCCCGCATCCGGTTCGCGGAGATCTCGGTGAGCTCGGTGCTCGCCGTGGCCTACCTGGTGGTGTTCGGCTCGCTGGTCGCCTTCACCGCCTACGTGTGGCTGCTGCGCAACGTCCGCACCTCGGTGGTGGGGACCTACGCCTACGTCAACCCGGTGGTGGCGGTCGCGCTGGGCGCGGTCCTCGGTGGCGAGCCGGTGACCGGCCGGGCGCTGCTCGCCGGGGCGGTGATCCTCGCCGGCGTGGCGCTGATCGTGACCGGCCAGCCGGGCGGCGACGACCACGAGGCGCCGCGCCGGCCGGACGCACGGCTGGCAAAGAGGTAGCGGACCGGCCGATACTCGCGGCGCCACGAGGGCTCTCAGCGGGAGGCGGCATGGATCTGGACGAGGCGCGGAGCTTCCTGGCCGACAACCACCGCGCGGTGCTCGCGACCAGGCGCAGGGACGGGTCGCCGCAGCTGTCGCCGGTGCTGGTCGGCCTGGATCGCGAGGGCTATGCGACGGTGAGCACCCGCGAGACGGCGATGAAGACCCTCAACGCGCGGCGCGACCCGCACGTGTGGGTGTGCGTGATGAACGACGGCTTCTACGGGAGGTGGATCCAGCTCGCCGGCACCGCCGAGGTGCTGTCCCTCCCCGAGGCCATGGAGCCGCTGGTCGACTACTATCGCGGCATCGCCGGCGAGCACCCGGACTGGGACGACTACCGCCGGGCGATGGAGCGGGACCGGCGCGCCCTGATCCGCATCCAGCTCACCGCGGCCGGCCCCGATCGCAGTGGCTGAGGACCGGACCCGGGTCGCCGCCGGGTCACCCTACGAGCCGGTGGTCGGTTACAGCCGCGCGGTCCGCGTGGGCGAGCGGGTGCTGGTCGCCGGCACGGCGCCGATCTGGCCGGACGGCTCCTGCGACCCCGACCCACAGGTCCAGGCGGCCCGCTGCCTGGAGATCATCCTGGACGCGCTGGCCGAGGTCGGAGCGGGACCCGAGCACGTCGTGCGGACCAGGCTGTACGTGGTCGACGCCGCCGACTGGGAGGCGATCGGGCGCGCCCACGGCGAGGTCTTCGCCGACGTCCGCCCGGCCTCGACCATGGTGGCGGTGGCCGGCCTGCTCGACCCGCGGTGGCGCGTGGAGATCGAAGCGGAGGCAGTCGTCCCCGCCGGTTGACGGCCGCTGCGATCTTCCGAAAGGATCATTACAATCTTACGCATTGACACCCGCGGTGGTGCGGCGCCGGCTCAGGAGGTGCGGGGTGGAGGGCTCGATCCAGTTCATCGACGCGCTGCTCGCCGACCGCGAGCCAGGTGAGCGCCTCGACCGGGACGGCGACGCGCCCCCGGACGAGGCACTCGATGCCTACTCCAAGGTGGTCACCTCGGTGGCCGAGCGGGTGCCGCGCTCAGTGGCGAGCCTGCGGGTCCGCCGCCGGGCAGGCGGATGGGAGGGCCAGGGGTCCGGTTCGGCGGTGGTGCTCACCCCCGACGGGTTCCTGATCACCTCGGCCCACGTGGTCGAGGGGGCGAGCCGTGGCCGTGCCTCCTTCTCCGACGGACGCGAGCTGCGCTTCGAGGTGATCGGCCGGGACCCGCTCTCGGACCTGGCGGTCATCCGCGCGAGCGAGGCCGACCTGGAGCCGGTGTCCCTGGGGAACGCCGACCGGCTCCGGGTCGGCCAGCTCGTCGTGGCCGTGGGCAACCCCATGGGCTTCTCGGGCTCGGTCACCGCCGGCGTGGTGAGCGCGCTCGGCCGCTCCTTCCCCGTCAGGGACGGCTACACCGCCCGCTTCATCGAGAACGTGATCCAGACCGACGCCGCCCTCAACCCGGGGAACTCCGGCGGTGCACTGGTCGATGGGCACGGGCACATGGTCGGGGTGAACACCGCCGTGGCCGGTGTCGGCCTCGGCCTGGCGGTGCCGATCAACCAGACGACCCGCAAGATCATCGCCGCGCTGATGCGCGAGGGCCGCTTCCGCCGCGCCTACATCGGCATCGCCGGCGGGCGGCGGCCGCTCCCGCCCAGGGTCGCCCAGGCCGTCGACCGCACCGCGGCGGTCGAGGTGGTCGAGGTGGTGCCGGGCAGCCCGGCCGCCAGGGCTGGGCTGCAGCGCGAGGACCTGATCATCGACGTGGGCGGCAGCCCGGTGGTCGACGCCAACGATCTCCAGCGCCTGATGGTCAGTGAGGCGATCGGGCAGCCCCTGACGGTGCGGGCCTTCCGCGGCGGCGAGCTGGTCGAGCTGACCGTCGTCCCCGACGAGCTCCGCTCGTGACGCAACCGCTCGGTGGCCTCCGCCGCTAAGGCGCTGTCGGCAACCTCCGGGCGCCGGCGAGCTGGCGTGACTGGGCGACCAGGGCGCCCTGCTCGTCCCAGACCTCGGCCTCCTCGTCGAACCAGCCGCCCTGGAGCATCCGGCCCCTGACCACGCAGGCCAGCCAGCCGGGTGCGGGCGGGCGGCGGACGTAGGCGGTCAGCTCCACCGTCGGTGCCCAGGCGGTGACGCCCAGTTCGAAGCTGACCGGCGGGAGCGCGTCGACCACCTGGAGAAGGGCGAGCGGGTCCGGCGGGCGGCCGTCATGGAACCGGACCCAGCCGCGCATCTCCAGGCGCCCGCCCGGCCGGCCGGCGGCCCATCCCGTGGTGGCGGGGTCGATGCGCTCGTCGATGTGCTCGAGGATGGACACCCGGACGCCGCCTGGGCCCTCCGGCCGTCCCGGGACGCACTCGTCCGGCGGGGGCAGCGCCGGCGGGCTCCCCGCCCGCCAGACCGGCTCGGCCGAGTCGAGCTTTCCCGCCGTGACCAGTGCTTCCAGGCAGGCGGTGCCGTCCTGGCCGAGCCTGGCCCTGAGCGTGGACACCGAGCGCCCGGCGCGCAGCCGCTCGACGTCGACCGTGACCGGCCCGGCCGCCGGCGGCGCCAGGAAGTGCGCGCTGATCGCGAGCGGGTCCGGGTGGGCGGCCTCGGCCAGCGCCGCCCTGGTCACGATGGCGAGCAGGTAGCCGCCGTTGGGGCGGCCGCCGACGGTCCAACCCGGGTCGATGGTGGCGCCGTAGGAGCGGCCGTCGCCGCCGGCCTCCACCGCGGTCGCCAGGTCGAACTCGTAGGGCGCCCGCTCGGCGGCGGCCGGCGCAGCGTGCTCGGGCATGCGCGCTCCTTCGGGACGGCGGTATCCAGTCGCGGACGGGGGCACGACGCGAGTCCACCGTGAGCATACTGGCAGCATGGATCAGGCCAGCCCGAGCCGGGCGGAGCGGCGCCGGCTGGCACCCACGGCCAGGCTGACGCCTGCGGAGCGGCGCCGGCTGGCGCCGCTGGCGGCGGCGCTCGCCCGGGCCCGGATGCCAGGGCCGCCCCGGCTGGAGCTGGTGGCCGGCACGCTCGCCCCTGGACGCCGCCACGGCCTGCTGGCCGGCACGTTCAACCCGTTCACCCGGGCGCACGCCGCGCTGGCGGTGGCCGGCCGCCGGGCCGGCTGCGAGCGGGTGGTCCTCGCCATGGCTCCGGTGAGCCTGGACAAGCAGGAGGTCGAGCGCGCCCACCCGGTGGACCGGCTCGACTGGGCGCGGGCATGGGCGGCCCGCCACCCCTGGGCGGCGGTCGCGGTCGCCAGCCACCCGCTGCTGGTCGACATGGCCGAGGCCCTCCGCGCCGCCGGTGCCGGCGAGGTCGTGCTGCTGGTCGGCGCGGACAAGGCCGCACAACTGGTCGACCCGCGCTACTACACCGACGCGGAGGCGGCGCTGACCCGCCTGGCCGCCGCGGCCACCATCCTGGTGGCCGACCGTGCCGGCCACGCCCACCCGCTCCCCATCGCCCAGCGCGGCGAGGCGGGATCGCGGGTTGGGCGGCCGGGCCCGGAATCGCCGCTGGAGGTGTGGCCGCTGGCCACGCCGGCCTGGGTGCCCGCCCGCTCCGCGACCGAGGCTCGCCAGGCGGCCGCCGGCGGCGGCGACCTGCGGTCGCTGGTCCCCGCGGTGGTCGCCAGGGCGGCGGAGCGCACCCGCGCCTACCATCGGGATCCGGCCGCCTACCTGGCCAGAGCCCGAGAACTCGACCAGCTCGGCGAGGCCGCGCCGCCCTGACCCGCCGTTGCCGGGAACGGTCCGCTCGGCACCATCGACCGATCAGGTCGACAATGGGCGGGCTCGCCGCGACCTGACGAGCCGACCCAACGACGGAGCTGGAGGCAGGCATGGCAGTCCGCGACGTGGACTTCCTGATCATCGGTGGTGGTGTGGCGGCCGGCAAGGCGGCCGAGGGCATCAGGGAGGGCTCCGGCCAGGGCTCGGTCGTGGTGATGACCGCCGAGCAGGAGCTGCCCTACGAGCGCCCGCC
>DATLQA010000241.1:0-2558 GCA_035535495.1 Actinomycetota bacterium | reverse complement strand
CATCACCGCCGACGCCCGCGTGGCCGGCAAGGTCCCCGGCGGCGACCTGCGGGCCGGGGTCCGCACCCTGCCCGTCCTGTACCTGCTCCGCAACGGCGGCCCCGACGCCGACCGGCTCACCGCCGTCCTCGACGGCGACCGAGACAACGGCGCCATCAGCGACGCCCTCGACCTGCTGCGCCACTCACCCGCCCTCACCGAGGCCCGCGACACCGCCCAGGCCGAGGTTGACGCCGCCAGAGCCGCCCTGAACGGCGTCCCCACCGGCCCCGTCCGGACCGCCCTCCAGGCCGTCGCCGACCAGGTCCTGGACCGCCAGGTCTAAGTTTCTTCGGCGGGGCTTGTCGATTTCGCGGCTCCCCGTTTGTCTCATGGGTGACCATCCCCGAGAAGGAGGGAACCATGCAGTACGTGCTGCTGATCTACCACGGCACCAGTCTCACGACACCGCGCCCGGAGGACGAGCAGAAGCGGATCTATGCCGAGTGGGATGCGGTGAACAAGACGCCCGGGTTCACCGGCGGCGTCCCGATGGGGCTTCCTGAGAACGCCACCACCGTGCGGGTGGAAGACGGCAAGACGCTGACCACCGACGGCCCGTTCGTCGAGATCAAGGACGCGATCGGCGGCTACTGCGTCCTGGAGGCCGACGACCTGGATGCGGCGATCGAGCTGGCCTCGCGGATCCCATCGGCCCGGCTGGGTGGCGCCATCGAGATCCGCCCCAGCGAGACGTATTGGTAACCACCCTCGAACAGGTCTTCCGCGACCAGTGGGGCCGTGTGCTGGCTGCGCTGATCGGCTTCCTCGGCGACTTCGACCTCGCCGAGGAAGCCACCCAGGAGACCTTCGCGATCGCCGCCGAGCGCTGGCCCCAAGACGGGGTTCCCGCCAACCCGGGCGCCTGGCTGGTGACCACGGCGCGTAACCGCGCCATCAACCGCATCCGCCGCGACCGCACCCTGGCCGCCAAGTCCCGCCTGCTGCAGGTGCCGCAGGCAGCCGAGGACCCGATGGACGCGACGGCGTTTCCCGACGAGCGGCTTGAGCTCATCTTCACCTGCTGTCATCCGGCGCTGGCCACCAAGGCCCAGGTTGCGCTCACCCTGCGGACGCTCGGCGGCCTGACCACCGGCGAGATCGCCCGCGCCTTCCTGGTCCCCGAGCCGACCATGGCTCAGCGGCTGGTCAGGGCCAAGCGCAAGATCAAGGCCGCCGGGATCCCGTTCCGGGTGCCACCTGAGCACCTGCTACCCGACCGGCTGGTCGCCGTGCTGGCGGTCGTCTACCTGATCTTCAACCAGGGCTACGGCGGCCGCGGCGACCTGGCGGCCGAGGCGCTCTGGCTGGGGCGGGCGCTGGCCGAGCTGCTGCCCGACGAGCCGGAGGTGCACGGGCTGCTGGCGCTGATGCTGCTGCTGGACGCGCGCCAGGCGGCGCGGTTTCGCGACGGCGAGCTGGTGCTGCTGGCCGACCAGGACCACTCGCTGCTCGACACCGCCGAGATCGCCCAGGGTCGGCAGGCGCTGGACCGGGCCCTGGCGCTGCTCGGCCGTGGTCCCTACGTGCTGCAGGCGGCGATCGCGTCCCTGCATGCCGACCAGCCGCGCGACTGGTCCCAGATCGCCGCGCTGTATGGTGAGCTCTCGCGCCGGACCGGCTCGCCCGTCGTCGAGCTGAACCGAGCGGTCGCGATCGCCGAGGCCCAGGGTCCCCAGGCGGGCCTGGAGATCGTCGACCGCCTCCCCTTGGAGGACTACCACTATCTGCACGCGACGCGCGGCGAGCTGCTTCGGCGTCTCGGGCGCCTGCTAGAGGCCCGCGAGGCCTATCACCGAGCCCTGGCTCTGGTCCACGACGACGCCGAACGGCGCCTCCTCCAGCGGCGGCTGGCCGGGCTCGACACAACCGCCGGCCGGTAGCGAACACGCCCTCGATGATCAATCGGGTCGGGTCAGGCGACGCAGAACTCGTTGCCTTCGGGGTCGGCCATGACCACGTGGTGGCCGGGGAACGGCTGCTGCACGGTCGCGCCGGCCGCGGACAGCCGGTCGACCTCCCTGGTGATCCTGGCCCATCGCTCCTCGGGGCTGCCGGTCCCGGCCACTCGAGGCCCGCCTCCGAGTCGGCCGCCTGCAGCCATTCCAGCCTGGTGGCGAACGGGGCGGGCGGGGTTCGTCCTTGTAGCCGAGGGCCAGCCTCCAGAACGCCGCCAGCCTGGTCGCGTTCGCGCAGCCCAGCGTCGGGTCGATCCTGACCGCCATCCCATTCCTCCTTACCGGGCGGCGGCGCCTGCCCCGCCCCTCACCGTGCCCTCCGACAGGCGTTGGGCGAACCAGATCGGCACGACTGAGATCAGGACCAGGAGGACCGCGACCACGTTGACAATGGGGGCCTGGTTGGGGCGGGTGAGGTTGGTGAAGATCCAGATGGGGAGGGTCTGGTCGCCGGCTCCGGCGGTGAAGGTGGTGACGATGATCTCGTCGAAGGAGAGGGCGAAGGCGAGCAGGGCGCCGGCCAGCAGGGCCGAGCGCAGGGTGGGGAAGGTGACCAGGCGG